>QHUT01000072.1 GCA_003222055.1 Gemmatimonadota bacterium
CGCGATGCCGAAGTCCGCGACCACGGCCGTGCCACCTGAGAGCATGATGTTCTCCGGCTTGATGTCGCGGTGCACGATCCCGTGGCTGTGCGCGTACGCCAGCGCGCCCGCGACCTCGGTCGCGATCCGCAGCGCGTCCTCCAGGGGGAGCTGTTGCTCCCGCGTCAGACGATCGCGGAGCGACTCGCCTTCGACGTACGGCATGACGTAATAGAGGATGCCGGCGGCCGAGCCCGAGTCGTACAGGGGCAGGATGTGGGGGTGCTGCAGCCGCGCGGCGATCTCGATCTCGCGCAAGAACCGGTCGGGGCCGAGCACCGCGGCGAGGTCCGCGCGGAGGACCTTGATCGCCACGGCGCGGTGGTGTTTCCGGTCCTCCGCCCGAAATACCGTCGCCATCCCCCCGTGCCCGACCTCTCGCTCGACCGCGTAGCGGTCGGCGAGGGCCTCACGCAGGGATTCGAGCAGGTCGGCCACGGGACGTGTGGGCCTAGCTTACCGTCCCTCGCACGCCGCCGCCAGCGTCGCTCTTGTCCCGCTGCCCGCCGCTCGCCTAGTTATAGACCGCGCATGACGAACTCACCGCCGGCGTTGCCAGGTCTGTGGGCGCGGTCGTGGCGGCTGTTCCGCGCCCCGAGCATCAGCCAGCTGTTCGGCGCGGCCTTCATCGTCATCGCGGTCGCGGGTCTCGCCGAGCGGGTCGCGATCTGGCAGAGCGCGCAGCGCACCCAGGCCGACATGATCGACCTGAGCCAGCGCCTCGAGCGGCTGGACCGGTTCTCCCCCTCCCCCGCCCTGCGCGCCCAGCTCGCCGCGATGCAGGAGCTCACCGCCGAGGTAGGGGACGAGGCGATCCAGGCGGCGGTCCAGAGCACGGTCATCTTTCTAGGGATCCTCGTGGTGCTCGGGGTGGGGCTGTGGTACAACCGGCGGCGGCTGGCGACGCCGTTCGCCCACGTCGTGGGCGCGCTCGAGCGCGTGGCGGCGGGGCAGTACGCGGAGCGGCTGCGCGAGGATCAGCCGGAGGAGTTCGGCACCATCGCCCGCGGCGTCAACCGCATGGCGGCCGCGCTGACGTGGCGCGAGTGGATCCAGGCCCACACGGCCCGGCTGCTCGCCGCGCTGAACGTGCCGCCGCAGGACTCCGCCCCGGGCGGCAGCTTCGGCGCGGCGCTCGCGGTCCTCGCCGACGCCACCGGCGCCATCGCCCTGGCGCTGTATCAGCCGAGCTACGACACCAACGAGTGGGCTCCGACGGGCATGCACCGCACCACCGCCCGGCCGCTCGCCCGCGACGTGGTCCGCCAGCTCGTGGGGGACGCCGCCCAGGTGATCCACCATGACGGCGCGGCGGCCTCCGGCGTGCGCAGCCAACTCCAGCTGTCCCCTGACGCACCGCTCGCGACCGGGTGCGTCGCCCTCGTGCCGCTGCGCGCGCGCGAGCGCCTGGTCGGGCTGCTCGCGGTGGTCGTCGCCGGTTCGCTGACCGCCGACGCACGCGCGACGCTGGAGCAGGCGGCGCCCAATCTGACCATCGCGTGCGAGCGCGAGTCCGCGCATCTGCACACCCGCCGCCTCGCGGTGGAGGTGCGGCGCGCCGCCCAGCGGCTCGAGACCCAGAACGCCAAGCTCGAGGAGCAGCGCCAGGAGCTGACGCGGCTCAATGCGGAGCTCGATCAGGCGGGTAAGCTCAAGGATCAGTTCCTCGCCAACGTCTCGCACGAGCTGCGCACCCCGTTGAACAGCGTCATCGGGTTCAGCGACCTGCTCCTGACGATGGCCTCGCCGGACAGCCCGCTCACCGATACCCAGCGCGATTACCTCGAGACCATCGCGCGCAACGGCCGTCACTTGCTGGAGTTCATCAACGAGTTGCTCGACCTCTCCAAGATCGCCGCCGGGCGCATGGAGCTCCGGCTCGAGCCGCTGGCGCTCGATGCGCTGTTCCGCGAGGTGGCCGACACCGTGCGCGCCCAGCTCGAGGCCCGCAAACACAAGCTCGCGATCGAACCGCTGCGCGAGCCGCTGATCGTCACGGCCGACCGTGGGCGCCTCCGCCAGGTGCTCCTGAACCTGCTGTCCAACGCCATCAAGTTCACCACCGACGGCGGGCGCATCGCGCTCAGCGCGCAGCTCGCCGGCGATCGCGTGCGGGTGGCGGTGAGCGACAGCGGCATCGGCATCGCCCCCGACGACCAAGAGAAGCTGTTTCAGGAATTCGTGCAGCTCGACGGGAGCCCCAGCCGCCGCTACGAAGGCACCGGCCTCGGCCTCGCGCTGTCGAAGCGACTCGTCGAGCTGCAGGGTGGGGCCATCGGCGTGGAGAGCCAGCTCGGCAAGGGCAGCACCTTCTGGTTCACGGTCCCGCGCAGCGAACTCACGCCGGAGCGCGCCTGATGGCCACGATCGTGGTGGTGGAAGACCAGCCCGACAACCTGAAGCTCATCACGGCCCTGCTCACCATGAAGGGACACCGCGTGATCGGCCTGCCGTCGGGCGAGCCGCTGGTGGCGACGCTCGTGGCCGAGCAGCCGCCGCCCGCGCTGGTGCTGCTCGACATTCAACTGCCCGGCCGCGACGGCTTCAGCGTCCTGGCCGATGTGAAGCGGCTCGCGGGTACGCATCCCTGGAGAGTGGTGGCCCTCACGGCGCACGCCATGCCGGGTGATCGCGAACACGCGCTGGCGGCGGGATTCGACGGCTACATCACGAAGCCGATCGACGTCCGCGGCTTTGCGGAAGAGGTGGCCCGCTACCTGGCGCCCTGAGGCGCCTTGTGCAGGTGGATCGAGCCGTTCACTGTCTCGAGGCGCACCTTCCGGCCGCCGCGACCGAGCGTGCCCTCGACGTCATGGGCCGTGAACTTGCCGTTCACCGTCAGCGGGTATTCGGTCACGATCGCACCGTTGATCGTCTTTGCGCTCACCTGCGCGTCGAGCCAGGGCGGCAGCTCGGCCGTGACCGAGCCGTTGATCGTCTTCAGTGACACCGCTCCGGTATCGCCGAAGGCGTCCATGCGGACCCGCACGCCGCCATTCATGGAAGTGGCCTTGACCGGGCCCTGCGCCGTCACGGCGTCCACCTCGCCACTGACCGTGTGCAGCACCAGGGGCGCGCGCCCACCTCTCACTCGCAGATCACCCACCATGGTCGACGCACCCAGGCGTACGTTGGCGGGGAGCCGAACGGTAAAGTCCACGGCCACGTCGTTGCGATTCGTCCGGTGCATCTCGTAATCGGCGTCTTGTGGGCCGCAGCGCGAGTCGCCGCCGGGCCACAGGGCGCACACCGCGACGCCACCGTCGTACGGCTCGGCCACGAGCCGCACGCCCCCGGTGTCCGACGACCGATAGCTCTTCACCGCGGTGATTTCGACCTGGTCGCCTTTGGCGGGCTCGACCGTGACCGAGCCGCGCGTGTCGCGGATCCACACCCACTGCTTGGGCGCGACCTTGGCCCGATACATCCAGGTCCCACCCGCTATGCGGGGACCGGCGTCGGAGCCGGGGTCGAATTCATTGCGCAGGTCGCGCAGCGCCATGGGCAGGCGGTCCGTGACGCCCTGCCGCACGCGACTCACGAAGTGCCGCGCCAGCAGCCAAACGCAGAGGACGCCGCAGAACAACGCGGTCCCCCGAATGATTTCCTTGCGCCACGTGTCCCAGAACCCGCTCATCCGCTCCCCCTGTTTCCGGAGCTAGATACTGGCAGGTCTTACGCTGCTTGGCGAGGCGGGGTTTCCGAAACTGGGGGTGGGAGCGGCCGACGGCGGCGGGAAGGGGGCCGAAGCCCCCCTCCACGCCTCAGGAGATCGTACGGAACGTCGACCGGTCCGCGCCGACGCATCGCACCGTCGGGCGACTGAGTATCCGCGCATGGGCGGCTGCGTGGATGTCACCGCGGGACGATTCCACGGTGATGGGATCGAGCACACCACCATACCATACCTCGCCCGGGTTGCCGCTCGCCGGGATCGGGGCCGGAGGATTCGCTCGTGTCTGGCGGCCCGGATCCACAGACGACACCGCGAGCTCGGCGGCGTAGCCGTAGCCAGTCGTGAGCGCGATGCCGAGCATCAAAGCGTAGATGCGCATAGAGTGCCTCCCGAACTGCTGGTAAGACCGCACGCGTCGACTTGTAAGACGTGGCAAGGTGCCTAATGGTTGCATCGGACAGGTCAGGAGGCTGTAAAGAGCAGGTAGGACCGGGGGTTACGCCTCCGCCCAGGTCACCTTGAACTCGCCGCCGCACCGCTGGCACGCCATGGTGCGTGGACGCCCTTCGATCGACTGTCGCCCGCGGCAGCTCGGGCACACGGCATAGCGGTCGCCCCAGGTCTGCGGCAGCCGCACCGCGTCGCTCGGGCGCGCGACCACGCTCCACGTGCGAGGCGGACTGTCGATCACCTGCAGGAATGCGGACGGGACTTCGAGCGGCCGCCCGCGCACTTCGACGATTGCCTGGAGCGGCCCGAGCTGCGTGATACGATACCACGCGCCGCGGCGCAGCCTGACGTTGAGGTCGGCCGCCAAACGAGCCCACAAGCCGGCCATGTGCATGTCCTCCGCGGCGAGTCGAGCTAAGGATACTCTAAGTGACCTGGGGTGCCGTGTGCCGGGTCACAGGCGCGACGTCCTGTGGTGTATCCGCAGCGCGACAGGATACCCGCCGACTTCGAGCTGCTGCGTGGACGCGACACAGTAAGTCGTTGCGTCGATGCTACGACGTGGCACAAACTCTGCACTTCGCGCACGCACCCGGAGACTCCAGGCCATGACGATAGCAGCCGTATCGGGTCGTGACGCCGTGTGGACCGACCGTGCAGAGGACCCGCCACGGTTTTCGCGCCGTTGGTTTCGCCGCGTCGCAGCGGACTTCCGGCGCGAGCGCGCGGCGTTCGGGCTGCGCAGCACGCTTCGGGAATTCGCGTTCCGCGCGATCCATCACGTCGTTTCCTTCAAGGTGTTGCGCGGGATTTACCTCGCCGGAGCGGACGCGCGGTTCACCGAGTGCCCCACCGGCTTTACCGGCGGTTTTCTCGACAGCGAGACGCTCGAGCGGGTGTCCCTGGATCGGCGGTACGATTTGCCGCCCGAGTTTGTGAGCGAGGCGCTCGGCCGGGGTGATGCGTGCTACGGCGTACTGGACGGCGATCGCGTCGTGTCGTACGGGTGGTATACGCACGCGCCGACCAAGATCAACGACGACCTGTGGCTGCACTTCGACCAGGCGTATGTGTACCGCTACAAGGGACTCACGCTGGAGCCATATCGCGGACGGCGGTTTCACGCGATCACCATGGCCCGCACGCTCGACGCGTGGCGCGCGCGGGGCTACCGGGGGATGCTCGCCTACGTCGAGGCCAACAATCTCAGCTCCCTCAAGTCCGTGTATCGGTTGGGCTATGAGACCTTCGGGCGCGTCTTTATCCTCCGCATCCTGCGACGGCATCTGATCTTCAACAGTCCCGGGTGCAAGGCGTTCGGATTCCGCGTGGTGGCGGAGCGACGACGCGCGCGGTCGCGCGCGTGGACATGGGGCGCGGCGCTGGGCCGCTGGATGCTGGCGCCCCTGTTCGCCGGCAGCGACGGGGACCGCCGGGGGACGGGCCGCTAGGCCAGACGTGAACCGCGCCGTGTTGACGCTCGGCGTCGTGACCGGTCTCGCGGTACCCGCCGCCGCGCAGTGGCTCGGCGAACCGATGTGGAACAATCCCTCGGGCGGTGGGTTCGTCGTCAGCGCCGATTATGCCAAACCCGACGACAACTATGGCGGCGGCACTGCCTGGGGCGCGCGGCTGTCGGTGGGCCTCGGAACCGCCACCTTTACCATCGGTGCGGCGAGCTGGGAGGGTTTGACGTCCATCGGTGGGAACGTGGCAATTCAGTTGATCGGCGGCACGCTGCTGCCGATCCCCTCCCCGGGAATCCGAGCGAACTTACAGGTCGGCGTGGCGCGCACTGAATTGGCGAACGTCGTGGTTTCCCCGTCAGGCACGGCGGTCACGGGCGCGGTGGGCGTCGGTGTACGGCTTCCGGCGCCGGGGTTCAGCGTCGAGCCCTACGTCTCCCCGGGGATCCGGTATCACAGCGAGGTGAGTACGGGAGGAAGCAGCACGGAGTTCGGGTACGCGATTGGCGCCAACATCGGGTTCGGGTCGTGGGGCGTGCATCTGGCATACGACAACGAGAAGATCAAGGGTGGGGGCAACGCCGGCGTGCTCGGCGTGGGAGCTCAGGTGACACCCTAGCTGCCGCGTATCGATGCCGAGGGCAGGACTCGAGTTCAATCAGCCGCCCTGGGAGGTCGTCATGATCAAGTACGTCGTGCCCTTCCTTCTTCTGGTTGCCTGCCGTGAGGGCACGGGGCCCGGTGGCCGACCCACGATCGTGTTCACGAGGTTCCAACCAACCGCATCCGGTCCCGACTTGGATATCTATGTGACAGATTCTCTCGGCGGACACGTGACGAACGTCACGCGCAACCCCGCGCTCGATGACGATCCGGCATGGTCGCCCGATGGGTCGAAGATCATGTTTAGTTCCGCCGGCCGGGACACCACTGGGCGATGGCATCTCTTCCTGATGCGCGACGATGGCGGCGGGCTGATGCCGCTCACGTCCGGTGCGGGGAGCGAGTGGGGGCCCGCCTGGTCGCCGGACGGCGCGAAGATCGCCTTTATCTCGAGCAGCCGCCTCTCAGTCATGAATGCGGACGGTACTGGCGTTACGCCGCTCTTCACCGATGCCTTCGTCGAAGACCACCCCTCGTGGTCACCGGATGGACGTATCGTGTTCTTTTCTAACCGGGGCGCAAGCGGTCAGAGTAGCGGACACCTCTACGTGATCAACACAGATGGGAGTGGTCTCACATCGATTGGTGACACGTCCGCAACCGAGGAGACGCCTTCCTGGTCACCTGACGGTCGCAGGATTGCCTTCTCGTCGAACCGAGACACGCGCGCGTTTCAGATTTGGATAATGAATCCCGATGGCAGCAGCCCAATGCGCCTTACGAGTGACTCCGGCGGCAATGGCGACCCGGCGTGGTCACCCGACGGCAGCACGATCGTGTTCGTGTCGGGTCGGGATGGCCTTTCGTTTTCGGAGATCTATGTCATGAAACCGGACGGGAGCAACCAGACCCGGCTGACCCACATACCCACATTGACATTCAAGCTCAAGCCTCATTGGCGGCCGTGACGGAGTGCTCGGGGCAGGATGCGAACCTGCGGCGTAGCCGGGACAATGCCGAGGGCAGGATTCGAACCTGCACGGGAGTCGCCTCCCAAGGGATTTTAAGTCCCTTGCGTCTACCAGTTTCGCCACCCCGGCGCCTGCTTCGTCGCTCGTCTAGCTCTGCGGTGGGACGATTCGCTCCGCCTCCCGCTGCTTGGTGAGCAGGCGTTCCGCGAAATCCAGTCGTTCCTCGACCTCGCCGAGTCGCTTCCGCAAGTCGTCGAGCTCGCCCAGTCTCGCCTCCACCTCTTCGAGCGCCTCCGCGACCTCACGCTTCGCTCCCCTCCGTCCGCCGGGCCGATCGGCGTGCCGCAGCTGGTCGGCTGGGATCAGCCGCCTGGCGACCACCTGGGCCACCGCGACGGTCAAGACGATGAACCCCACTCCGACGGCCCACACCGGTATCTCAAACATGCGCCGTCTCCTTCGCGCACGAGCGTCTTAACATACATGGCCGGCGCCCCGCTCGGTGACGATCTTGCCGCGTGCCCCACCGGACGGCCGCACCCGGGTGATCGAGGGCTCGCGCCCATACTCGGCGGCAAACGCGCGCCGGATCTCCTTCGAGACCTTCGCCTCACCCTTCCCTTTTCCCCCGTCCCTCTTCCCCAGGAGCACCAGCACCGCGCCGCCCCAACCCGCACCCGTGAGCCGCGCGCCCAGCGCGCCGGCCCGCCGCGCCGCGGCGACCACGACATCCAGCTCGGGCGCGCTGCACTCGTACAGGCGCCGACACGACTCGTGCGCCTCGTACAACAGCTCTCCGAAGCGCCGCATGCGCCCGCGGGTCAAGAGCTGCGCACCAAACCGGGTGCGCGCCGTCTCGCCCACGACGTGCAGCGCGCGCGAGCGCAGCGGCTCGGGAAGGGCGCGCTTCAAGCGCGGCAGCCAGCGGGCGGGCCAGCTCGCGAGCCACACCAGCTCCGGCAGCTCGAGCTTGAGACGCGCGACGGCCGCCTCGCACTCGGCGCGCCGCTCGTTCAACGCGCCCCTCGTGAGCTCATGTCGCGTGCCTGTGTCCACCAGCAACAGGCGCCCCGGCAGGGGAATGTGGCGCGCCGCGAGCGACGCGCACTCGAGCAATAGCGCGTGCCCCGGCCGCGCCAGCGCGGCGCACATCTGGTCCATGATCCCGCAACCCACACCCACGTAATCGTGTTCGGCGCGAAACGCGGCGCCCGCGAGCTGGCGCGGGCTGAGCCGCACCCCGGCGAGCAGGCTCAACGCCTGTGCCGCTGCCACCGTCAACGCGGCCGAGGAGGCGAGCCCCGCGCCGACGGGCACGTCGCTCGCGACGGCCACTCGGGCTCCGGCACCGGCAGGCGCCGCGCCCGTCGCGTCCAGCTCGCGCATGACGCCGGCGAGGTACGCGCCCCACCCGGCGGGGCGTGCGTCGCGCCATGCAACGCGCGCCCGCTCCCCGTCGCGCGTCGAGATCAGCTCGAGCACGCCGGCGTCGCCGGGGCCGACCGCCACGGTGGTGCGCAGCGCCGTCGCCACCGGCAGCACCGGACCGCCGTTGTAGTCGGTATGCTCGCCGAGCAGGTTGACGCGCCCGGGCGCCGACGCCACGACCCGGGGCGCCACACCGAACGTCGCGCGGAACAGGGCTGACGCGTTGCCAATCATAGGGTTGACAGGGATTCGGTTTGACAACAATTCGGGCCAATGCTACCGTTGGCCAGCCGATTCCACCACCTCTCCAAGGCCACCCGGAGACAAACCGTATGCGGGCGTGCGTCAGGTACGCGCTGGTGCTGTTTGCCGCGACCCCGACTTTGCTAGGTGCGCAGGGTTTCGCCATTTACGAGCAAGGAACGTGCGCGATGGGACGGGCGGGTGCTGGGGTGGCGGCGCCCTGCTCGGACGGTTCAGGGATGTTCTTCAACCCCGCCGGCCTGGCCGGGCTCACCGGCGGGCACGTCACCGTCGGCGCGACGCTGCTCGACGTCCAGGGCGGCTTCACCGACGACGTGTTCCAGCAGAAGGCCACGCTCGACGATCCGCTCCTCGCAGTGCCGCAAGTCTATATCTCGTACGCAGCTACGCCCAAGCTCGGGGTCGGGGTCGGGTTGTTCGCGCCCTACGGGCTCGAGACCAGATGGCCCACGACCTTCGATGGGCGGTTCGCCGGGTACAAGAACTTGCTCCGGTCGATTTACATCCAACCCACCATCGCGTTTCAGCTGTCGCCGCAGGTCTCCCTCGGCGCAGGCTTCGACATCGTGCTCGGCAAAGTGGAGCTGAACCAGCGACTCGATCTGGCAGATGTGCCCATCCCGGCCACCATCCTCCCCGTGCCCCCGGGAACTCCGACCCCCGTGTTCGGACAGTTCGGTATCGCGCCCGGGACGGACTTCGCCAACGCGCACCTCGAAGCGACCAAGACGACCGTGGCGGCGCACTTCGGCGCGATCGTGAAGCTGAGCGATCAACTTTCGTTTGGGGCGAATTTCCTGACCCAGGCGAAGTTCGACTATTCCGGCACCGCGACCTTTACCCAGGTGTCGACCAACCTCGTGGTGCCGGCGGATCTCAGCATCGGCGCGATCACGATCCCGGCGGGCACGCCGATCGACGCCTTCCTCAGGGTGCCGCCGCTCAACCTGTTCGACCCGACAAGCGGGGTGTTCAGGACGCAGCCGGTGACCACCACGATCAGGAATCCGTCGCAGCTCGCGCTGGGTCTGGCGTACAAGGTCGCCGCCGGCTGGACGCTGTTGGGCGATTACCAATTCACCTGGTGGAGCCAGTTCGACCAGCTCGACATCACGTTTCCGCAGGACGCCTCGGGCCTCTTGGCCCGCCACCTGGTCGAGAACTATCGCAATACCAGCGGCTTCCGCTTCGGCACCGAGTGGGCCAAGGACGCGAAGTGGACGTTCCGCGGCGGCTATCTGCATCACGATGGCGCCGCCCCCACCGAGACCGTGACGCCGCTCCTGCCGGAGGCACAGCGTAACGAGTTTACGGCGGGCACCACGGTCAAGCTGACCGACGACCTGAGCGCCGATCTCGCGTATCAGTACATCCGACAGGACGACCGGCGTGGCCGTACACGAGAGCCACTGCTCGGCGCTGCGACGGCCGCCATGAACAACGGTCTCTACGACTTCCACGCGCACCTGTTCGGGGTGTCGCTGAGCTACGCGTTCTAAGGGAGCCCGACGATGACGATCCGCCGCATGTCGCTCGCCGCCGGACTGGTCCTGGCCGCCGTGGGCTGCAACAACGAAGGCCTGTTGACGTCGACGCCTCCGCAGTACAAGGGCGGGGCCATGTTTCAGCGCTACGTATCCCTCGGCAATAGCATCACGGCGGGCTTCCAGTCGGGGGGGATCAACGACTCGACCCAGAAGCAGTCGTACGCCGTGAAGCTGTCCGTGGCGATGGCGGGCGATTCCTTCTACCGCCCGAGCCTCACGATTCCCGGCTGCCCGCCCCCGATCGATACACTGTTCACGGCGTCCGGGGCCCCGCACCGGCTCGGTGGCACTGCTGCGCCGCCGTGCTCGCTCCGCAGCGCGCCCCTCCCGCCCTACATCAGTAACGTCGCGGTGCCGGGAGCGACCGTATTCGACCCGATGCACGCCGGTCCGACGCCTTCGGCCAACGCGCTGACGCTGCTCATCCTCGGCGCCCGCTCGCAGATCCAAGCGATGCGCGCCGCACAGCCGACGTTCGTGAGCGCCTGGATCGGCAACAACGACGTGCTCGGCGCGGCCACCGACACCGCCAACGCCGGTAACCCGGCGGAGGTGACGGACACGGCCGTGTTCCGGGCGCGCTACGACTCGCTGCTGGCCGACATCGACTCCACTCCTTCCGTTCAGGGTGCCATCCTTATCGGCGTCGCTGACGTAGCGGCGATCCCGTACTTCTCCTACGGCGTTACGTACTTCGGGGCGTTTCTCCAGTCCAAGCTGCCGCCCGCGATGGTCGTCTCGGCGAACTGCGCTCCGCGCACCTCCGGGGGCATCGGGGACACGGTGCTCGTGGCGTTTCAATATGGGTTCGGATTGATCGGCGCCGCGGCGGCCGGCGTGCCCGACACGCTGGACTGCACCAACGCCCACAACATCGACCCCGCGGAGCTGGCCAACATCCACGCGACGGTGGCGGCGTACAATGCTGTGATCAGTGCCCGGGCGGCGGCACGGCAGTGGGCATACTTGGATCCCAATGGGCCGCTAGCCACGCTCCGCGGCGACACGACCCAGGTGCGCATCTTCCCGAACACCGCGGCGACGAGCTGCAACGGCACCGCCTCGGGGAGCCCATTCGGGCTGGCGTTTTCCTGTGACGGCATTCACCCCAGTAACGCGACCCATCACCTGATCGCGCAGGTGATCGTGCAGACCATCAACGCCACCTACGGGTCGGCGATCCCCGTTACAGGGGTGCCCTGACGCGAACCGCGAGCCTCCGGCGGGGTAGCGAACACGGCATCCGCCGCCCGGCGGGTGCCGTTTTGCTAATGAGACTCGCCCAAATGCTCGCCCTCGCGTTCCCCGCCCTGACGGGCGGGGCCATGCTCGCCGCTCAGGCGGTCGAGCGGACCGACGTCCCGGGCCGCGGGATCCTGCGCGTGACGTTCGATCCGCGTATCATGACCTGGAACGACGAGTTCACCGATGCAGGGCGACGCCGGCTCGGCTTCGGTCTCACGGGAGACACCGTGGGCAGTCGCTACATCCCCGCCTTGGCCCAGCTCGAGCAGAACGTGCGGACCGTGACCGGCGACCTGGTCCCCGTCATTCGGCCGCAGGTGCTGGGCTCCCCCGACCGACAGCCGCTGCTCCCGCGCTTCGTGGCGAGCCTCGGGGCCGGCCTCTTGAGCGTGCGCCAGGAGCGCCGCACCTACCCCGTCACCGCCGAGCTCGGCGTCACGAGCCGCCTCTCGGTGAGCCTGACGGTGCCGATCGTGCGGCTCGCGACGCGCAGCGCCATGCAACTGTCCAACACGAGCGCCAATCTCGGGCTCAACCCCCGCCTCAATGTCGCCGGCGCGGACGCGGCCTACCTCGCTTTCTTCACGCAGTTCGACACGACGCTGGCGCGCTTCGAGCAGAACATCAATGCCGGGTTGTACGGCTCCTGTACCCCTTCGTGCCCGGCACGTGACAGCCTGACGTACTGGCGTTCCGTGCGCGACGCCCTCCACGGCACCGTGTACGGCGTGGCGCAGGTCGGCTCGCCCTTCATGCCGCTCGACTCTTCCAGCGCGGGTCGCGGCATCGACAGCGCGGTCGCCCGCATCAGGCGCGACATGTCCACGTTCGGCGTCGCCGGCTTCGATACCACGTTTCTCTTGCCGACGGACACGGTGAGCGGCGCCCTGCTGCAGGCGGCGATCGTCGACAGCGCCATCGGGTTCGGATACAACCGGATTCCCTTCCGTACCGGTTTTCGCTACGGGCTCGGCGACGTCGAGCTCGCCGCCAAGTACCGTCTCCTGGCCGGCGCTCACTACGCCGCCGCCGTGAAGGCACTGGTGCGCCTTCCCACCGGGGCGCGGGACTCGGCCGACGACCTGCTCGCTCCCTCGATCGGCGATCACCAGACCGATCTCGAAGGGCAGCTGACCCAGGAGCTGATTGCAGGCCCACTGTGGCTCAACCTCGCCGTCCGCGCCGGGCTGCAGCGCCCCGGGACGCGTGTGCGCCGCGTGGCGCCCCCGAACGCGTTTCTCGTGCCGGTGGCCGCCACGGCGAGCCTGCGGTGGGATCCGGGAGACTACGTCGGCGTGGACGTGGCGCCGTTGGTCCGGCTCGCACCCGAGTTCGCGGCCGGCTTCACCGCGGGCTACTGGACCAAGCAGCAGGACCGCTACGCGTTCCAGTCACCCCAGGATTCCATCGCGCTCGCGACGCGCCTGGGAGCGCCGACCGCCGCGAGCCTGCTCGACCAGGGCACTTCGGAGCACCGGCTGCGGCTCGGCTTTGCGATGACCTATCACGGTGCCATGGTCGAAGGCGGCCTTTCGATCGAGCAGACCGTCAGCGGCGGGGGCTTCGTCCCGGGCGCGACGGTGTATCGGCTGGTGATGCGGACGTCGCGGAAGCTTTTCTGAGCAGCTCGGTCGCATGGCCGAGGGCGCTGTCCATGTCGGGATCGCCCAGCATGCGGGCCAGCTCGCGGGTCCGCGCCTCTCCGGTGACGGCCCGTACGTCGCTGGTCGCGACCCCGCCGCGCGCTCCCTTGGCCACGACCAGCTGGTGCCCGGCGTACGCCGCAATCTGTGGCAGGTGCGTGATGACGAGTGCCTGGCGTCGCTCGTCGCGCGTCACCGCCGCCAGCGCCTCGCCCACTCGCCCGCCCACTTCCCCCCCGATGCCCTGATCCACCTCGTCGAACACGAGCGTCGGCACGGCGTCGTGCTCCGCCAGCACGACCTTGAGGGCAAGCATGAGGCGCGACAGCTCGCCACCCGAAGCGACTTTGGCCAGCGGGCGCGCGTCGAGGCCCACGTTTAGCTGCACGACGAAGGTGACGTCCTCGCCACCGTGTGCGCCGTGCGCGGTGCGCGGTTGCAGCGTCACACCAAACCGGCCTCCCGGCATGCCGAGCGCCGGCAGGAGTTGGTTCACAGCCTTGGCTAGTCGCTCGACGCCCTCTTGGCGCTTGGCAGTGAGCGCCGTGCAGGCGCGCGCGAAATCGGCCGCGGCCGTCGCCCGCTGCCCGGCGATCTCGCGCAGGTCCAGGTCCGCCGTGTCGAGCAGCTCGAGCTCGCGCGCGGCGCGGTCCCGGGTGGCGAGCACGTCGGGCAACGCGGGACCGTACTTCTGCGTGAGGCGGTACAGCGCATCGCGGCGCTGTTCCACCGCCGCGAGCCGGCTGGGATCGCCCTCGATCCCCGCGCCGTAGTCGCGCGCCGTCTGCGCCAGCTCCTCCACGTTGGCGAACGCTCCGTCCACCAGGGTCCGCCAGGGCTCGACCGACGGGTCGAGCTTCGCCAGGCTCGCGAACAGCTTTGCGGCGCGGGCCAGGCCCGCCGTATTCACGGTCTCGAGCGCCTGCTCCAGCTCGCGCGACAGCCTGCCCAGCTCGTCGGCGTGCGCGAGACGTTTCGCCTCCGTTTCGAGCGCCTCCGTCTCGCCGACTCGCGGCCCGGCGCGCGAGATCTCCTCCACCACGTGGCGAAGGTAGTCCGCCTTGCGCTGCACGTCGTCGCGCTGCGCGAGCAGCGCCTCCTCCCGCTGCTCGAGCTCCCGTAAGCGCGCGTGCGCGTCGCGCACCGCGGCCCGCTCCACGGCCGCCGCGGCGTAGAGGTCGAGCATGTCGCGCTGTGCGTCGGCCTTGAGCAGCGACTGGGTCTCGTGCTGCCCGTGCAGGTCAACCAGCAAGGCCCCGAGCTGCGTCAGGATGCCCACCGTGGTGGGGCTGCCGTTGACCCAGGCGCGGGAGCGCCCCTCCCCGCTGATCTCGCGCTTGAGGACGAGGCGCCCGTCCTCGACGTCCACCCCAAGGGCGGTAAAAGGCGGTAGAAGGCGGGAGAGGGCGGTAGGGGACAATTCGAACGCGCCTTCGATCACGGTCTTTTGAGCGCCGGGACGGACGACGTCACTGGACGCACGCTCGCCCAGGAGCAGGGCCAGGGCGTCCACGAGCATGGACTTGCCCGCCCCGGTCTCGCCGGTGAGGACGTTCAAGCCAGGAGTGAGGGACAGGGTGACGTCGGCGATGACGGCGAGGTCGCGGACGCGCAGCTCCGTCAGCACTACTGGCGCTCGCGGTCGGAGAGGTCGCCCCACTGCAGCTTCTTGCGCATGCGGGCGAAGAAGCCTTCGGGTCCGAGCCGCACGAGCAGGACCGGCTGCTCGGCGCGTTTGACCACCAGCCGCTCACCGGCCTGCATGGTGGTGCCGACCTGGCCGTCGAAGGACACGAGCACGTCCTCCGTCCAAGGAGGAATCGGCTCCACGGTGACGCTGGCCTGGGAGGGCACCACCAGCGGGCGCACGGCCAGCGTGTGGGGACAGATGGCGGCGACGACGATGGCGTCGACGCCGGGGACGACGATCGGCCCGCCGGCGGAGAGGGCGTAGGCCGTCGAGCCGGTGGGCGTCGCCACGACGATCCCGTCCGCCGAGTACTGGCCGACCTCGTCGCCGTCGACCGACACGCGCAGCCGGATGACGCGGGCCACGCCGCCCTTGTGGACCACGGCGTCGTTCAGGACCACCGGCTCGGGGCGGGTCTTGCCCTGCTTGTCCAGGATGAACGGCGCGAGGGCGAGGCGCGACTCGGTGGCGTACGCCCGGCGCACCAGGACGTCGAGCGCCCAGTCCAGCGTCTGCGCGTTGGCGGTGGTGAGGAAGCCGACGCGCCCCAGATTCACGCCGAGAATGGGGGTGCGGGCGCCGTTGAGGCTACGCGCGCCGCGCAGCAGGGTGCCGTCGCCGCCCAGCGTGACGAGGCACTCGAGCTGGGGCGCGCCGTGCAGCGGGGCGGGCGCGGGCTCGGGCCAGAGCACCGCGATGTGCTCCTCGGTGAACAACGTAAGACCCAGCCGGGGCGCGACCTGCGCGAGATGCGCGAGGATGCTCTTGAGATCGCGGTAGCTCGGGTTGCCGACCACCCCGACGTTCATGAGTGCGCGGGCGATTCCTCCGCCGCGAGCGCACGCACGCGGGCGGCGATCGCGCTGCCCGTGAGGCCGACGTCCGCGAGCTGCTGGGCGCGGGGCGCGTGCTCGTAGGTCCGATCGGGCGCCCCGAGCAGGCCGACGCGCACCTCCGGGGCCACCGTGGCGACGAGTCCCGCAAGCTGGGCGCCGAAGCCGTTGGTTACGGTCCCGTCCTCCACCGTGACGAGCAGGCGATGGTCGCGCACCAGGCCGTCCAGCAGCTCGCGGTCCATCGGCTTCATGAACCGGCAGTTCACGACGGTGACGTCGAGCCCGTCGGCGGCGAGCAACTCCGCCGCGGCCACCGCCGGCTGGCACATCGCGCCGACCGCGAGCAGCGCGCATTCCCGACCCTTGCGCAGGATTTCCCACGTGCCGTAGGGGATGGGCGCCACTTCGGCCGCGGGGGGAGCCTCACCCGGGGCCCGGTCGCGCGGGTATCGGATCGAGAACGGCCCGTCGGCATGCTCCAGGGCGCAGCGCAGCAGCCCGATCAATTCGGCGCTGTCCTTGGGGGCCGTCACCGTCATGTTCGGGACCGCGAGCAGGTACGCGATGTCGTACAGACCCATGTGCGTCTGGCCGTCTTCGCCGACCATGCCGGCGCGGTCGAGACAGAACAGCACCGGCAGTCGCTGGATCGCCACGTCGTGGATGATGCTGTCGTACGCGCGCTGCAGGAACGTTGAATAGATCGCGACCACCGGGCGGATCCCCTGCGTGGCGAGCCCGGCGGCGAACGTCACGGCGTGCGCCTCCGCGATGCCGACGTCGAAGAACCGATCGGGCCATTTTTTCTGGAACACGCCGGTGCCCGTGCCCGACGGCATGGCCGCGGTGATCGCCACGAGCTTGGGGTACTCCCCGGCGAGCTGCCCCAGCGCTTCGCCGAACACCGCCGTCCACTGCGGCGGTCCCGCTTTGACGGGTCGCAGCTCGCCCGTGACGGGGTCGTAGGGCGCGCGGGCGTGATACTTCTCCGTGTCGGGATGCGGCAGGGGGAAGCCTTTGCCCTTCTCAGTAATCACGTGCACCACGCGGGGGCCTCTGAGCGTCTTCACGATCTCCAGGGTCTGCACCATTTGCGCGATGTTGTGCCCGTCGATCGGCCCGAAATAGCGGAACCCCAGCTCCTCGAACAGCATTCCCGGCGACCAGAAGTTCTTGATGCTCTCCTCCATCGTCTTGGCGAAATCGACGAGCTTCTGCCCGCCGACGACATGGGAGACGGACTCGATCAGCCCCTTCATGCGCTCGCGGATCCGCACCGTGATCGGACTCGCGATGATGGAGCCCAGGTACTTGTTGATGGCGCCGACGTTGGGCGCGATCGACATGCCGTTGTCGTTCAGCACCATGATGACGTCGCGACCCGAGTGGCCCGCATTGTTCATCGCCTCGTACGGCAGGCCGCACGTGAGCGCGCCGTCGCCCACCACGGCGACGACCTTGAACTGCTCGCCTTTGAGGTCGCGTGCCGTGGCGATCCCGAACGCGGCCGAGAGGCCCGTGCCCGCGTGCCCCGCGCCGAACTGGTCGTGGGGACTCTCGTCGCGCCGCAGGAATCCCGACAGGCCAGCCGGCTGACGCAGCGTGGGGAGGCGGTCGTTGCGGCCGGTGAGGATCTTCCACGGGTAGCCCTGGTGCCCGACGTCCCACACGATCCGGTCGCGCGGCGAGTCGAAGCAGTAGCACAGCGCGACCGTCAGCTCGACGACCCCCAGCCCGGCCCCGATGTGCCCCCCCGTCTGAGAGACGACCTCGATCAGACGGCGGCGCACCTCGTCGGCGAGCGGCTGGAGCTGGTCCTTGGAGAGCCGCCTGACGTCCGCGGGACCCGCGATCGAATCAAGAAGAGCCAAGGTACCCTTTCCGACAGATTGCGGATTGTGGATTGTGGATTGCGGATTCGAAGGGCGGGTGTCCAATCCGCAATCCGCAATCCGCAATCCGCAATTGGTTAATCCGCAACTGGTTCAATTCGGCCTCGTCACAATGTAGTGCGCCAGGCCCGCGAGCGTAGCAGAAACTAACCCCGCCTGCCGCAGGCGGTCCACCGCCCGTGCCGCCAGACGCTCCGCTTCGGCCCGCGCGGCGCCCACGCCCAGCAGGGTCGCGAACGTCGACTTGCCGTCCGCCGCGTCCTTCCCCGCTGTCTTGCCCAGCTGGTCGGAAGTCGCGGTCGCGTCGAGCACGTCGTCGTAGATCTGGAAGGCGAGCCCCACGTCGGCCCCGTAGCCGCGCAGCGCCTCGCACGCGGCGCCCGGCGCTCCCGCCGCCATGGCGCCGATGACGCAGGCGGCCGAGATGAGCGCGCCGGTCTTGCGGCGATGGACGTCCTCCAGCGCCGCCGGTGTCAGCCGCCGACCCTCGGCCTCGAGGTCCAGCGCCTGCCCGCCGATCATGCCCCCGGCGCCGGCCGCGCGAAACAGCTCGAGCGCGATCCGCCGGCGGGCGTCGGGCGTGAGCGCCGCGAGCCCCGCGTCGAGCACCCGCGCGCCCAGGGCGACCATGTGATAGCCCGCCACGACCGCGGTCCGCACGTCGAAGGCACGGTGCGTCGTGGGCCGCCCGCGGCGCAGGTCGTCGTTGTCCATGCAGGGAAGATCGTCGTGCACGAGCGAGTAGGCATGCACCACCTCGACCGCGGCCGCGAGCTCGGCCACGTGCTCCGACGCGCCCCCCCCGCCCACCGCCTCGGCCGCGGCAAAGACGAGCGTCGGCCGCAGCCGCTTCCCGGTGGAGAGCAGGCTGTAGCGCATGGCCGCGGGCACCGGGCCGGGCCACCACTGCCCCGCCCGCACCCCCCAGGACTCCAAGACCGCGTCCACGCGGGTCCGGGCCTCGGCGAGGTACGCCTCCAGTGCGCGGTCAGCCGTCGAGGTCTTCAACCCGGACATTGCCGGCCTGATCGGCGAGGACCTGCTTGACCTGGGCCTCGGCGGCGGTGAGGCGCTCCCGCGCCTGCCGCAGGCGCTCGACCCCTTCCTCGAACAGCTTGAGGGCGGCGTCCAGGTCGAGCTCCTCGCCCTCGAGCCGGCGCACGATTTCCTCGAGCCGCTCGAGCTGCTCGGCAAAGTTGAGAGGCTCGCGGGCGCGCGCCATCAGGATTCCGTCACCCGGGCGGCCACGGTGCCATCGGTGACGCGCAGTCGGAACGGCAGCGCCGGCGTGAACTGCGCGACCCGCTTCAGCACGCGGCCCTGCTCGTCCCGCGCCAGCGCATAGCCGCGCTCGAGGATGCGAAGCGGCGACAGCGCGTCGAGCCGACCGGCGAGGCCGGCGAGCGCCTGTCGGTGCCGCTCCAGCCGCCGCTCCAGGACGCCGGTGAGGCGGTCGAAGCCGCGATCAAGGCGCTCGGCCACCCGACTGGAGCGTGCCGCGAGCCCCCGCGCCAGCCGCGCGCCGAGATGGTCCAGGTCGACCAACACCTCGGCGGCATCGGGCGTAGCCGCCTCGGCGGCCGCGGAGGGCGTGGGCGCGCGCAGGTCGGCCACCAGATCGCACAGCGTCACGTCGGTCTCGTGTCCGACGGCCGAGATCACGGGCACGGGAAGCGCCGCCACGGCGCGGGCCACGCGCTCGTGATTGAAGGTCCAGAGATCCTCGCGCGAGCCGCCGCCGCGCCCGATGATGACCAGATCGAGGCCCTGGAGCCGCGTCACCAGGGCGAGCGCCCCGCGAATCTCGCCCTCCGCCCCATCGCCCTGGACGCGCGTCGGGACCACGAGCAGTTCGGCGACGGGCCAGCGCCGGGTGGTCACCGCGATGATGTCGCGCAGCGCCGCTCCGTCGGGGCTCGTCACGACCGCGATGCGCCGCGGGTAGCGGGGCAGACGCCGCTTGCGCGCCGGATCGAGCAGCCCGTCCTTGGTGAGCGCCGCCTTGGCCTTCTCGAACGCGACCTGCCACAGTCCACCGGCTTCGGTCGACAGCAGGTCCAGCACGGTGAGGCGAAACTCCCCCTTCTCTTCCCACAGGGTGGGCCGGGCGAAGACGAACACCTGCATGCCGTCCGCGGGGGGCGCGGGTAGCCGGCGGTTGTCCTTCTGGAACATGACGCAGCGCAGCTGCGCGGTCCGGTCGCGCAGCCCGAAGTACCAATGCCCGCTCTGCCACGCCTTGAATCCGCTCACCTCGCCCCGCACCCACAGCGGCGCGAGCCCCGCCTCGACCACGGCCCGCGCGCGCCGGGTCACCTGCGTCACGGTCCAGGCGCCCTCGGGGGAGACCCCGGCGAACAGATCTAAGATTTCGCCCATTGGCGAGCTGCCTGGACGGTATTGAAAAGCAGCATCGTGATGGTCATGGGACCCACGCCTCCCGGTACGGGCGTGATGGCTCCCGCCACCTGCTTCGCCTCGTTGAACTTCACGTCCCCCACGAGGCGGTAGCCCTTCTTGGTGGCGGGGTCGTCCACGCGATTCGTGCCCACGTCGATTACCACCGCGCCGGGCTTGATCATGTCACCCGTCACGAACTCCGGCTTTCCCATCGCCACGATCAGAATGTCGGCCAGGCGGGTCACCGCCTTGATCTCGCGCGTGCGCGAGTGGCACACCGTGACGGTGGCGTTGCCGCCCGGCCCGTCCTGCAGCAGCAGGGCGGCCATGGGACGGCCGACGATGTTGGAGCGGCCCACGATCACGGCATGCTTGCCGGTCGTGTCGATCCCGCTGCGCACCAGCAGCTGTTGCACGCCGAACGGCGTGGCGGGCCGAAACCCCGTGGGGTCCCCGATCGACACCTTGCCGACGTTCTCGGGGTGGAAGCCGTCCACATCCTTGGCGGGCGCCACGCGACCCAGCACCTTCTGCGAGTCGATCTGCTTGGGCAGCGGCAGCTGTACCAGGATGCCGTGGATCTTCGAATCCGCGTTGAGCCGATCCACCAGCGCCAGCAGCTCGGCCTGCGTCGTCTCCTTCGGGAGGCGTACCGTCTCGTGGTGGAGCCCTGCTTCCTCGCAGGCCTTGCCCTTCATCCGGACGTAGGTGGCGGAGGCGGGGTTGTCACCGACGAGGACGGCGGCCAGGCCCGGCGTGACGCCCCGGCTGGCGAGGGCGCGCAGCTCGCCCTCGAGCTCCGCGCGCATCGCAAGGCCCGTGGCGGTGCCGTCGATCAGCCTAGCGGGCAAAGTCCACCGCGCGGGTCTCGCGGATGACGACGACCTTGATCTGCCCCGGGTATTGCAGCTCGCGCTCGATCTTGCGCGCGATCTGGTCGGAGAGCTCGCCCGCCTTCCCGTCGTCGATCGCGCTCGGTGTCACGACGACGCGCACCTCCCGGCCCGCCTGAATCGCAAAGACCTTCTCGACGCCCGCGAACTCGCCGGCGAGCTGCTCGAGCTGCGTGAGCCGCTTGACGTAGGTCTCGAACGCCTCGCGCCGGGCCCCCGGACGCGACCCGGAGACGGCGTCCGCCGCCTGCACGATCACGCTGATCGGCGACTCGTGCGCCACGTCGTCGTGGTGCGCCGCGATGCAGTTGATCACGATCGGATGCTCGCCGTGCTTGGTCGCCACCTCCACTCCCAGCTGCACGTGGGTGCCGTCGTGCTCGTGGGTGAGCACCTTGCCGACGTCGTGCAGCAGCGCGCCGCGCTTGGCGAGCTGCGCGTCGAGCTTCAGCTCGGTAGCCATGATCCCGGCGAGCCAGGCGACTTCCTTCGAGTGCTCGAGGATGTTCTGGCCGTAGGATGTGCGGTAGCGCATCCGGCCCACCAGCTTGACCAGCTCGGGGTGCATACCCTTGATGCCGGTCTCGTACACGGCCTGCTCCCCCGCCTCCACGATCGACGCCTCCACCTCCACGCGCGCCTTCTCCACGACTTCCTCGATGCGACCCGGATGAATGCGCCCGTCGGCGATCAGGCGCTCGAGCGCGAGGCGCCCCACCTCGCGCCGCACCGGGTCGAAGCACGACACGACGACCGTGTCGGGGGTGTCGTCGATGATCACGTCCACACCGGTCGCGGCTTCGAACGCCCGGATGTTGCGGCCCTCCCGACCGATGATCCGGCCCTTCATCTCGTCGGAGGGCAGCGCGACTGTCGAGACGGTGGTCTCGGCCGTGGATTCCGGGGCGAGCCGCTGGATGGCGAGCGCGAGGATTTTCTTCGCTTCCTTGTCGGCGTTGCGGCGCGCCTGCTCTTTCAGGTCCCGCCCGAGGGCGGCGGCCTCGTTCCGGGCCTCGTCCTCGAGGTGTCGCAACAGCTCCTGCTTGGCCTCCTGCGCCGTGAGCCCGGCGACGTGCTCGAGCCGGGCACGAACGGCGAGCTCCTGCGCGGCGAGCGCCTGCTCGCGCTCCTCGAGCGCGCGGCCCCGCTGCTCGATCCCCCGCGCGCGCTCCTCCAGCCCCGTCAGCCGCTGCTCGACCACCTGCTCGCGCCGCTCGGTCTCGCGGCGGCGGCGCGCCGCGTCCTGCTCGAACGTCTCGCGCGCCTGCATCAGCTCCTCGCGCGCCGCCAGCACCACGCGCTGGCGCGCGTCCGCCAGGAGCCGCTCGCTCTCCGCCGCCGCCGCCCGCGCCGCGGCGTCCGCCGTGCGCCGCTCGACCCGGCGCCCCACCGCGTAGAACGCCACGCCGGCCGCGACGCCTCCGCCGAGGAGGCCTGCGACAATCCCCAGCACGTCCACCATAGGATCTATCTCCAGCACCGCTCCGCGTGGCAGGCGGAGCGAGACTCGTCTAGAGCTGCCCGACGACCGCCTTGCGCTTCCCGGGGGGAAGCAACTTCGCCAAATCGTCCGCGAGCGCGGCGAGCCGGGCGGCGACTTCGCGCTCGCCCTTCTTCGCCTGGAACAGCTCGTTCGTGATGTCCAGCGCCGCCAGGATCGCCGCCTTGTGCGTCTCCACGATGGGACCCTGCGCCAGCACTTTCTTGAGCGCCTCGTCCACGTACGCCGCGACCTCGCGGGTGTACTCGGGCGCCAGATCGGACCGCACCGTGTACTCGTCGCCCCCGATCATCACCTTGACCGCGTGCTTCTTGGTGCTCATGGGACGCCTCCACCTACGCCGGCGGCCCCCCCCGTCCCCGATCCCCCGGCCGCGCGTCCACCGCCGTTGCCGCCCGAATCGCGCGCCTGCTCCTCGAGGAACGTGAGTCGTGAGAGGAGGTCGTGCACGCGCAGGCGCGCCGCCTCCACGCGCTGCCGCAGCGCCTTGTTCTCCTGCTCCAGGTCCGCCACGCGGCCGCGCGCCTCGAGATCGAGCTTGGCCCCGCCCGCACCGCCGCCGCGCGCGCCACTCTCCTTCAAGTCGGCTTCGGCCTTGAGGGCGCGCGCGCGCCAGCCCGTCAGCTCCTCCGCTACGTGGCGGAGGATCGTCTCGAGCTGGTCGAGCACCTGTCCATCAGCCCTCTCTCCGTCGTACGCCAAGCTCGTCCTCCAGAGCCGCGAGCCCCCGGGCCAGCGCCGCGTCCACCTCCGCCTCGCGCAGCGTGCGCTCCGGGTCGCGGAAGCTGCAGTGCCACGCGACACCGCGATGGCCGGCGGGGATCCCGGGCCCACGATACTCGTCGAACACGTCGAAGCGCTCGAGCAGCGGGCCCACGGCGCGCTGCAACACCGCGGCTACCTGCGCGGCGCTCACCCCCCCCGGCAGCACCAACGCCACGTCTCGCTCGGCCGGCGGCTGTACCGGGAGCGGACGATACACCACGGGAGCCCGGCCCGTCAGCGCCAGGCGGACCTCGAGCCCGAACAACGGGGCGGCCCAGACCGGGGCATCGGCTTCGAGGGGGCCAGCCCGCCCCACCACCTCTCCTCCCCGTTGCACCGCCACCCACCCCGACTCCCCGCCCGTTGCAGGTTCCACGGTACAACCGGGGGCGGCGAGGTCTACCGCTAACTCAAAGTGGTGCTTCAAGTCCCATATGTCCATATCAGGTAGTTTCGCACCCTCGGACCAATGCGGCGGCCGGCGGGCGCCCGTGAGGACAGCGGCGACGGAGGTCCACTCTTCCACGGGGGACCCAGATTCCTTTCGGAACACGGTCCCGACCTCGAACAGTCGGATATCGCGGTTGCGATTGGCCCAGTTGTACTCGACCCGTCGCATCAACCCCGGCAGCAGTCGGCGCCGCAGGTGGGCGTCCTCGGCCGACAGCGGGTTGAGAATCGTCACCGAGTCCGGCCCGTCCGGAGGGCCGAGCGGCATCGTGCGGGCCTCGAGCAGGCCGAGGCGGACCAGGCCCTGGCGGACGCGGGCGCGGGCCTGCTCCTCGGGCGCGTCGGGGACGGTCCCCGGACGGTAGGGACGCAGCTCATCCGGGAAGGCGTCGTACCCCTTCAGCCGGGCGACCTCCTCGATCAGGTCCACCTCCCGGGTCACGTCGGGGCGCCACGCCGGCACCTGGACCGCGAGCCGACCGTCCTTCGGCGCCAGGAAGAAGCCGACGGCGGTGAGCCGTCGCTCGATCTCGCCCGGCTCGACGGGCATGCCGAGCAAGTGGGCGACGCGCTCCGGCCGGAGAAAGATGGTCTTCTCCTGCTGCGGCTCGGGCCACAGGTCGAGCGGCGGCTCGCGCAGCTCCCCGCCGGCCACCGCGACGATCAGTTCGATGGCGCGACGCAGCGCGTCCGGCATACCGAGCATGTCGATCCCGCGCTCGAAGCGGTAGCTCGACTCGCTCGACAGCTCGAGCGCGCGACGGGTGCGCCGGATCCGGGTGGGCTGGAAGTAGGCGCACTCCAGGACCAGGTCGGTCGTGGCCGGGCTCACCTCCGAATCGGCGCTCCCCATGACTCCCGCGATGATCGTAGGCCGCTTGGCGTCGCAGATCGTGGTCATGTCCGGGGTGAGCGTCCGGGTCAGCCCGTCGAGTGTGACGATCTTTTCTCCGGGCTTGGCCCGCCGTACCACGACCGCGGACCCGTTGAGTCTCGCCAAATCGAATGCGTGCAGCGGCTGGTTGAGCTCGAACAGGATGTAGTTCGTGGCATCGACGACGTTGTTGATCGGACGCTGCCCGATCGAACTCAGACGGCCGGTGAGCCACCCGGGGCTGGGGGCGACCTTCACGCCGCGAATCACGGCGATCATGTAGCGCGGAGCGCCTTCCGGATCTTCGAGACGTACCTCGACACCATCGACAACGCCCGAGGTGACGCGCCCGCTCGGGGCGGAGGCGCGCCTCCGGCCGGCGGGGACGCCGCCCTCGGCGGCCCTCGCCGCGCTCCCCCCCCGAGCGGTGCCGCCGGCCGGAGCCGCGCCTCCAGCGATCGGGGGAAGCTTGACCGTCCCGCCCAGGACCGCCGCCAGCTCGCGGGCGACCCCCTTGTGGCACAGCAGGTCGGGGCGGTTCGCGGGGACGTCGATGACGATCTGATGATCGGCGACGGGCACGGCGTCCACGAACCGGCTCCCCGGCGGCGCGGCGGTGTCGAGCTCGAGGATGCCCGCGTGGTCCTCGCCGAGGCCGAGCTCTTTGGCCGAGCAGAGCATGCCGTTGGATTCGACGCCGCGGATCTTGCGGCGCTCGAGCTTCAGCCCGCCCGGCAGCGTGGCGCCGACCGGCGCGTAGGGGTAGGTCTTGCCCGCCTGCACGTTGGGAGCGCCGCACACCACCTCGACCGGTCCGCCGGCTCCACCGGCGTCGACGCGACACAGCGACAGCCGATCGGCGTTAGGATGCTTCTTCACCTCCAGCACGCGTCCGATCAGGACGTCGCCGAGGTCCGGGTGCAGGGGCACGACGGCATCCACGGCCGCGACGTGCATCGTGAGCCGCTCGGCGACCTCGCGTGCGTCCAGCGGGCGACCCAGCAGCGCCTCCAGCCAGCGGCGTGAGACGATCACCGGACCCCGCCCGCGAACTGCGCGAGGAAGCGCACGTCGCTCTCATAGAACAGACGGATGTCGGCGATGCCGTGGCGAGTCATGGCGATGCGCGCCGGGCCCATGCCCCAGGCGAATCCCGAGTACCGCTCGCTCGAGACGCCGCAGTTCTCGAGCACGGCCGGATGCACCATGCCGGAGCCGAGGATCTCCATCCAGCCCGTCTGCTTGCAGGTGGCGCACCCCACGCCCTTGCAGATCTGGCACTGCACGTCCATCTCGGCCGACGGTTCGGTGAACGGAAAGAACGACGGCCGGAACCGCACCCGGGTGTCGGCGGTGAAGAAGCGCCGAGCGAAGGTGGCCAGCGTGGCCTTGAAATCGACGAAGCTGATTCCCTCGTCCACGGCCAGGCCCTCGATCTGCTCGAACACGGGGGAGTGCGACGCATCGAACGGGTCGCGCCGGTACACCTGGCCGGGAATGACGACGCGGATGGGCGGGGGGTAGCGCTCCAGGGTACGGATCTGCACCGGCGACGTGTGCGTGCGGAGCAGGAGGTCGTCGCCAAGATAGAACGAATCCTGCGCGTCGAGCGCGGGATGGTCCTTAGGAAAGTTGAGCGCGAAGAAGTTGTACCGCTCGGTCTCGGCTTCCGGCCCGACCGCGCGGGTGAAGCCCAGCTCGCGAAAGATGTCGCAGATCTCGTCAACGACCTGGGTGACGAGATGGAGGCCGCCGCGCCAGACGGCGCGCCCGGGCATGGTGAGGTCGAGGCCGGCCACGGAACCGGCAGCGCGCTTGAGCTCGCGCTCCCGGGCCGCGATGGCGGCCGCGAACTCGAGCTTCAGCGCGTTCGCGGCCGCGCCGACTTCTTTTCTGGAAGACGGGTCGAGCGTCGGGACGCGCCCGAGAATCTGGGTGAGTGCGCCGGCCTTGCGTCCGAGGATCTCGGTCTTGAGATCGTGGAGCCGGCGCTCGTCCGCCTGCGGAATCTCCTGCAGACGCTCCCGCAGCTCGGCGAGGGCCGCCAGGAGGTCGCGCATGGTCAGAGTGCCTGCTTGGCGACCTCCGCGAGCTGCTCGAACGCCACGGGATCGCGCACGGCGAGGTCGGCGAGCACCTTGCGGTTGATCTCGACGCCGGCCTTGCGGAGCCCATTCATCAGGCGGCTGTAAGACAGCTGATGCTGCCGCGCGGCGGCGTTGATGCGCGTGATCCAGAGACGGCGGAAGTCCGCCTTGCGGCGGCGGCGGTCGCGGTAGGCGTACTTCTGGGCGCGCTCGACCGACTCTTTCGCGGCCTTCCACAGCTTGGAACGCCCGCCAAAGTAGCCCTTGGCGAGCTTCATGATCTTGTTCTTGCGCTTCAGGCGCGCGACGTTGCTCTTGACGCGGGGCATGAGTCGCTCCTTACGCCATCAACAGGCGCTTGAGCCGTCGTTCGTCGGCGTGCGATACGAGCGCCGCTTTCCGCAAGTGCCGCTTCCGCTTGGGATGCTTCTTCGTCAGGATGTGGCTCTTGTACGCGTGGTGACGGCGCAATCGGCCCGTCCCCGTCAGCCGGACGCGTTTGCGGAGCGCGCGCTTGGATTTCTGTTTGGGCATGTCAACCTCAGGGGTCAGGGGTTGGGGGCCAGGGGCGGGGGACCAATCCCCGATCCCTGATCCCCGATCCCTCAGTTTCATTTCGGTGCCAGGACCATCGACATGTTGCGACCCTCGAGCTTCGGGTCCTGCTCGATCTTGGCGATATCCTTCAGCTCGTTGGCCACCCGGTCCAGCACCTCGCGTCCCAAATCGATGTGGGCCATCTGCCGGCCCCGGTACATCATCGTCACCTTGACCTTGTTGCCGTCCTGCAGGAACTCGCGCGCGTGGCGTGTCTTGAACGCGAAGTCGTGATCGTCGATCCCCGGGCGGTACTTCACTTCCTTCAAGTGGATGACGTGCTGCTTTTTCTTGGCCGCCCGCGCCGCCTTCGCCTGCTCGAATTTGAACTTCCCGTAATCCATGATCTTCGCGACCGGGGGTCGCGCGAGCGGGGCTACCTCGACCAGGTCGAGGCCCCGCTCCTGGGCCGCTGCCAACGCCTCCTCGACGGTCAGCACGCCGAGCTGCGCTCCGTCCGGGGCGATCACCCGAATCGGACTGATGCGGATCTGCCGGTTCACCCGGACGCGGGGCGCTTTGTTGTTTGGGCTTTCGATCGCCAGGTGCCGATCTCCTCCTCAAGAAGAAAAGAAAAAGCGGACTCCGCCGGCCTCGGGAATCCGCTCGACCTCACCCCCGCCCCCTCCGCGACGCGGGAGTGGAGGAGCGGGAGTCAGGCTTCGGAACCCTGGAGCACTCTCCCGACCTGTAGAGAGGCGGCGGGTGAGGCGCGCGCGGCGCCCGCTTGCCGTATTGTCGCGGGCAAGTTAGCCCGCCACGAGCGGCTCCACAAGCCCGAACCCCTTCCCGTCGCGCCCCAATCGCCCCGCGATCACCGTCGCGTCGTGCTCGAAGAACAGCAGCCACGCCTCCGCCTCCGCCCGTTGGTACAGGCGGCGTTTCGACTCGAGCGTCACCAGCGGCTCCAGGTCGTAGCCCATGATCCACGGGAGCGGCACGTGGGCGGCGGTCGGCACCAGGTCCGCCAGGAAGCAGGCACGCTCCCCGGCGCTCTCGACCAGGACCGACTGGTGAAAGGGGACGTGCCCCGGCGTGGGGAGGCAGCGGATGCCGGGCAGCGGCTCGGTGTCGCCCGCCACGAGGCTGAACGACACGGGCTCAAAATTGGGCGGCAGGTAGCTCGCGGCCGTGCGCTCGTTCGTGTGACGAGCGAACTCGAGCTCTCCCTTCTGCACCATGTAGGTCGCCCGTGGAAACGTGACCCGGATGGCCCCTCCATCACCTCCACCACCTCCACCATCCTCCACACCCTCCCGATAGGTATTGCCGCCGGCGTGATCGAAGTGGAGGTGAGTGTTGATCACCCAGCGCACGTCGCCCGGCGCGTGGCCGAGCTCGGCCAGGGCGTCCTCGAGGCACGTCCGGCCGTCCTTCCCCTCGTTCACGACCCCGTAGATGTCCTTGAACTTGGCATCCTCCTTGTTCCCGAGCCCGGTGTCCACCAAGACGAGGCCGTCGTCATGCTCGATCAGGAGGCAGCGCAGCGCCAAGGGGATCCGGTTCCGGTCGTCCGCCGGGATACGCCGTTGCCACAGCGGCTTGGGCACCACGCCGAACATGGCGCCGCCGTCGAGGGCCTGGCGGCCGGCCTCCAGGGCGTGGCACGTGAGGCGGCCCACTTTGAACGTCGTGTGCATCAGGAGGGAATTGCGGATTGTGGATTGCGGATTGCGGATTCGAAGGGTGGGCGTCCAATCCGCAATCCGAAATCCGCAGTCCGCAATTTGTGCCGCGGCAGATCATGCAGCTGGCGCAAGTCGTCCAGCGTCTCCAAACCCCGCTCCGCCGCGCGGCCCAGCAGGGCGCGCAGGATGTACGCCGTCGCGAGCGCGTCGCCGAAGGCGCGATGGCGAGCCGGGTTCTCGACGCCGAAGAACGCCGCAACCTGCTCCAGGCGGCGATGGCGCAGTTCGGGCACGAGGCGGCGGGTGAGCCGGATGGTGCACAGGGGCGGACCCTGGGGCGCCGGGACTCCCGCCGCCGCGCATTCCCCCGCGAGAAAGCCCCAGTCGAAGCGGGCGTTGTGGGCAACGAAGATCGCGTGTGCGAGCACGCGGGCGAGACCGGGAGCCACGTCCGCGAAGCGGGGGCGTCCGGCGACCAGCTGGTCGGTGATCCCGGTCAGGCGCACGACGGCGGCGGGCACCGACACGCCCGGATCGAGCAGCGTGTCGTAGGCCAGGTGGACCGTCCCACCCTCGAGCATCGCGACCGCGACTTCGAGAACGCGCCCGCCGGGCGGTGCGCTCCCGGTCGTCTCGAGGTCCACGACGGCGAAGCGGCAGAGCTCGAGCGGGACGGGGGGCGGCACCGCGCTAGAGGTCATCCCGGCGCAATGGCAGCGTCATGCAGCGCGGACCGCCGCCGCCTCGGACCAGCTCGCTCCCCTCCATAGTGATCACCGCCCGCTCCCCCTCCGCCAGCGACTCCTCCCCGGTGAGCAGGTTCACCGCCGAGATGGTCTTGAACCCCGAGTGCTCGAGCTCGCGCAGCGTGGCCTCGTTGCGGGCGTAGGTGACCACGATGCCCGGCCGCACGGCGATGAAGTTACAGGCCGACGACCATTGCTCCCGCTCCTGAAGCGCGCGATCGGAGCCGCCGCAGAACACCGGCTCGAGTGGCTGATCGACCGCCTGCATGGCCGCGAAAAAGTTCGGCATCTCCTTCACGCCCTTCGATCTCTTGCGGCGGTGCAGCACGGCCAGCCGCTCCGGTCCCACGAAGTGCGGCGGATAGATGCAACACAGCTCGCGGTCGAGCTGCGTGAAGATCATGTCCAGGTGAATGGCGGTCCGCTCGTTGGGGAGCACCACGACGATCACGTCCTTCACGCCGCAATGCTCGAACACCAGGTCGCACAGGTGGTCGAGCGCGGCGGGGCTGGAGCGCTCGCTGAAGCCGAGCAGCAGCAGATCGGGACGCAGGGGATGCACGTCCCCGCCCTCCAGCGTGTAGTTGTTACGCTTCTCCTCGGAGCCGTCGTACAGGATGCCGGCGTTCTCGAGACAGGGGTGATAGCGAAACAGCGCCTTGACGAGCAGCTCCTCGGTCCAGCGCACGCCGTAGCGCATCGACCCGATGATCGAGTGCTCGCCGATGACGATACCCACGTCGCGCGTGAAGAACAGGTTGGGGAGCGGGGGCAGTGCGTAGCCGGTCTCGTTCAAGGCGCGGGCAATGGGCCCCGCCTCTTCCAGGGCGCCCTCGACCATGCGGCCGACGAGCGCCTCGGGCAACAGGGTCGCGAGCTGCTTGGCGAGCGCGTCGGACGGCACCACCTCGAGCGCCCGCGTCACCAGGAACTCGCGCACATCGGGCCGGGCCACCAGCTCGGTGAGGAGCGTGCGCACCTCGTAGACCTGGGCGAAGCGCTCCAGCACGGTGACGAAGCGCCGGTGCTCGCGCTGCGCGAGCTCCAGGTCGATGATGTCGTCGTACAGGTAGTCTTCCCGGCTGCCGGGGGTGACCGCGACGAGCTCGCGTCCGGGCGTGTGGACCAGCACGGCCCGCAGCGGACCGATTTCGGAGGTGACGTGGACGCGGGCCATGGGCGGAATCTAAGCGAGCATCCTCCGCATTCCACATTGTATTTCAGCGGTTCGCCAACGCGAAGCTGAGGGTTTCCAGCTCCAGCGCCATGTTCACCGACTTCACGACCACGTCGGCCGGAACGGTCAGCTGCGCCGGCGCGAAGTTGAGGATCGCCTTTACGCCGGCACGCACCAGCCGATCCACCACGTCTTGCGCCGCGTCCGCGGGAGTGACGACGATGGCGATGTCGGTGGGCTCCCGGGCGAGGTCCGCCTCGAGATGGCGCACGTCCCGCACGACGAGGCCGTTCCAGCGGGAGCCGATTTTCTTCGGGTCTCTATCGTAGATGGCGCCAACGTGAAACCCGCGTTGCCGGAAGCCGGGATATTGAATCAGGGCCCCGCCGATGCGACCGGCGCCGACCAGCACGACCCGGTAGGTGCGGCGTAACCCCAGAATGTCGCGGATCTTGGCCGCGAGCTCGGGGACCGAGTAGCCGAGCCCGCGCTTGCCGAACGAGCCGAAAAACGAGAGGTCCTTGCGCACCTGTGCCGACGTCGTGCCGCCCCGCCGGGCCAGCTCGGCGGAGGAGATGGTGGTCTGGCCTTGTGCGGCGAACTGTTCGAGGAACCGCAGGTACAAGGAGAGCCGCCGCACGGTACTCTCGGCAATCTTCCGCATATTGTGAACAATTTCACAATCGCGCACTCCAACGCAAGAGCCGCGCGAACTCGGCAGCCCCGAGTGTCTCGGGCCGCGCCGCCGCCGCGAGCCCCAGCTCGCGCAGCCCCGCGCCCACCACCGCCGCCGACCGCCCCGTCGCCGCCATGACCACGTTGCGCAGCTGCTTGCGCCGCCGCGTGAAGCACGCGGTGACGAAGCCGCGAAATGCCGCGAGCTCCTCGGGCGCCACGAGGGGCTGCGGGAGCGGCGTGAGCCGCAGCAAGGCGCTGTCCACACGCGGTCGCGGGTGGAACGCACCGGCCCGCACCGTCGACAGGCGCTCCACACGACACACCGCTTGCACACCGACCGACAGGGCGCCGTACGTCTTCGATCCCGGCGCCGCCGCGACGCGCGCGGCGACCTCGGCCTGGACGAGAAACACGATGCGCTCGGGCAGCGGCGGCGTGAGGGCTTTGTCGATCAGGGGAGAGGTGATGGCGTAGGGGATGTTGCCGACGATCTTCCATTGCGGATTGTGGATTGCGGATTGCGGATTTGCAGAGTGGATCTCGAGAAGCGTGTGCCAATCCAGACGCAGCGCGTCCCCGTCTAAGACCGCTACATTGTCCAATCCGCAATCCGCAATCCGCAATCCGCAATCTCTGGCGAGCCGTCGATCCTTCTCCACCGCTACCACCTTGGCGACCCGCGGCGCAAGCGCCGCCGTGAGCGTTCCAGTCCCCGCCCCGATCTCGATCACCACGTCGTCGGGCGCGGGGTCGAGCGCGTCGACGATCTTCTCGAGAATGGTGCGATCGGTGAGGAAGTGCTGGCCGAGCCGTTTGTCGGGAATCACGCCTTGAGGATGACCACGGTGCGGTCGTCGGTGGGCGCGGAGCCGCCGGTGAAGCCGGCCAGGTCGGCGTGCACCGACTCGAGGATCTCCAGCGCCGGGCGTGCCCGCAGGCGGGCGACGTGGCCGAGCACGCGCTCCTCCCCGAACCGATCGCCCCGGCCGCCCATCGCCTCGGCCACCCCGTCGGTGAAGAGGCACAGGATCGCGTCCTTGCGCGTCCAGGGCCGGGTCACGTCCGCGCCCGGCGCGGTGGCGAGGCCGAGCGGCGGGCGAGTGGCCTCGAGCCGGGTGGCCTCCCCGGTCCGGGTGGACACGAGAAAGGCGTGGGGATGACCCGCGTTGCCGAACGTGATGCGCCCCCCCTGCGGGTCCACGACGGCATAGAACACGGTCAGGAACATCTCCGTGTTGGCGAGCTCCTCGGCGAGGGACTCTTCGAGGCGGCGCAGCACTTCCGTGGGCGTCTCCGCCGATTCGGCGTGGATACCGGACGCAGCCATCACGAGCGCCATGATCAGCGCGGCGCTGAAGCCATGGCTCGTCACATCGCCGATCATGACGCCGATCCGCCCGGCGCGCAGGTTCAGCAGGTTGTAGAAGTCACCGCCTACCGATTCCGCCTGGCGGCAGCGGGCCGCCACGTCGACGCGCGCCGCGAGCACGAGCGGCGACGGCAGCAGCCTCAGCTGGAGGTCGCGCGCCAGCTCCACCTCGCGGCGCACGCGCTGCTGCCCCAGGTCCTGCGCGACGAGGCGCGCGTTCTCGATCGCGGCGCCGATCTGGTTCGCGATCGCCGCGACCAGCTTGCGATCACCCGCCGTGAACGCGTCCTCGCCCACCCGGTCCGTGAGGTTGATCACCCCGATCGGCTTGCCACGCGCGCCGGGCGCCGCGTACAGCACGGGCACCGACAGGAAGGCGTCGCCGCGGTAATTCCGGCCCTCGGAGCAGCCGGGATTGACGGCTTTGGGATCGGTGGGGTCGTAGCTCACGATCCGCATTTCGCGGAACACGCGCGCCGCCACCGAGCAGAGATCGTCGACCTCGATCGGCTCGAGGTCGCCCGGCTGCATGCCGCGCGCCGCAACGATGCGCAACACGTGCGCTTCGGGGTCGTGCACGAGCAGTGTGGCGCGGCGCGCCCCCACCACCGTCGAGACCTCGCGCAGGATCCGCTCCGCCGCCTCGTCCAGCCGGATCGTATGGCCGAGGATCTCGCTGATCGTGTAGATCAGATCGATCTCCTCGTAGCGCTCCGACAGCTCCGCCGCGACCTGGGCGGCGTCGCGCTCGGCGGACAACACGGCGCCGACGATCTGGGCGAGCTCCCCAGCCATCCCCGGGCGTGCGCCCGGGGTCAGTGGGTTCCCGCCATCCCCGATCTCGAGCCACACGCCCTCGACCTCGGGAATCGGCTCGAGCCATGCCGAGCCGCGCGCGGGATCGACCGCGCCCGTCCGCAGGCGCAAGCGCGCCCCGGCGAGCCGCTCCAGCACCGGCAGCAACCGCTCGAGGCGTTCCCCGGTCAGCCCGCCAGGAGCGTCAGGCACACCGAGTTTCCCTTGGCGTTGAAGGCGACATCGTCCACCAGACGTCGCAAAACGAACAGCCCCCGCCCGTCTTCGAGTTCCAGGCGCTCGGGGAGCGTGGGATCCGGGACCTCGTCCGGGTCGAATCCGTCTCCCTCATCGGTCACGTGCAGGCGGACGACGTCGTGCCCGACCTGGACCAGCACGCGCACCACGCGGGCGGGGTCGTGGTGGTTCCCGTACGCGATGGCGTTGGCGAGGGCTTCGGCGAGGGCGGTGCGGAAGTTGAAGCGGATGCGGCGCGGGGAGAGGGGGCCCGACGGGAGGCGCCCCGCGATCAGCTCGACCGCCGGGCCGACGTACTTCAAGTCGCTCGGCACATCGAGCGACAGCTCGGTTTCGGTCTCACCTCCCCCCGCCCGGCGGCGGACGTCGAGGTGCAGCGGCGTGGTCACGGGCTAGAAGGCGGCGAGCGCCTCCTCGGACGTCCTGGTGATGGCGAAGAGGGTATCCAGCTTGGTCAGCTCGAACAGCGTCTGCAGGTCCTCGTTCAGGCCGCACAGCCGCAGATCCCCGCCCTGCTCGCGGATCTTCTTGGAGAGCGACACGAGGACGCCGAGGCCGGAGGAGTCGATGTAGCCGGTCTTCGTGAAATCGACCACGAACTTCCGGCCGCCGCCCTCCAGCGCGTCGAGCACCTTCTGCTTCAGCTCCTGGCGATTGCCGACGATCAGCTGGCCGTCGACGCCGACAACGACGACGCTGTGCTTGTCTTTGCGCAACGTGAAGCTCATGGCTGCTCCCCGGCTTGAAGGACGGCGACCGCGACGGTGTCCACAATATCGTCGGCGCTGGCGCCCCGCGACAGGTCGGCGACGGGTCGCGCCAGCCCCTGGAGAATCGGCCCGATTGCCTCCCACCCACCCAGCCGCTGCACCAGTTTGTATCCGATGTTGCCACTGTCAAGATCGGGGAACACGAGCACGTTGGCCCGGCCCGCCACCCCGGAGCCCGGCGCCTTGCGCGCCGCAACGTCCATCACCAGGGCCGCGTCGGTCTGCAGCTCGCCGTCGAACGGGAAGTCGGGGCGCCGGGCGGCCAGGAGCTCGAGCGCCCGGCGCACGCGCTCCACGCGCGGTCCGGTGGCGCTCCCCTTGGTGCTGTACGAGAGGAACGCCACCACCGGCTCGTCGCCCACGATGCGACGGCGGTCGTGCGCCGCCGCGAGGGCCGCCTCGGCAAGCTGCTCGGACGTCGGCTCGGGGACGACCGCGCAATCGGTGAACGTGAGCACCACGTCGTCGCGCACCATGTAGAACGCACCGCTCACGGTCGTGATTCCGGGCGCCGTGCCCACGGTGCGCAGGGCGGCGCGGATCGTGTCGCCGCTCGGAAACGTGGCGCCCCCGACCATCACATCGGCGCGCCCCAGCGCCACCAGCGCGCCGCCGTAGGTCAGGGGATGCGCGAGGGCGGTCGTGGCGGCGGCGTCGGTGGGAAACTTGTCCGCGTGACGGGACCGGAGCAGGCGGATCATCTCCGGCAGCGGGGAGCGGGGAGCGGTCCCGTCCAGGAGCTGGACCGCCCCCAGCCCCAGTTGCTCGATGCGGGTGGCCGCGGCGCGTACGCGGTCGTCCTGTCCCTCGGGCAGTACAATGCGGCGGCGCGCGCGCCGGGCCCGCTGGTACAGCACCTCACGGAACGTCACTTCCCGAACTTTTGCCTGAGGGCCTGGCCCACCGCCGGGTGCACGAGCTGCGACACATCGCCTCCGAAGCGGGCCACTTCGCGCACGAGGCTCGAACTCAGGTAGGTGAGGTCGAACGCCGGCACGAGGAACACCGTCTCGACCCCGGGCGCGAGATTGCGGTTCATGAGCGCCATCTGGAACTCGTATTCGAAGTCGCTCACCGCGCGGAGACCGCGCACGATCAGGGTGGCGCCGGCGGCGCGCACGAAGTCGGCCAGGAGACCGTCGAACGAGCGGACCTCGACGCGCGGATCGGCCGTGGCCTTCTGAATCAACGCCACGCGCTGCTCCAGCGTAAACAGCGGCTGCTTCGCGACGTTGACGGCCACCGCCACGATCACGCGGTCGGCGAACGTGAGCGCCCGCCGGATCAGGTCCTCGTGCCCCCGCGTGATGGGATCGAACGAGCCCGGGTAGACGGCGACGCGCGTCACGGGGCGTAGATGAAGGTGACGGCGGTGTCGCCGTAGCGGCGCGTGTCGTCGCCCGGGATCGGCTGGTCCGCGGGGTGCTCGATCGAGAAGATGTGCGCGAAGGCGTTGACGCGGAACACGGCGACCAGCCGGGCGGCCTCCTGCCCGGCGTACGGGGGGTCGGCGAACGCCACGTCGTACTGGCCCGGGTGGAGTCGCTCGGCGAAGCGGAGCGCGTCCGCGCGGTGGATCGCGGCGCGGTCGTCCACGTCGAGCGTCTTGACGTTGGCCTTGAGCGTAGCGAGTGCGAAACGGTGCAGCTCCACGAAGTCCGCGCTCGCGGCCCCGCGCGACAGCGCTTCGAAGCCGAGCGCTCCGGAGCCCGCGAACAGGTCGAGCACCCGGGCCCCCCTGATCGAGCGCTGCAGGATGGAGAACCACGCCTCCCGCACGCGGTCCGCCGTGGGCCGCACTTTGTCGGTCGCCGGCGTCTTGAGCCGCCGCCCCTTGAACTCTCCGGCGATGATGCGGATCATGCCCGACCCTTCCACCTCTCTCCAATTGCGGATTGCGGATTGTGGATTGCGGATTGTACATGGAGGGTCGTGCGCCCAATCCGCAATCCGCAATCCGCAATCCGCAATTTGTCTCACGCGCTCGGCGCCATGGATGCGACACGGGCCTGAAGGGTTGCCCGCCCCTGCCACTCGTCGCGCTCCAGCCGGAACGCCACGTCCAGCCGCTCGGCGAGCCACTGGTCCGGAATCGCGTCGGCCCACTGGAACGCGATGGCCGGCAGCGCGCCCGACTCGTCGTCCAGGGTGAACCGCAGGTGGTTCGTGCCCACGCGCCGCGCGCCCACGGCGCGGGCGCCGCGCACGCCGAACACCGGCGCGGGATTGCCGGCGCCGCACGGCTCCAGATAGCGAATCAGCTTCTCCAGCTCCTCGCTCACGAGGCCCAGGGGTAGCTCCAGGTCCACGCGCTGCGCCGGTACCAGGTCGTCGGGGCGCAGAAGCTCGCCTGCGACGGCGAGAAACGCAACACGAAAGTCCTCGTAGCGCTCCCGCCGAAGCGTGAGCCCCGCCGCCATGGTGTGGCCGCCGTATTTCTCGAGATGGGGCGCCACGCGATGCAGCGCCGCGTGGAGGTCGAAGCCCGCGATGCTCCGTCCCGAGCCGCGCCCGGTGCTCCCTCCCTCGTCCCAGCCGATGAGAAAGGTGGGCCGGCCGTAGCGCTCCACCAGCCGCGACGCCACGATGCCGATCACGCCGGGATGCCACGCGTCCGCCGCGAGCACCAGCGCCCGGTCCTCCGGCCGCAGCACGCGCTCGGCCTGCTCGACCGCCTCGTCGAGGATGCGCTGGTCCAGCGCCTGGCGCCGCGCGTTGAGCGTCTCCAGCTCGCGCGCGATCGCGGCGGCCTCGGCGGGATCATCGGAGAGCAGCAGCCGCAGTCCCAAGTTCGCGTCGTCGATGCGACCCGCGGCATTGAGCCGCGGCGCCAGGATAAACCCCACGTGACCGGACTTGACGGGCTTCCCCGTCAAGCCGGCGGCGTCGACCAGCGCGCGCACGCCCGTCCAGCGCGAATCGGCCAGCATCTTGAGCCCGTGGCGCACGAGAATGCGGTTCTCGCCGGTGAGGGGGACGACGTCGGCCACGGTCGCCAGGGCCACTAGATCGAGAAAGTGCAGCGGCAGGTTGGGCGACAGGCCGAGCGCGGGCACGAGCGCCTGCACGAGCTTGAACGCCACGCCCGTCCCGCAGAGGTGCTTGTCCTCCGAGGCGCAGTCGGCGCGGCGGGGGTCGAGGACGGCCGAGGCGGGCGGGAGGACGTCGCCGGGGAGGTGGTGATCGGTCACGATCACGTCCAGCCCCGCGGCGCGGGCGGCGCCGACCGCGTCGACGGCCGTGATGCCGCAGTCGCAGGTGATGACGAGGCCCGCGCCCACGCGCCGCGCCTCCGCGAGGCCGGCGGGGCCGAAATCGTAGCCGTCGCGCAGGCGGTGCGGCACGAACGCCCGGACGTTGCCGCCCACGCTGGACAGCACGCGCGTGAGCAGCGCGGCGGCGCACTGCCCGTCGACGTCGTAGTCCCCGTGGACCAGGATCGGGGCGCGCGCGCGCACGGCGGCCGCGATCAGGTCCACGGCCCGGGGCATGTCGGCCCACGCCAGCGGATCGGACAGCCGCTCCAGCTCCGGGCGGAGAAACGCCCGGGCGAGCGCCGGCGCGGCGAGGCCGCGCTGCACGAGGATCGCGGCCAGCGGCTCGGGAATGTGCAGGTCGGCGGCGAGCGTCGACGTGAGACGCGGGTCGGGCGGCGCGGCGACCGTCCAGCGGGCCGGGATCATTCCCGCGCGTACAAGAGCACGCCGCAGGCCTCGCAGCCCTCGATCGACGCGCCGCGCTGAATCAGGGCCCGCCGCTGCGTGGGGACAGCCGTGAAGCAGTGACCGCAGGCGTCGCCGTGGAGTGGATACAGCGCGAGCGGCGCCTTGCCCCGGCGGATGCGCTCGTAGCGCGACAGCAGGCCGGCGCCCACCCGGGTCGCGGCGCGCTCGCGCTCCGCGACGGTCTGCTCGCGCTGCGCGGCGATCGCGTCACGCCTCCCGGCGAGCGCCTCGCGCAGCGGCGCCTGTTGCGCGCGCACCTCCTGAAGCGCCTTTTCGGCCTCCGCGGCCTTGCGCTCGGCCTCCGTTACCGCGTCGCCGGAGCGCATGAACTCGGCTTCTTCCTTGGCCAGCACGGAGCGGGCGAGGTCCAGCTCCGCCATGAGGGTCGATGCTTCTTTCGCGCCCCGCACCCACTCGAGCCGTTGGCGCCGCTGCTCCTGCATGGTGCGGTAGTTGGCGATCTTGCCTTCGAGCTCGTCGCGCCGGTCGATCGCGGCCTGAATCGCCGCCTGCGCGCCGGCGAGGGCGCGCTCGGCCGCCGCCTGCGCCTCGTCCAGGGCCTGGAGCTCGGGCGCGAGCGCCGCGAGGCTCTCGTCCGTCGCCGTGACCGCCTGGTCCTTCTCCTGCAGGGCCAACAACGCTTCAAGTTCCGGGTGCACCTCTCCTCCTCGCAGCGATCTTGTAACGCGGGTAACGTTTGCGGAGCTCGTCGAACACGCGCCGCTTCTCCGCAATCAGGGACGCCTGGCGCTCGGGACTCTCGAACGGCAGCTGGTCGTCGAGCTGCTCCAGCTGCCGCTCCAGTCGCCGCGCTTCCATCCAGGTCACGGCCAACTCATACATTTCGTTGGGATCGCGCCCGCTCAGGCCTTCCTCCCTGAGCTGCTCGTAGGCGCGCGCGGACGTGTCGTCCAGGGCGAGCACCGCGTCGTCGGCCACGGCTTCGAACACGGCCCGGTACGGGAGGAACTCGAGCTCTTCCGCGTCGACGGCCTCGACCACGCGCGCCCGCCACGCATCGCCCTCGAGCATGAGCAACAAGAGGGCCTTCTCGGCGCTGGCGGGCAACGCGGGAAACGGGACACGGGAAACGGAAGACGTGGGCGTCCTACTCGTTTCCCGTTTCTCGTTTCCCGTTTCCCGTTCCAAGACGTCCTTCCGCACGCCCGCCGCCTCCGCCGCACGCGAGATGTACAGCTCCCGCGTAATCGGATCTTTGGCCGCCCGGATCGTGGGGAGCAGCCGGTCGAGCGCCCGGCGCCGTCCCGGGAGGCTCGAGAAGAAGGCCTTGCGGTCGAGGATCTGGATCTTTCGCTCCAGCGGGTCGACCGCGTCCTTGAGGATGGCTTCGAGCCCCGGCGCGCCGCGTTGCTGGACCAGGGTGTCCGGGTCCTCTCCGGCGGGAAGCGTGGCCACGCTCACGCGCAGGCCCTGCCGCAGCAACTCGTCGCCGGCGCGGAACGTCGCGCGCAGTCCGGCGTCGTCCGAGTCATACAGCAGGGTGACGTGGGGCGTGTGACGCGCGAGCAGCTGCGCCTGATCCGACGTGAGACCGGTGCCGAGCGGGGCCACGACTTCCTCGATTCCGGCGAGCGACAGGCGCAGCACGTCGAAATACCCTTCCACCAGGATGGCGCGCTCCGCCTTGCGCATCGCGTGCTTCGCGACGTGCAGGTTGTAGAGCAGCTTCCCCTTATGGAACACAGGGGAATCGGGCGAGTTGAGGTATTTCGGCTCTCCTTCACCGAGGATGCGGCCCCCGAACGCCACCACGCGTGCGCGCAAATCGTGGATCGGAAACAGCAGCCGCCCCCGGAAGCGGGGCAGCAGAGTGCCGTCCTCTCGTTTAACGAGCAGGCCGGCCTCGAGCAACACCTCGTCACGCACGCCCAACCCTTTCATTGCGTCGAGAAACGCCTTGCCCCTCGGCGCGTAGCCCAGGGCCAGCGGCAGGACGACGTCCAGCTCCACGCGTCGGGACGCGAGGTAATCGCGGGCGACCTGCGCTTCGGGGCTCTCGCGCAGCTGACGCGCGAACCAATCGGCGGCGGCTGCCACGGCCCCGTACAGCGGCTCACGCGGGTCGGGGCCGGTGGGTCCCCGCTCCGGGATGGCGATCCCGACGCGGCGCGCGACCTCGCGCACCGCCGTGGGATAGTCCATGCCGAGCCGCTTCATGAAGAAGGTGAAGACGTCGCCGCCCTCGTGGCACACGAAGCAGTAGTACATCCCTTTCTTCGGGATGACGGTGAAATTGCGGTGCGTGCCGCCGTGAAACGGGCAGGGAGCGCGGAAGTCGGCTCCCGTGCGTTTGAGCTCCACGTGCTCGCCGATGATCCCCACGATGTCCGCCGCTTCCCGGACCTGCTCGATCACGTCGTCGGGAATGAGACTCACGCGGTGAACTCCACGATCGTGACCCCGTGCCCGCCCTGGTTGGGCGGGGCAAAGCCGAAACGCTCGACCCGGGTGTCGGCGGACAGGATGTCGTGCACCAGCTGGCGCAGCGCCCCAGTGCCCTTGCCGTGGATCACACGGAGATAGGGCAGGTCGGCGAGCACGGCGTCGTCGAGCGCCTTGACGAGCCGGGCTTCGGCTTCATCGGCGCGCAGCCCGCGGAGCGAAACTTCGGTCGTCGCCGTCGCCGTCGGATGCCCCGCTCCGGTCGGCGGCCGCGCCTGGCTCGGCGGCCGTCGCGGGGCACTCGACGGCGACGGCTGTTTGCGACTGCGCAACTGCTCCAACGACAGCCACCCTTCCCCCTTCCCCTTTCCCGCTTCCCGCGTCTCGGTTTCTTCCAGGGCTTGCTCGACGAGTCGGCGCGCCTCTTTCGCCGTCGCCTCGTCCACCGCCGCACGCGCCCGGCCGAGAGCCTCCTCGACCTTCTTGCGGGCCTCGAGCAGATAGGCCCGGGTCTGATCGCGGGCGCCTTGCTCGAGGCTGCGCGCGCGGGCCTTCACCTCCCGCTCCCGCTCAGCCACCTCCTCGCCGCGCCCGTCGACCCGCGCCGCGTCGTCCCGCACCCGTTCTTCGCGCGCCGCGAGGTCGCGCTCCCGGGCCTCGAGCTCTCGCGCCCGTGCTTCCACGGTCGCGAGCAGCGCATCGAGGGTCCGCTCGCGGTCGGGCACGGCGCGCTCGGCGATGTCCAGGACCTCGCCCGCGATGCCCAGACGCCGGGCAATGGCGAGCCCGTAGGAGCGTCCCGGGACGCCTTTGAGTAGCCTGAACGTCGGCGTGAGCGTTTCGGCGTCGAACTGGAGGGAGGCGTTCACGATCCCAACCGTCTCGGCGGCGAGCTGCTTCAGGGCGCCGAGGTGCGTCGTCGCCAGGGTGACCGCGCGCCGCCGCGCCAGCGTCTTGAGGACGGCGGCCGCGAGCGCGCCTCCTTCCGCTGGATCGGTCCCGCTCCCGATCTCGTCGAGCAGCACGAGAGAGCCCGAGCCGGCGCGCTCGAGCATGTCGCGCAGCACGGCGACGTGCGCCGAGAACGTGGAAAGACTGGCGGCGATGGACTGGCGATCGCCGATGTCCGCGAACACGCCGTCGAACACCGGCAGGGTCGACTGCGGCCCGATGGGTGGGACGATGCCGCTCTGCGCCATGAGGCACAGCAACCCCACGGCCTTGATGAGCACCGTCTTGCCACCGGTGTTCGGGCCGGAGATGAGGACCGTGAATTCGTCCGGGGCGAGCACGAGGTCGAAGGGGACGACCGCACCAGCTTTCCCCCTCTCCACCTCCACGTCCTCACCCCTTGACCCCCTCTCCACTTCGTGGAGGACGTCCTCACCCCCTGACCCCCTCTCCACTTCGTGGAGAGGGGGAACGAAAGGAGAGATGAGCAGCGGATGGCGGCCGTCGTGGATCTCGAGCGGTCCCGTCGCGATCGCGGGGGCGAAGCCGTTGACGAGCACGGCGTAGCGGGCGCGGGCGCACAGGTCGTCGAACGCGATGCACATCTCCCAGGCGGCCGCGAGCGTCTCGCGCACCGGGCGCAGCAGCCCGGTGAGGTCGCGGAGCACCTGCAGCACCTCCCGCTGCTCCGCCGCCTCGTGCTCGCGCAGCGCATTCCCCAGCCCTATGGCCTCCGGCGGCTCGACGAACAAGGTGGAACCGGTGGCCGACTCGTCGTGCACGATGCCACCGACCTTGGCCCACGCGGTGCCGCGCACCGGAATGACGTAGCGACCGCCCCGCACGGTGACGGCCGCGTCGGGGGCGCGCTCGGACGGATCGAGCCGGCCGAGGATGCTCTCGAGCCGCTGCACGAGCCGCTGGCGCGCCTCGCGCACGGCGCGGCGGGCGCCGGCCACGCCGCGCGACGCTCCGTCGAGCACCTGGCCGTCGGGATCGAGCGACTGGGCGAGCCGGGTCTCGAGCGTCTTCGGAGGCACGGCGGCCCGCAGCGCGGCGGTGCGCGGCGCGTCCGCGGCCAGTCGGCCCAGATCGGCCGCGACGATGCGCGCCGCCACGAGCGCCCGGCCCAGCCCGGCCAGGGCCGGACCGTCGAGCGCACTGCCGGGCACGGCGAGCAGCGCGAGCGCGGGCCCGATGTCGGGGACCGGCTCGGCGCGGATGGTGTCGTCGCGGAGCAGCAGGGCCGCGAGCTCCGCCACTTGCGCGAGAGCGGCGCCGATCGCCGCGATGTCGGCGACGGGCGTCCGGCTCCGGACGCGCGCCGCGCCCAGCGGCCCGGCGGCGTGCACCGCCACCCGCTCCAGCGCGGCCGGGAATTCGAGTGTCTCCAGCACGGAGGGCGCGACCCCGCCGGGTGCGGTCATGCGGCCGACAGCTCTTCGCGCACGATCTGGTTCACGACCTTGCCGTCCGCCCGGCCCTTGAACCTGGGCATGACCTGTCCCATGACCTTGCCCACGTCGTGCGCCCCGCCAGCGATGGCGTCTCGGACGGCGCGGCGGATCTCTTCCGGATCTACGGCGGCTGGCAGGAACTCCTCGAGCACCTTGACTTCGCCCAGCTCGGCGTCGGCCCGATCGCGCCGGCCGGCGGTGGCGTACTGCTCGGCCGCCTCGCGGCGGCGCTTGATGGCGCGCCGCAGGACTTCCACGGTCTCGTCGTCCGAGGGCGGGTGCTGAAGCTCGAATTCGCGGTTCTTGAGGTCTGCGAGGATCGTGGAGAGGAGGAGGGTACGCGCCTGATCGCGGTGTTTCCGGGCCTCGTTCATCGCGGCACGCAGCCGCTCGGGCAAGCTCATCACGTCACGCGGCGCGCGGGCGCTGGCCCTTGCGGCGCGCCGCGTTCATTTTGCGTTTGCGCCGCTCGCTCGGCTTCTCGTAATGACGGTGCTTCCGCAGGTCGGAGAGGATCCCCGCCTTTTCGCATTTCTTCTTGAAGCGCTTCAGCGCGCGCTCAAAGCTCTCGTCATCATGAATGATGACTTCCGGCATACCCTTCTCGCTAACTGTGATAGTCCCAAAAACTTAGCCGCGCCCATCGGCCCGTGCAACCCTCAGCCGGGCGGCCACTTCATCGGCCGACCTCCCAGCAGGTGCAGATGCAGATGGAACACCGTTTGACCGCCGTCGGGATTGGTGTTGACCACCACGCGATACCCGCGCTCCGCGATCCCCTCTGCGCGCGCCACCTCGCGCGCGAACGCCAGCAGCCCGCCGAGCAGCCGCGGGTCCTTCGCGTCGTTGAGCGATGCGAGGTGGTCGGTGGGGATCACGAGGACGTGCGTCGGGGCCTGCGGGTTCAAATCCCGGAATGCGAGCATCCCGTCGCCCCGCTTCACTACCGTCGCCGGGATCTCCCCGGCGGCGATCTTGCAGAACACACAGGCTCCGGGCATGGTCCCTCTTTACCCCGGGCTCGCGCCCGGGGTCGGTTAGCGTCCGAACGCCTGGCGCAGCTGCTCCCAGAACTTTTTCCCGGTGTGCTCGTCGGCTGACGGCGAGCCCTCGACCTTGGCGAGCTGCTCGAGCAACGCCCGCTGCTCCGCCGTCAGCTTGGTGGGTGTCCACACGTGCACGCGCACGTGGAGATCGCCGCGGCCGCCCTCGCCCACCCGGGGCAGCCCCTTGCCGCGCAGCCGGTACACGGCGCCGGTCTGCGTGCCGGGTTGCAACGGCGATCAAGTCGCCCGGCGGACCATTGCGCGGCCCGGGCGCCCCGGCCCCGCGCATCGTGAGATAGTGATGATCCGCGACGCCCGCGGGGACGTTGATCTCCACGGTTTTCTCGGCGCGGACTCGGCCCTCTCCCTGGCACTTCGGGCACGGCTGGGCGATTACGCTCCCCTCCCCGGCGCAGGTGGGACAAGGCGAGACGGACACGAACTGCCCGAACATGGAGCGCGCGGCGCGCCGCACCTCCCCCGAGCCCCCGCACGTGCCGCAGCTCGTGGGGCGCGACCCCCGCGCGGCGCCGCTGCCGCTGCATTCCGCGCAGCGTTCGTAGGTGCGCACCTTGATCTTCTTGGTGGTGCCGCTCGCCACCTCGGCGAGATCGAGCTTGAGCGTCACCTTGAGGTCCTGACCGCGGTGCTGCTCGGCGCGGCCGCGACCGCCGCCTCCAAAAAGGGCGTCGAAGCTGCCCAGGCCGCCGAAGTCCCGCATGAACACATTCAGCGCCTCGGCGAGGTCGAAGTGCGCGAACCCGAAGTCGCTCCCGCCGGCCCCCCGCCGCAGACCGGCCGCGCCGTAGCGGTCATACGTGGCGCGCTTCTCGGGATCGCGCAGGACTTCGTACGCCTCGGTGATCTCCTTGAACTTCGCTTCCGCCGCCTCCTTCTGATCCGGGCCCACGCGATCGGGGTGATGCTGCATCGCGAGGCGGCGGTAGGCCTTCTTGATCTCGGCTTCGTCCGCGTCGCGCTGGACGCCGAGCAGGGCGTAGTAGTCGTGCGTCACTCGAGCAGCTCCCCGACCAGACGACTCGTGTGATCCACCAGGGCGACGATCTTGTCGTACGGCATGCGCGTCGGACCCATGACGCCGATGACGCCGGCGAGCGCGCCGAGCCGGTACGACGCCGTGACCAGCGTGAAGGGGGCGAGCTTCGGGTCCTGGTGCTCGGTGCCGATCGTGATCGTGAGCCCCCGGCCGAGCCGCTGGGCGAGTGCTTCGCGCAACAGGTCGCGTCGCTCCGTGACCTCCATGAGCCCTTGCAACCGTTCCTTGGTGGCGAACTCCGGCTGGCCAGCCAAGAGCTGCGCGCTCCCCAGCACGACGCCCACGCCCGCGTTCCCGGCCGTGGGCATGTCGAAGAGCTCGTCGGCCTCCTGGATGAAGATGTTGAGCAGCTCGCTCGAGTCGGGGTCGGGCGTGGCATCGCGCAGCCGCTCGGGCAGTGTTCCGCGGATTTCGCGCAACGTGAGCCCTGCGAGCCGCTCGTTCAGCACCACGCCGACCTGGGCCACCGCTTCCGGGGCCAAATGTGCAGGCACTTCGACGAAGATCGAGCGCACCACTCCGCTCTTGAGAGTCAGCACCAGCAGCAGCCGCTCCGACGACGCCTGCAACAGCTCGAGCCGCTCGAGCACCGCGGCGTCGAGCGTCGGACCGACGGCGACGCCGAGCTCCTTCGTGAGCACGCCCAGCACCTGCGCCGCGCGTTCGAGGATCTGGTCCACCACGTTGTGGTCGCCCAGCTCCTCGCGGATCTGGTGCGACTCCGACGCCGAGACCGGCGGCAGCCGCATCAGCGAGTTCACGTACACCCGATAGGCGAGGTCCGTGGGGATGCGCCCGGCGGAGGTGTGGGGGTGGTACAGGTACCCCTTCTCCTCCAGGTCGCTCATGGTATTGCGGATGGAGGCAGGCGACAGGGAGAGCCTGAACCGTTTCGAGACAGTGCGACTCCCCGCCGGTTCGGCGGTTTCGACGTAGGTCTCGATCACGGCCTCGAGGACCTGCCGCTCGCGCTCGTTCAGGGACGCTGTCATATCAGCCAAGCTATTACCTGCTAACAATTTAGCTCGTTGTGGCACAGCCGGTCAAGTCACGCACCAGGGCGTCGAGCCGGAGCCACCCTTCAGGCGTGCACACCAAGCGCTCGTCTCGCAGATGCGCCCAACCCCGCTCCAGCCACAGGACG
>QHUT01000016.1 GCA_003222055.1 Gemmatimonadota bacterium
CCGGACGGCGGAAAGCCGGCGGCGGGGTTGATGAAGTACGTGTCGCCGGTGTTCCCGCCCACGGTGATGGTTGGCAGCGCTTGCGAGCGCGCGACAGTCACCCGGGCGCGCGCCTGATCGACCAGGGCGCGCTGGGCCGCCAGGTCCGGTCGCTCGCGCATCGCCCGCGCGATCAGACTGTCCACGCCTTGGACGATCCCGACCGGCGTCGTGGTGTCGGGCACCACTTCGATGTCGTAGGGGACGTTCGCGGGCAGGCCCATGGACAGGGCGAGGGCGCCGCGGGTGGTCTGGAGGTCCCCCTGGGTCGACTCGAGTGCCAGTCGGGCCTGAGAGAGCGCGGTCCTCGCCTGGAGCACGTCGGCGATCGTCGCGAGGCCGACCCGGTGGCGCTGTTCGGCCGCATCGAGATTCGTCTGCGCCTCCGCGAGGGTGGTCTGCTGGGCGTCGAGGAGCCCCTTCGTGCCCAGGTACAGGAGGTACGCCTGCTCGACCGCGAGCACGACCGACTGCAGGGTCGCGTTGTGGGTCCAGTCCGCCGCGAGCAGCGCGTCGCGCGCGGCACCGATCGAGCCCGAGCGGCCCCCGAAGTCGAAAAGTAACCACGAGGCGGTGAGCGTCGGCCCGTAGAACTGCTGCTTCACTGCCTGTTGGCCCGCGGACGCCACCGTTCGGTGGATCGTGGTTAGGGCCCCGGTGACCGAGAGCGTGGGGTAATACTGCCCCTTGGCCGCGCCGTACGTGGCGGCGGCGGCACGGGCGTCCGCCCATGCGGCGCTCGTGGCGGTATTGTTCCGCAGGGCGATGTCGATCACGTCGGCGAGGCTGAGCTGTGAGATCCGCGCGCCAAGATCCGGCGGTACCTCGGGTGGTGGCGGTGCGACGGTGGGGGCCGGCTGTCGCGGAGGCGTCCAGAGCACGTTCGGCGCGGGCGCGGTCCCCGCCACGCCGCGCACGCCCGGAGTTCCGCAACCCGTGAGCAGCGCAGCGGTGGCCGTGACGAGCGTTCCGAGCGGGAACGTCCTGCCAATGGAGGGACGAGGGCGGAGGACGTCTGGCTGGTGCGTCAGCATCCGTTCACGCATTCGGCTCAGTGTGAATGGGTGGCGGCTGGATCGGGCTTCCCGGGATTATACGCACGGCCCGGGGGGTGCGTGGAGCCTGGCAAAGGAGGTCGAGTGTCCGGTGTGGAACGGGTGCGGCTGGATCGGTGGCTCTGGGCCGCCCGCTTCTTCAAGACGCGGGCGCTCGCGGCGGCGGCCGTCGGCGCCGGCCAGGTCGAGCTCAACGGCGCGCGCGCCAAACGGGCGAAACCGCTCGCGGTCGGCGACCGCCTGCGGATCCGGCGCGGCCCGTTCGAGTATGTGGTCGTGGTACGCGCGGTCGCGGAGCACCGCGGGTCGCCGGCCGTCGCCGCCGGGTTGTACGAGGAGGACGCCGAGGGGCGGCGGCGGCGGGAGCGGCTGGCCGAGCAGCTCCGGATCGCGCCGTCGCTGCGCTATGAAGGAAAGGGGCGGCCGACGAAGAAGGATCGGCGCGAGATCGAGCGGCTCAGGGGCGACTAGTCCGGCGGCGCAGCACCTTCGGCTGTCGCCTGTTTGGGAGAGTTTGCCAACCTACTGGAGGCCGAGCGCCACGCCCAGCCCGATGGCGGCGGCGCCCAAGGCCAGCAAGGCGAGCAAGAGCGGGAGCGCGAACCGCAGCCAGTCTTCGTAGCGCACCTGGGCCGCGGCGAGGATCGCCATGAGCGCACCGTTGGTGGGCGTGAACAGCTCGCACAATCCTCCGCCGTACTGGTATGCGAGCACCGTGACCTGGCGCGACAGGCCGAGCAGATCCGACAGGGGCACGAGGATCGGCAGCGTGAGGACGGCGTGTCCGGTCGGGCTCGGCACCGGGACGTGCACCAACGTGTGTACGACCATCATGCCGACGGCGGCGAGCCCGAGCGGCAGGTGCGCCACCGGCGCGAACAGGCCGTGCACGAGGGTGTCCACGATCCGGCCTTGCTCGAGCGTCACGAAAATCGCCCGTGCGAAGCCGATCAACAGGCCGGCGTACGCCATGGACCGGAAGCCCGCGACCAGGGCGTCGGCCGTGCCGGCCACGCCCAGCCCGCCGACCAGCCCCGCGGCTACGCCCATCGTGAAGAACAGGGCCGCCATCTCGTTGAAGCCCCAGCCTCGCCGCACGCCGGCTACGAGCACGACGAACGCGCCGAGCACCAGCGCGAGCACCGCCGTACGACGGCCGTCGAGCGAGCGAGCGTCGGCGCCGGGGCCGTCCCCGTTTCGGGGCAGCGTGCGGCCGCGCGCGGCGTAGCGCAACGTTCCCCAGATCCACACTGCCAGGGCCGCCGTCAGGAAGGCGAGGCGAAACAGCGAGCCCGACAGCAGCGGCAGCTGCGCGAGCTGCTGCGCGATGCCCACTTGAAAAGGATTGATGGGGCTGAACGCCGCCCCCACGGCTGCGGCACCCAGGCTCATGGCCACGGCGATGACCGGTTGGACGCCCAGGCGGCGAGCGAGCAGCAGCATCACCGGCACGAGCGCGATGATTTCCTCTTTCATATTGTCGAGCACGCCGCCCAAGGCGAAGGCGAGCGCGGCCACGGGAATGACGAGCCGCTCCGCATGCCCGAAGCGCCGCACCAGCCAGTCGACCCCCTGTCGCAGCGCGCCCGTCTCGTCCACCACGGTGAACGCGCCCCCGATCAGGAACACGAAGAAGATCACCGCCGCCGCGTCGCCCATGCCGCGCGGAATCGCGACCAGCGCCTGAAAAGCGGTCACCGGTCGCGGCGCGACGGCGTGGTAGGTGCCGGAGACCACGACGCGACGACCGGTGGCGGCATCGTCGCGCCGGTCGTATTCGCCGGGCGGCAGCACGTGACTCGCCAGGGCGGCGACGAGCACGCAGCCCACGAGCAGCGTCAGGGGGTGGGGAAATCGCACGCGGGGCTACGCGCGGGCGAGTCGCCGGAGCTCGTTCGACTCGTACACCTGCGGTCCGCGGGGCCCCTGGCCCGCGACGCGTACCATGGCCCGGGCCACCGCTTGGGCACGGATGGGCCGGAACCGGGCGAGCGGGCCGACCATCACCCAGGCGACGAGCGGACTCAGCACCGCGAGCAGCCACTCCGCGGGCCGGCGTTCGGGGCGAGACCCGAGCAGGAACGACGGCCGGAAGATGAGCACGGCGTCGAGTTGCAGGCGCCGCAAGGCCGCTTCCGTTTCCCCCTTCACCCGGCTGTAGAAGACCCGGGAGCGGGGGTCGGCACCGAGCGCGGTGACGACCAGGAACTGCGTGGCACGATGCCGCTCCGCGAGTCGGCCGAGCTCCACGACGTACGTGAAATCCACCTTGCGGAAGGCATCCTGCGAGCCGGCCCGTTTCATGGTCGTGCCCAGGCAGCAGAACACGTCGTGCACGCGGGGGAAGTCGCTGAGCTGCGCCAGACGGTCGAAGTCGATCAGGCGCTGCGTGAGCTTCTTGTGCGTGAGCGGCACCTCCCGGCGAGCGAGCACGGTGACGCGGTCGTACGCCGGATTCTCGAGCAGCAGCCGCAGCACGTGGCTCCCGACGAGGCCCGACGCACCGACGACGAGGGCGGTGCGGGCCACCCGCTCAGCGCCAGAGCGAGAGCAGCACGCTCATGATCACGAGGTACGCGAGCTGATAGCCGGCGTCAATCACCCAGGCGGCGATGGGCTTCTCCGAAAACACGTTGGCGGCGAGTCCGATCGTCGCCGCGAAGCCGAGCCAGCACAGGAATCCGAGCCACAGGCCCTGCGCCAACGTCGTCGAGTTCGTGTAGCCGGCGAGCAGCGCGACCACGTACGCCGTGACCACGTAGCACAACGCGGACACGGCGTAGGCGCGGGTCATGCCCTTCTTCTTCATCTCCTGCACTTTCTCGGGCGTGTACCCTTGCGCCTGCATCCATTGTCGGGCGAACAGGACCGGGGAGTACCAGAAGGCGCCGAGCACGAAGGTGAGGAGCGCGGCGAC
>QHUT01000042.1 GCA_003222055.1 Gemmatimonadota bacterium
GTCCACGGCGCAGTACTGGCACATCGGGGACACGACCACGCGGTTCACCAACAGCAGGTCCCGCAATTGAAAAGGCGTGAACAGGGGCGGCGGAGGTGGACTGGTGGGGACGTCTACGCCGCTCTGCTCGGCGGTCCGCGCGGCGAACCAGCGGTCCACTTCCCCTACGAACCTGGGATCGCGGAGCTTCAAGTTGTCGTGGGTGATCCGCAGGCTCCGGGTGAGCAGGTTGAAGGCGAACTGGATCGGCGCGAGATCCAGGTAGCGCTCGGTGTCTTCGAACCACTGCAGGCTCACTTGCGCCGCGCGCTGCAGGCTCTCGACCGCCGGTCGCCGCTCGGCCTCGTACGCATCGAGCGCGGCGGGCACGTTCCCTCCGTGCGCGCGGTCGAGCGCGCGGGCCAGGGCGACGGCGTCCTCCATGGCGAGCTTCGTGCCCGATCCCACGGAGAAGTGGGCGGTGTGCGCGGCGTCGCCCAGCAGCACGACCTTCTCGTGATGCCACCGCTCGTTCCGCAGCGTGCCAAAGTTGCGCCACAGGGAGCGGTTGGTGAGCAACCGGTGCCCCCGGAGCTCCTCGCGGAACAACGCCTCGCAGAACGCGACCGTCGCGCGCTCGTCGGCGCGGTCCATCCCCGCCGCCCGCCAGGTCGCTTCCGTGGCTTCGACGATGAACGTCGAGCCCCCGGGCTCGTACTGATAGGCGTGGACTCGCCAGAGGCCGTGCCGATCGCGCTTGAAGTAGAACGTGAACGCGGGGAAGGGGCGGGTGGTACCGAGCCAGACGTAGCGATTGGGGCGCCAATCCACGCTGGGCTCGAACCGATCGACAAACTGCCCGCGTAGCACGCTGTTGAAGCCGTCGGCTGCCACCACGAGATCGGCACCGAGCAAAGCGCCGGCGTCCGTGACCTCGGTGCCGATCTCGAGGCACACGCCGAGCGCTTCCGCGCGACGGCGCAGGATCGCGAGTAGGGTCCGGCGCGACAGCCCGCTGAATCCGTGGCCGGTGGACGTGACCACGGTGCCGTTGAAGTGGACGTCGATGTCGTCCCAATGATGGAATTGCCGGACCATCTCGTCGTGGGTCTCGCGATCGGCCTCCGCGAGGTTGTCCTGCGTGGCGTCGGAGAAGACGACGCCGAACCCGAACGTGGCCTCGAGCGGGTTCCGTTCGAGCACCGTGACGTGGTGCGACGGATCCGCCCGCTTCATCAGGAGCGCGAAGTAGAGGCCGGCTGGCCCACCGCCCACCACGACGATTCTCATACGGTGCCCAACGCCCGCTTCAACAGCTGCTCCGCCACGATGAGGTGTTGGATCTCCGTCGTGCCCTCGTAGATCCGTAGCGTCCGGACGGCGCGGTACAGCCGCTCGACCGGGTGGGACGCGAGCACGCCCCGGCCCCCGAGGATCTGCACGGCGTCGTCCACGATCCGCTGGGCGGCTTCGGTCGCGAAGGCTTTCGCCATCGCCGCCTCGAGAGTCACTCGCTCCGCGCCGCGGTCTTTCTCCCAGGCCGCGCGGTACGTGAGCAGGCGGGCGGCGGTGAGATCCGTCGCCATGCGCGCGAGCTTCTCCTGGATCAATTGGAACTCAGCGAGCGAGCGCCCGAACTGGCGGCGGCGGGTGGCATGCCCCACCGCTTCGTGCAACGCCCGCGACGCCATGCCGCACGCAGCGGCGGCGACGGTCGCCCGCAGCCGGTCGAGCGTGGCCAATCCGAGCTTGAACCCCTCGCCCTCGGCGCCGAGCCTGCTGGACGCCGGAACCCGACAGTCCTGGAACGCGATCTCGCCGAGCGGGTGCGGCGCCGAGAGCACGAGCGGGCGCACGAACGTGAGTCCTGGGGCGTCCGCCGCCACCACGAAGGCCGAAATCCCCTTGTTCCTCCGCGCGGGGTCGGTGGACGCGAACACCGTATAGAAGTCCGCGACACCGGCATTCGAGATGAAGGTCTTGGTACCCGTGAGGACGTAGCCGACGCCTTCCCGCCGCGCCGTCGTGGCGATCGCGGCCGCGTCCGAGCCGGCCTCCGCCTCGGTCAGCGCGAAGGAGGCCATGGCCCGCCCTGCGAGCGCGGCCGGCACCCAGCGGTTTTTCAGCTCGCGGTCGCCGGCCAGGAGGATGGGGACGGTACCGAGGGCTTGCAGCGCGAACACGGCGTCTGCAAGCGGCGAGGCGGCTGCCAGCGCCTCGCGCACCAGGCATGCCGCGCGCAGATCGAGGTTCCCGATCGGCGCGAACCATCCCGCGTGACCGAGCCGAGCCAAGAGCTCCCGTGCCTGAGCGCGTGCCGCAGCATCGTCCTGGGGCTCGGGGAGGGAAACGAGCTCCTGGGCGGCGTACTCCGTCACCCGCGTGGCCAGGGCGAGGTGGGAGTCGGTGAGAAAGGCGCGGACCGCGGTCGAATCGGGCACGGTCAGATGAACTTCGGCATGCGCTTCGCCTTGAAGGCCTCGTAGGCCTCTCGGAAGTTGGGGCTCCGCATGCACGCCGCTTGGGCCTGTGCTTCCGCCTCGAGCGCCGTGGCGAGATCCATGTGCGCCTCGCGATTGAGCGCGTCCTTCGTGACCCCGAGCGCGACCGAAGGCCCCTGCGCCAGCTGCTCGGCGAACGCGCGGGCCTCCTCCCGCACGTTAGCGGCCGCGACCACCCGATTGTAGAGGCCGATACGCAAGGCCGTCGGGGCGTCGATGAAGTCGCCGCTCATGAGGAGCTCGGTCGCGTGCCCGAACCCGACTAGGCGGGGCAGGAGCCACGCGGCGCCCATGTCAGCCCCCGAGAGTCCGACCTTGGTGAACAGAAACGCGATCTTCGCAGAGTCGGCGGCGATCCGTACGTCGCACGCCGCGGCGATGACGGCGCCGGCGCCCGCGACCGTACCGTTCAGGGCCCCGATGACGGGGCGCCGGCATTGCCGCATCGCCAGGATCAGGTCGCACGTGAGCCGCGTGAATGCGAGCAACCCGGCGTCATCGCGCGCGAACAGCGCGCCGATGATGTCTTCCACATCGCCGCCCGAGCAGAACGCCCGCCCCGCGCCGGTGATGACCACCGTCCGGACGCCCGGGTCCGTGTCGAGTGCGCGAAACGCGTCGCGCAGCTCGCGGTACCCGTCGAACGTCAGGGCGTTGAGTCGATCGGGACGATTGAGCGTGATGGTCGCGACGCCGGTGCCGGCGTCGGACTCGTAGAGGAAGGACTTGGGTGCGAGCGGCATGCGGACGGGTCTCCAGTGTCGGTCAGGGCAATACGGCGGTGGCTTCGATCTCCACGGCGGCGTTCGGGTCCAGGAGCGCCCGCACTTCCACCAGCGCCGTGGCGGGGTAGTGCCGTCCCATGAGGCGGCGATGGACGTCGCCGAGGGGCTCGAGGCTGGCGAGGTAAGCCTGCCGGTCGGTGATGTAAACCGTCATGCGACCGATGTGCTCGGGTCCACCGCCCGCCGCGCGCACCACCTCCAGGACGCGCTCGAGCGCGCCGGCCCACTGCTCGACCAGCCCCGTGCGCTGGGGGGCCGTCTGCCCGGCCACGAACAGCAACCGCCCTCCGGCCGGAGCCAGCATGCCGTGATTCCAGCCGCTCGGCCGGCCGAGTACGTCGGGGTTCACGATGCGGAACGTCATCGGTGGACGCCTCCCTCAGCGATCACCACGGTTTCTCCGCTGGTCTCGCGTCCGGCGTCGTCGCACAGCGTCAGGACGGCGCGCGCCACCTCCTCCGGCAAGACCAAGCGGCGCTGGCCCGTAGTCTCGAGCGCTGCGCGCAGCGCGGCCTCGGGCGGCATGCCGGTCGCCGCCGCGATGCGCGCGACCGACTCCCGCGTCATGTCCGTGTCGACGTACCCGGGGCATACGGCGTTCACCGTCACGCCGGTTCCTGCGACCTCCGCCGCCGCCGATCGGGTAAACCCGACCACCGCGTGCTTCGACGCGCTGTAGGCGGCGATGTACTTCCCGCCGCCCAAGCCCGCTACGGAGGCGATGTTCACGACGCGCCCCCAGCGCCGCTCGACCATGCCGGGGAGGAACGCCTGGGTGCACAGGAACGTGCTGGTCGCATTCACGGTCAGGATCCGGTTCCAGTCGGCAAGCGTGGTCTTTCGCAAGGGCGCCGAGTGACTGCTTCCCGCGTTGTTCACGAGAATGTCCACGTGTCCGAGATGGGTGTCTGCCGCGCGGGCGAGCGCCTGTACGCTCGCCGGGTCTGTCACGTCGCACGCGACCGCCCACGCCCGCGCGCCCGCGGTGCGGAGCGCCGTCGCGACCGCCTCAATGGTGTCCCGCGTGCGGGCCGCCACGACGACGGCCGCGCCGGCTCCGGCGAACGCCCGGGCCACGGCCATGCCGATGCCGCGGCTGCCGCCCGTGACCACGGCACCGCGTCCGGCGAGCGTCACCGGGCAAGCTCCGTGAGCACCGCCTCCTCGAGAATCGCGCCGAGCACTTCGATGGTGCGCGCACCCTCTTCGACGGCGGCGTCGGCCGGTGAGCCGAAGTACGCGCGCGGCCCGCCCGCCGCTTCGAAGCTCGTCTGCCCCGAGCGGATGGCCACTCTGAGCGAACGTGGGTTGGCGGGCAGCGACCGGCGGATCGCTTCGCGGACGAGCTCCGGCCGTGCGGCCATCACGATCGAGCTCTCGTATTGCCCCGCGTGACAGGCGCCGCTCCGGAACTCTTCGGTGAGCCGCGTAGCCCAGGGTTTCCGCGTGACGTCGGGAAACACAATGCGCGCACCGGTCTCGGGTCCATTCTGGGCCAGCGCGGCCGCGACGGCGGAGAGGTGGGCGGGGTCCAGATGCGCGTTCGCAACCGCGAGCACGCGGAGACCATGGCGCGCCAGGCTGCCCGCCAGGTCGACGAGCAACGCGGTCACGGTGGCGGGCTGCACCGAGACCGTGCCGGGGAACCCGGCGGCGAATGCCGCAGCGGTATACGCGAGAGGGGGGAGCAAGATGGCGTCGTAGCCGCGCGCGGCGAGCCGCGCGCCCGCGGCGCGGGCCATCGTCTCCGCGATGATCACGTCGGTCGCCAGCGGCAGATGCGGGCCGTGTGCCTCGACCGCGCCGACGGGGAGGATCGTCACCGCCTTCGTCCGGTCGAGGTCGCGGACCTCCTCCCACGTCAGGTGCGCGAAATCGAGGACCGCCATGAATGGCTGTATCGTACCGGGCGGGGCGGTTGACCGCCAGACGTCGGGCACCGATATCTGTGACCATGCGCTTCCAGCCGCCCGAGCAGTTCAACATGGCGGACTATTTTCTCGATGCCCGCGTGCGGGAAGGGAAGGGCGCTCGGCCCGCCGTGCTCACCGACGCGAGCACGCTGACCTACCGGGCGATCCAGGCGCTGGCGGATCAGTTCGGCCACCTCCTCACCGAGGCGGGCGTCGAGCCCGAGCAGCGCGTCATGATCGCGCTCCCCGACGGGCCGGCGTTCGTCGGGGCGCTGTTCGGTACGCTCAAGATCGGCGCGGTGGTCGTCATGGTGAACCCGGAGCTCAAGCCGGAGGCGATCGAATACTTCTACGGCTACACGCGGGCCCGCGTCGTGGTCGCGCACCGCGACACGGCGCGCGCCTTCCAGACGGCGGCGCGCGGCGCGCGTCACCTGAAGACGGTCGTGGTGCTCGGCGAGAAGGCGATCGACGACCGGCTGGCGCGAACCCCTGCGGCACTGGACCCGTTCCCGACTCACCGCGACGACACGGCAATCTGGCTGTTCTCGGGTGGCACCACCGGGCGGCCGAAAGCCGTCGTGCAGACGCACGCGTCGTTCGCGAACACGACCGAATGCTACGCTAAAGGCGTCATCGGCTACACCGAGCGCGACGTGACCCTCAGCGTGCCCAAGCTTTACTTCGGCTACGCGACCGGCTCCAACCTGTTGTTTCCGTTCGCGGTCGGCGCCGCGACGGCGCTGTTCCCCGAAGCCGCAACCCCCGACCTCCTGTTCCAGAAGATCGCGCGGTTCCGGCCGACGATCCTGATCAACGTGCCGACCATGATCAATCAGATGGTTAGCCACCCCGGTGCGGCGGCCCATGATCTCTCGTGCCTCCGGCTCGCCACGTCGGCGGGCGAAGCGCTCCCGGTCGAGCTGTACCACCGCTGGAGGCAACTGTTCGGGGTGGAGCTGCTGGACGGCCTCGGTACCGCGGAGATGTGGCACATCTTCATCTCGAACCGTCCGGGGCAGGCACGCCCCGGCACGCTCGGGACCGTCGTGCCGGGCTTCGACGTCAAGGTCTGCGACGACGACGGGCGGGAGCTGCCCGCGGGGGAAGTGGGCGCGCTGTGGGTCCGCGGCGACTCCCGGGCGATCGGCTACTGGCAGCAGATGGAGCAGACCAAGCAGGGATTCCGGGGAGAGTGGTACGTGTCCGGCGACATGGTGCGGCGCGATGCGGAGGGGTACTTCACCTACTGTGGTCGGGCCGACGACCTCCTCAAGGTGTCGGGCAAGTGGCTGGCGCCGCAGGAAGTCGAAAACTGTCTCTTGCAACACCCGGCGGTGAAGGAAGTGGCCGTGGTCGGCGTCGTGGGAGAGCAGGGCCTCCTCAAGCCGCACGCGTTCGTGGTCGCGCAGGAGCTCCGCGAGGGGCTTGCCGAGGAGCTACAGGCGTTCGTGCGCGAACGGCTCGAGCCCTACAAGTATCCGCGCGAGGTGGTCTTTCTCGACGCGCTGCCGCGGACTCATCTGGGCAAGGTGGATCGCGCGCGCCTGCGCCGCGGGTAGGCCGCGCGTGGTCCGCCTAGCCCTGCGGTTTCGGCGGCCGGGTCCGCTGCTCGAGCTTCGCGATCAGTTTTTCGATCTCCAGCTTGAAGCGTTTCAGTGCCGGGAGCAGCTTCGGCTCGAGCTCGCGCTCCAGCTCCTTTCCTTCCTTCAGGAAGTCTTTCACCAGGTCGCGGAATCGCTCGGCCAGCTCACGCCAAGTGGGGATAGTGTTCACGTCGGGGTCACCGGGCTTTTTGGTGGGCAGGGTGTTCATGGGTCGCTCCTCGCCTTTGTGGGTGGCGTTGGCCGACTCGAAGTATACGCTGGGTGGAGGCCGGAGTTTCGGTGCAGGGCCGCCCGTAGCGAAACCGGCACGGTCTTGGTATTTACTACGCGTCTGTGCGTCTATGCGTCAGTGCGTCTAGTAGTTCGGATAGGTGGCCGAGCGGCTGAAGGCACGCGCCTGGAGAGCGCGTAAACGGGTAACCGTTTCGTGGGTTCGAATCCCACCCTATCCGTTAATCCCAGACGCCTAGACGTCTAGACGCCTAGCGGCGTCCAGGGTCGAGGAGGCAGGGGTGCATGACCTAGGCGTCTGGGCGTCTGCACGTCTAGGCGTCTAGTAGTTTGGACAGGTGCGTGAGCGGTTGAAACGGCCGGTCTCGAAAACCGGTGTGCCCGCAAGGGTACCGTGGGTTCGAATCCCACCCTGTCCGTCAAGCTTCCGCCGATAGCGGTGAAAGCGGCCCCGACGAAGAACTCAAACCGCGCGTCGGTCGACGGTCGCGTCAAAATGCAGCTCGGGGGCAAGAGGCGACAAGGTGACCAGTCCCCGCTCTTGCACAGGAGGGACTCGCTTCACTAGAGTGTGGGGCCCTGTCGCCCTTACGGAGGCTAGGATGCGCTGCCCCCGGACTTGGTTCACCGCCGCCGTCACGCTCGCCATGCTCGCGTGCGGCAAATCGGCGGCGCGGATGGCCACCGAAGTGCGGGAGTGCAGCGCGATCACGATGGACGCGAAGGGAGCAGCACAGTGCCTGGTGCTGCAATACAAGTGGAAGCAACCGGCGGCGCTCGCCGCGGCCACACGCTACCAGCACGAGCAGGACTCCACCGCGCAGTCGCATGCCGACTCCGCATGGCACGCCGACGTGGCGCGGCACACTAGAGAAATGGCGGACTGCGCCAAGGATCCGTCGGGTGACATGGCGCGCTGCCTGGTCGGATACGGCTGGGCCGAAGCGCGCGCCACCGCGACCGCCGACTCGCTGTGGCACCACGACGCGCCCGCGCACCGACAGCAGGTCGCCACGTGCACCCGCCAACGCCAGATGCAAGCCGGCGTGTGCCTGCAGCTCAAGTACAAGTGGACCCCCGAGCGAGCGCTCGTGGTGGATGACTCGATTCGTCGGGCCCGGATGAGGAGGTAGTGGGACACCCCGTCCTCATCGCTGCCGAGCTGCAACCGCTCATCGAGCCCGGTCAATTGGCCGGGCTCGACGTCACCTGGCTCCCAACCGGCGAGCCGACCCCAAAAGGCGACTACGTGGCGTTCGTGCCGCTTCTCTCCCGCTGGGTGGGGGGGACGGAGCTCAAGCACCTTCCCAAGCTCAGGATCGTCGCGAACTGCGCGGTGGGACACGACAACGTGGACGTGGTCGCGGCCGAGATGCGGCGCGTCGCCGTCACCAACACCCCCGACGTGCTCACCGACGCCACCGCCGATCTCGCCTGGGCGCTGATCCTCGCGTGCGCGCGCCGCGTGGTGGAAGGGGCAGAGCTCGTGAAGGGCGGCGCCTGGGCGGGGTGGCACCCGGAGCTGTTACTCGGCATCGAGCTGCGCGGGCGTATCTTGGGGCTCTTGGGCGCGGGGCGGATCGGCCAGGCCGTCGGCCGCCGGGCGGTCCCGTTCGGCATGCGGATCCTGTATGCCGCCCGCCATCCGCGACCCGAATTCGAGCACGCCACCGGCGCGGTCAAGGTCGAGCAGTCGCGCCTCTTCCAGGAGAGCGACGTGCTCTCGCTGCACGTGCCATCCGTGCCGGCGACGAAAGGGCTGATCAGCGCCGAGACGCTACGTCTGATGAAGCCGGGCGCGATCCTGATCAACACGGCGCGCGGCGACCTGGTGCGAGAGGAGGCCCTGGCCGCCGCCTTGGAAGAGGGCCGGCTGGGTGCGGCCGGGCTCGACGTCTACTTGGACGAGCCTGCCGTCCATCCCCGCCTGCGGGCCGCGCCGCGCACCGTGCTGTTGCCCCATATCGGCAGCGCGACGCGCGAGACCCGCCGTCAGATGGCCGCGATCGCGGTCGCGAACGTGCAGGCGGTGCTCAACGGAGGCCCGCCGCTGACCCCGGTCGTCGGGTAGCAGTTGCCCGCCGGGAGCGGGAGTGTTATTGAAGGGCGCCAAGTACATGATCTCGAACGATTAGCGAGGCTGGCCGATGACGGTCCCGAGCGGGTCGGTGTGCTCGCAGTGCGGTGCGACGATCGGGCCGGAGGCCTACTTCTGCCCCCGCTGCGGCACAGGCAAACCGACCGCCGAAGCCGCGCGCGCGACTATGGCCACACCGGCCGGCCGACCCCACGAAGCGGGGTCCAATGCCCAACTCGATGCCTTGCGCCAGGCCGCGCTCGGCGAGTACGAGGTCCTCGCCGAGCTGGGGCACGGCGGGATGGCGACCGTCTACCTGGGCCACGACCTGGCCCTCGACCGCAAGGTGGCGATCAAGGTGCTGGCGCCCGCCCTGCTGCTCATGGGGGAGGGGATGGTGGAGCGGTTTAAACGCGAGGCGCGCACCGCCGCCGCGTTGAGCCACCCGCACATCATCCCCATCTATGCCGTCAAGGAAAGCCAGGATGTGCTGTACTTCGTGATGAAGTACGTGCAGGGGCGAGCCCTCGACGCGGTCATCCGCGACGTCGGCCCGCTGCCGATCGCCATGGTGCAGGCGATCCTTGCCCAGGTCAGCGACGCGCTCGGCTACGCCCATCGCCACGGCGTCATTCACCGCGACGTCAAGTCGGCGAACATCATGCTCGACGAAGACGGCTGGGCGGTGGTCACCGATTTCGGGATCGCCAAGGTGGTGCAGGCCGAAGGACTGACGCTGACCGGCGTGACGGTCGGCACGCCTACGTACATGAGTCCCGAGCAGTGCGACATGCGCGACGTCACCGGGGCGTCGGACCAGTATTCGCTCGGCGTGGTCGCCTACGAGATGATCACCGGGCACCTGCCGTTCAAGGGCGATTCGACGATGTCGGTCATGTACGCGCACTTCAACGAGCCGCCGCGGCCCGTGACCGAGCTCCGTCCCGACTGCCCGCCCAACCTGGGCGCCGGCGTCATGCGGATGCTGGAGAAGGAGCCGTCCCGGCGCTGGCCCAGCATGGACGACGTCGTTGCCGTGTGCGGGCGGCCGTCGCTCCGCCACGACGATCCCGTCCGCCGCGAGATGATCACGCTGGCCAAAGCGGGTGGCAGCGCGCACTTGCTGGCGCAGCTCAACGCGCCGACCAGCCCGATCGTCCTGTCGCGGCCGCAGACGCACCGCGTCGCCGCGCCGTCGCGCTCTCCCCGCGTCTCCAGAATGTGGTGGGGCCTGGCCGGGGCCGCGGCGCTGGCCGCGGTGCTGTGGCGGTTCGCGCCCTGGGGGACGTGGCGCCTGACCACGAGTCCGACGTCCCCGGTCTCCCCGGCTCCGCACGACACGGTTCCCCGGGTCGCCGCTCTCGAGCCTCGGCCGGACACGGCCGCTCGCGCGCCGGTGCCCGCCCCGCCCCCCCGGCGTCGGGAACCGCGGGCCTCGCCGGCGCCGGCCCAGCCGCGCGAAGACACCTTAGTGCGCTCGCTGCGCGCGAGAGCGCTCGCGGCAATGAGTCGCGCGCTCGAGGCGGGTGCCACGCCCGCCGACCTGGCGAGGGGGGACAGCGTGTTCAAGGGAGCGGAATCGCTCGCCGCACGGGGCCAACCGTCCGACGCGATGGTGCAGCTCGCCACGGCCGCGTCGCTCTGGGCCGAGGCGGAGCGGGTGTCGCGGTCCCGGCCGCCGCGCGATACCGCGCGAGCGCATCCGGTGGAGCCGGCGGCGACAGCATCGGCGGCGCCGCCCGTGGCCAAGCGTCCGGCCGACCCCCGGGTCGAGATCCAGGGTTTGATCGCGGACTACGCGCGGGCGCTCGAGTCGCGCGACCTGGCCGAGATTCGCCGGGTGTATCCGGGCCTGACGTCCACGGAGCAGGCGACGTTCAGCCAGTTCTTCGAGTCGGTGACCGACCTCAAGGCCGGCCTGACCATCAACCGGCTGATCATCGCGGGCGGCTCCGCCGACGTGTTCGTGAGCGGCGTGTACGAGTACCGCGACACCAAGACGGGCCGCGGCCGGCGGGACACGACCACGTTCCGGGCGACCCTGGTGCAGGATTCGACCGGCTGGCACCTCACCTCGATCCGTTCGGTGCGCTGAGCGTAGCCCGGGCTCAGAAGTTGTATTCGAGCCCGGCGGTCCAGAGCACGTTGGGCCGGAGCCCGCCGCGGTCGAGCGGCCACAGCGTGTTGCCCACCAGCGTGACACCTGAGCCCGTGATGAACTTGAAGCCGAGCGAGCCGTTGATCTGATCGTCGCGCTGGTTGGGGATGTTGGTCACGTCGATCGTGCGAACGAACGGCGCATCGTAGGTCACGGGCCCCGGCAGCCGCAGCTTGCTCTCGCCCACCTGCAGCTGCGAGACCACGTCCACGGCCAGGGTGGCCCAGGGCGCCATCAGATGATCGAAGCCCACGGTGGCGAGGACGGCGTTGTTTTGGAACGCGCCGCCCTGGAAGAGATAACCGATGTTGGTGTGGGGCGAGAAGGCGCCGAACCGCGCCGACAGGATGCCGAGACCGCGGGCGGCCACGTGGCCCGACCCGAGCAGGTCCGCTTCGCTTCCGGTCGGAAAGCGCACGTCGCCCAGCAGCGCGAACGTGCTGCGGTCCGACTGCGTCACCGTGACCTTCGCGCGTACGGCGATGTCGCCGACGCCGGTGGCGGACCCGTCCACGAAGCGCGACGTGGAGAGCACTGGATTGGCCGGCGTGCCGCCGAAGAAGTGTTGGGCCGTGGTGCCACCGAACGGAATGATCTGGGCGTCGCTGGTGCCGCGCAGCGAGGCGGAGACGATCGGCAGCACCACCCCGATGTCCACTTTGTCGAGCAGCCCGAAGCTCACGAAGAACGACGTCACCGTCATGTCGAGATCGAGCGACAGGCGCAGCGCGATCACGTCGTTTTCGTGGGTCGGCACGCCGTATGGCGTGCAGCTCGAGCCCACGATGCTGTCGCAGGCGGGACCCGTCACGTTCTGGTGCGTGAAGGTCATCTCGATCCCGTTCAGGCTCACACCCCGCAGCGCCGCGAAGTGCATGCGGTTCACGTTCGCGCCCACGAACACGCGTCCGCGGCCCAGGGTCTGGGCCCGCTCGGCGAACACGGGCCCGGCCGAGACGGAGGTCCGGACGGGCACGCCGCCTTCGAACCGGAAGGTGGAGCCGCCGCTGGTGGCGCTCACCGGCAGGTTGGCGACGTTGCCGCTGATGGCGTTACTGATGAAGGAGATGAGGGTGCCGTTCTCGGAGCGCGCCGCGGGGATGAAATGGTCGGCGTGCAGCGCGGTGGCCGAGTCCGAGCCCGCGGTGCCGCCGAGAAACAGCGGGTCCTTGCCGGCGGTGAAGATGAACAGCTCGGAGATCTTGTCGCGCAGGCCCTGCGCGTCGAGCGAGGTGGCGATCGAGGTGAGAACCACGAGACTCCACACGTAGCGCCGCATCGACCCTCCGGGCCTGGGATGTACTGCCATGAGGGCTCGAAGAGACCTCGTACGTCGACCTGCGTCAACCCTGGCGATTAGAGCGTGGCGCGGAACTGCTCCCACTGAGCCTTCTGCTCGCGCATGAACGCGACGAACCGAGGATCGGTTCGCACGTTGTCGAGGAATGGCTCGCGCTCGAACAGCGGATAGCAGGGGAACCCACTCTCGGCCACTCGGCGCAACCACTGCACCGCCGAGTCGGGCCGCTCGAGCAGCGCGTAGGCCAGAGCGATGTGGAACCCCGCGTGATGAAAGTGGATGTATCCCTTCCCCTTCTGGACAGCGGTGCGGATGTCCTGCTCCGCGCGGTGGCCCTCTCCTCCTAAGGCAAACCACACGGCTCGTGCGCTCGTCACGACGCCACCCCGGTCTTCAGGATGCGCCCGCAGGTAGTTCCGGATCACGGCGAACGCCGAGTCCCTGCGCCCGAGGTGCAGCAGCACGAGCGCCATCTGATAGTGCCAGTACGGCGGATTGGCGTCGGGGTCTACCTGGCTCAGGATCTTCAGGCCGTCCTGATACCGACCTTGGTACGTGCGCGCCTCCGCGATGCGTCGCAGGGCGTTGTCTTCACGCGGCGAGATCGCGAGCGTCCTCTGAAGCTCCGCAATCGCTTCGTCGAGCATGCCGATGTGCAGGTAGATATTCCCCAGATGTTGGTGCGCCCGATCCATGTTCGGATCGAGGCTCAGCGCGCGCCGGTCTTCCTGGATCGCGCGCTCGTGGAAGAAGTGGTTGGAAGGCCCCCACAAGAGGCGGGCCTGGGCCTGATGAGCCTCGGCGAGATTCGGGTCGAGTCGCAGGGCTTTCTCCGCGGCGACCCGGGCTCGCTCGAGCGCCGTCGTGTCCCCCGGGGCGAATTCGCTCACGCGCAGTGCATAGGCGCGCGCCAGCCCGGCCTGAGCCGCGGCAAAGCTCGGGTCCAGCGCGACAATGCGCTCGAACAACGTGATCGCGACCGAATCGTTCTCTCGATTCTGACGCTGGTTGACGAGCATGCTCGCGCGTAGGTACAGGTCGTACGCTTGGGCGTTGCGGGTCGGCCGGGTCCTGGGATGCAGCCCTCCGCGCTGGCCTGCGACGCTGAATCCG
>QHUT01000043.1 GCA_003222055.1 Gemmatimonadota bacterium
TGGTCGCCGTCTCGGGCGACCCGCTCAAGGACATCACGGAGCTCGAGCGGGTGCGGTTCGTTATGAAGGGCGGGGTCGCTTATGTTTCGCCATAGTGCGGCGCGCGCTCGGGGCTAGCCTCGCTCTCGTTGTTGGCGCCGTCGGCCCGGTTGCGGGACAGTACACCCCACCCGGCACCGGCGGCGTCGCGGCGTTGTCGGGCGCCCTGCGGCAGCTCGGGGTCACGAAGCGCATCCTGCTGATCGGCGCCCACCCCGACGACGAGTACTCGGACCTGGTCGCGCTGTTCGCGCGGGGCATGGGGGCCCAGGTCGCCTACCTGTCGCTCAGCCGGGGCGAGGGCGGCCAGAACCTGATCGGCCCGGAGCTCGGGCCCGAGCTGGGCGTGATCCGCTCGGAGGAGCTGCTCGCCGCCCGCCGCATCGACGGCGCCCGCCAATTCTTCGCCCGCGCGTACGACTTCGGCTACTCCAAGACGATCGACGAAGCGCTGCGCCTGTGGCCGCGCGACTCGCTGCTGCGCGACGTGCTGGACGTGGTGCGACGCTTCCGGCCGCAGATCATCGTGTCCGTGTTCTCGGGAACGCCGCGCGACGGTCACGGCCAGCACCAGGTGGCCGGCGTGCTCGCGCGCCAGGCGTTCGAGACGCTGCGGGACTCGAGCTGGGGACCGGTCAAGCTGTACCGCTCCCTGTACTCCGACACGGCGTCGGCCACGCTGCGGCTGGACGCGGGCGCGCTCGACCCGATCTCCGGCCGCTCCTACCATCAGATCGCGATGGCGGGGCGGAGCCAGCATCGCTCGCAGGACGAAGGCCAGCTCGAGCGTCCGGGACCGAGCATCGCTCGCCTCGTGTTCATCGAGTGGCGCGACCGGGGACGGGGGACGGGGGACGGGGACGCCGTGTTCGCCGGCGTGGACACGCTTCCACCGGGTGGGCTCCGCTACGCGGCCCTGATCGATTCCGCGCGGGCGTGGCTGAACCCGTCCCATCCGGACGCGATCGTCCCCCTGCTCGCGCGCGCCCGGCGCGAGCTCGGCGCGGCCGATTCGGGCCAGCAGGCGCTGCTCGATCAGACGCTCGCCGCCGCGGCCGGCGTCGCAATCGATGGGGCGGCGGACGACGGCTTCGTGATTCCCGGCGAGCGCGTCCAGATCGAAGCCACCGTCTGGAACGCGGGGTCGGGATCCGTGGCGCTAGACGGAATCGACGTCGCGGCGCCGCCAGCATGGAAGGTCGAGCGCATCGATGCGGCGACCTCGCCGGTCGCGCCGGGCACGGTCGCGATCCGGCGCTTTGCCGTCACCGTCGCCCCGGACGCGCCGCGCTCCCAGCCTTATTTTCTGCGGCGCCCCCTGGTCGGCGCCCTGTACGACTGGAGCGCGGCGCCCGCCGAGTGGCGCGGCCTGCCGTTCGAGCCGGGGCCGCTGCAGCTCACGGTGCGCCTCACCGTCGCCGGGGAGCCGGTGGTGCTCACCCGCGAGGTGGTCTACCGGTACCGCGATCAGAGCATCGGCGAAGTGCGCCGGCCCGTGCTCGTGACGCGCCCGTTCGACGTGGCCGTCACTCCCGATCTCGTCGTGTGGCCCGTCGACGGCGGGGCAGCCGGTCCGCGATCGTTCACGGTGACGGTGACGAACCGCACCCGCGGGCCCGCCTCCACGAAGGTGGTGCTGACGCCGCCGCCCGGTTGGGGAGGGGCCGTCCCGTCCGAGAGTCTGTCGTTCCAGCGCGAGGACGAGGCCAAGAGCTTCACCGTCGCCCTGGCGTTGCCCGCGAGCGCGCGTCCTGGCGTGTATCAGGTCAGGGCGGCCGCGGTTGCCGGTCGCGAGCGGAGCGAGGGGTCGCTGGCGATCATCGACTACCCGCACATCCGGCCGCGCGGCGTCACCCACGCCTCAACCGCCGAGGTCCGGGCCGCGCGTATCGCGCTCCCTAAGCTCGCGCGGGTCGGGTATGTGCGCGGGGCTTCCGACCGCGTCCCGGAGGCGCTCGCGGCCGTCGGCATCCCGCTCGAGCTGCTCGGGCCCGACATGCTCGGGCGGGGCGATCTGTCGCGTTACGACGCGATCGTCATCGGCAGCCGCGCCTATGAGACCGATCCGTCGCTGGTGGCGGCCAACGGGCGGTTGCTCGATTACGCCCGCGCGGGCGGCCTCGTGATCGTGCAATACCAGCAATATCCGTTCGTGAGCGGCAGCTTCGCGCCCTACCGATTGTCCATCGCGCGGCCCCACGACCGCGTGACCGACGAGACCGCGCCCGTCACGGCGCTCGAGCCGTCGAGCCCGGTGTTTCGCGTCCCCAATGAGATCGGTCCGGCCGACTGGCAGGGATGGGTGCAGGAGCGCGGGCTCTACTTTGCCCACGACTGGGATTCGTCCTACACGGCGCTGCTCGAGACGCACGATCCGGGCGAGTCGCCGCTCTCGGGGGGCCTGCTCGTGGCGGCGCTGGGGAAGGGCACGTACGTCTATACGGGGCTGAGCTTTTTCCGACAGCTGCCCGCGGGGGTGCCGGGGGCGTATCGGTTATTTGCCAATCTCCTGGCGTTGGGCAAGAAATAAATTGCGGATTGCGGATTGCGGATTTGCGCGGGACGGTTCGATCCGGGAAGTCAGCCTGCGGCCTCGACACCCACACGGTCCAATCCGCAATCCGCAATCCGCAGTCCGCAATCCGCAATCGCTCGCTCAGGCCCTTCTCGGGCTCAGAACCAATCCGACCGCCACGACCGTAACCGCGCCGATCACGTTGTGCCACAGCCACGAGACCGACGGCGCCCCAAAGTTCACGGCGCCCACGGCGGCCATCCCGGCGATCAGGCCGAAGAACGCGCCAGTCGCCCGCGCCCGCGGGATCATGGCCAGGAGAAAGACGCCGAGGATGGAGCCGTAGAAAAACGACCCGAAGCGATTCACGACGACGATGAGAGAGCCGAGCGTCGCGGCGAACGTGGCGACCGCGCACGCGAACAGGCCCCACACTCCGGTCGCGGCCTTCGACACCAGCAGGTAGTGCGCGTCGGGCGCCTCGGGCCGGACCCAGCGCCGGTAGAAATCGATCACGCTGACCGTCGCCAGCGAATTCAGCTCGGCGGCGATGCTGGACATGGCGGCGGCCAATACTGCGGCGACGAAGATTCCGATCAGGCCGACCGGAAGGAAGTGCAGCACGAAGTACGGCATCACGTAGTTCACGTCCTGCGCGCTCGTTCCGGTCACGCGGCGGGCCAACCCCAGCGCCTCCGTTCGCAGCGCGCCCACGTCCGCCTCGCGGGCCCGGAACGCTTCCAACGAGGCGGCCGACGCCTCGCCGTCTCCCCGCACGCGCGCGACCGCCACGGCCCGAGCCGCGGTCGCGCGTGCTTGGAGCGCGGTGCGGTACCGCTCGTCGAGGACTCCGTACATCGCGGGCTCCTCCGCACGAACGGCTTGCTCTGCCGCGGGGTTGAACAGCAGCGGTGGCGCCTGGAAGACGAAGAAGACGAACACCAGGACGCCGGTGAGGAGCACCAGTGCCTGGAGCGGAATCTTCCAGTAGGCGCTCATCAAGAGCGAGCTCCGAGCCTGAGCTACCGACTTGGCGGTGATGTAGCGCTGCACCTGGCTCTGGTCGGTCCCGAAGTACGACAACATGAGGAACGTGCCGCCGATCAGGCCGGACCAGAACGTGAAATCGTTGGTCAGGTCGAAGGAGAAATCGAAAGCGCGGAGCCGGCCCGCCGCGCCCGCCAGGGCCAGCGCGTGGTCGGGTGCTACCGGGAGCTGCACCAGGAGGGTCACCATCACCGCGATTAGGGCGAAGACGATGATCGCCATCTGCTTCACGTCCACCCAGGTGACCGCCTGCACGCCGCCGATCATCGTGTAGATGACGGTCGGCACGCCCATCAGGGCCACCGACCACAACAGACTCCATCCGAAGATGGCGGAGAACACCACGGCCGGCGCGGCGATGATGGTGCCGCACGACATCCCGCGCGCTACCAGAAAGAGGAAGCTGGTCAGGGAGCGCGTGCGCGCGTCGAAGCGCCGCTCCAGGTACTCGTACGCGGTGAACACTCTGGCCCCATGGAGGAACGGGACCAGCGTCACTCCCAGGATCACCATGGCCAGCGGGAGGCCGAAGTAAAACTGCACGAAGCGCATGCCGTCGGTCGCTCCCTGCCCCGTGGTGCCGATGAGCGTGATGGCGGACAGCTGGGTCGCCATGACCGAGAGGCCTACCGCCCACCACGGGAGGCTCCGGTTGGCCAGGAAGTAGCCCTCGATCTCCCGTGTGCCTTTGGCTCGACGCACGCCGTCCACCAGCACGTACCCGAGGTAGACGGCGATGATGACCCAGTCTAGAGCGCGCACGACGGGCAGATCATCGCGTATAGCGGATTTGGAGCAGCCAGAGGAGCAGCAACGTCGCCACCTGTATCGCCATCACGGAGAGCAGCGTGCGGCGGAAGAGGCGCGAGTCATAGCCAGGTTGCGGGGTGTCGGACATGAAGTGGCAAGAAGATTAGAACAGGACCCCCGGGGAGACTAGGCCATGAATCGTCAGGAAGGTCAAAAGTCCGCTTCACGGAGATTGACGCGAAGCGAGGGTGGGGCTTTCGTTCGCCGGCCGGGCAAACGTCCACATCTTTGATCTGGTGACGGAGCGCGCGAGACGATGAAGCGAATGTCGGTCCTGATGGCGGTCGCCTTCGTGGACATGATCGGGCTCATGCTCGTCCTGCCCCTGCTGCCGCTGTATGCCCTCCATCTCCACGCGAGCGCTACCACGATCGGGTTCCTCACCGCCTCGTTTCCCGTCGCCCAGCTGCTCGCCTCCCCGGTGTGGGGACGCGTATCGGACCGCTACGGACGCCGCCCGCCGTTGCTCGTAGGGCTGACCGCGTCGGCCCTGGCGTACGTCGTGTTCGGATTCGCCGGATCTCTCTGGTTGCTGTTCGTGTCACGCTTCATCCAGGGCCTGGGCGGAGGCACCACCGGGGTGGCGCAGGCCTACGTCGCGGACACGATGGCGCCGCACGAGCGCGCCAAGGCCCTGGGCTGGCTCTCGGCCGCGACGAGTCTCGGCGTCGTCATCGGACCGGTCGTGGGCTCCTTCGCCGCGCGCGCCGGTCAGTCGGCGCCCGGACTCGTCGCGGCCGCTCTGTGCCTGTGCAACGTGGCATTCGCCTGGAAATGGCTGCCGGAGTCCCGCGTCCTGCCGTCGCACGCCACGTCCGCGAGCGGGCGACACATGCCGCCACCCGAGCCGCGACCGGTGCTGCACGCGATGTGGGACGTGATCCGGCACCCCGGCAGACCCGCCGCCCAGCTGATCTGGATCTACGCCGTCGCCATGCTCGCGTACAACTCCGCGCCGGCCGTGTTCACGCTGTACCTCTCGTGGCGCTTCGGCATCGACGTGACCAACATCGGCTGGTTCTTCACCGTATTCGGGGGCGTCGGCGTCCTGATGCGTGCGTTCGTCGTCGGACCGATCAACGACCGTCTCGGCGAGGTGAGGACGATGCGGGTGGGGGCGGCGCTGTACGGCCTGGGCTACGCCCTGCTCCCGCTGGCGACTTCGGTCCCCCTGTTCCTCCTGTTCCAGGTATTCCTGCCACTCGGGACGGCGCTGCTGTTTCCGGCGACGTCCGCTCTCGTCAGCCACAGGACCGACCGGCACGAGTTCGGCCTCATGATGGGCGTGCAGCAGGCCCTGCGTGGCGTGGCGAGCGTCGCGGGGCCGATCTGGGCCGGCCTGGCATACCAGCACCTCGGACCCAGCGTCCCGTTCTTCGCCTGCGCCGTGATCATCGGCTGCGCCCTGTTGCTCGCGAGTCGGGTGCCGCGCGGGGTCCCGGTTCCGGCGACGGCGTAACGCCCGCGCCGCGTTTATTTTCTTGCCATGATCTCGAGCCTCGTCGCCCTCGTTGTCCTCATTCGATCGACCGCCGCGGCGCCTGCCGTCGAGCCCGCCAACGTACCCGCTCCCAAGCCGCGCCTGGTCGTCGTGATCACCGTGGATCAGCTGCGCCCCGACTACCTGGACCGCTACCGCGCTCAGCTGCGGGGCGGGTTGGCGACGCTCTTGAAGCAGGGCGCGGTGTTCACCGAGGCGTACCACGACCACGCGATCACGGAGACGGCGCCGGGCCACGCGACGATCCTGTCGGGGCGCTGGCCCGCGCACACGGGCATCATCCGCAACCTTGCGGGGGTGGGGGATTCGACCGCGCCGCTCGTGGGCGTGCGGGGGCTCGGTGCTTCTCCGGCCCGGTTCCGGGGGACGGCGTTCTTCGACTGGCTCAAGGCGGCCGAGCCGGCGGCGCGGGCGCTTTCGGTGTCGGGGAAGGACCGGGGGGCGATCCTGCCGATCGGGCGGGCCAAGGAGCAGGTGTACTGGTATGTCGCCGGCGTGTTCACCACGAGCCGCTACTACGCGGACACGCTGCCGATGTGGGTGCGGGTGTTCAACGGGCAGCGCGTTCCGTTCCGCGCGGCGGGCACGCAGTGGAGCCTACTCCTCCCCGAGCGTGACTACCCCGAGCCCGACAGCGTGCCCTACGAGCACGAGGGGCGGGACTTCGTCTTTCCGCACCGGCTCCCCGACGACAGCGGCCTGGCGTCCCACGTCTTTCTCGCCACGCCGACGATGGATTCGCTCACGCTGGCGTTCGCCCTCGAAGGCACCCGGGCGCTGCCGCTCGGGGTCCGCGGCACGACGGACCTGCTGGCCGTGAGTCTGTCCACCACCGACTACATCGGCCATGCATACGGGCCGGATTCCCGCGAGATCCATGACCAGGTGCTCCGACTGGACCGCTATCTGGGCCGCTTCTTCGAGCAATTGTTCGTGCGCTACGGCAGCGGCAACGTGCTCATCGTGCTCACCTCCGACCACGGCGTGACGCCGTTCCCGGAGCGATCGCGGGCGTTGGGGTGGAAGGGAGCCGTGCGCGTGATGCCCGATAGCATCATCCAGAGCGTGAACGCGGCGCTCGACCAGCGCGCCGGCGGCGGCGACTGGCTCGCGTTCGAGAGCGGCATGCTGCTGATCCCCGACCGTGCCAGGCTGGTGGCGCAAGGCGTCAACGTCGACAGCGTCGTCGGCGACGTGGCGACCCGGCTGCGTGCCGTCGCGGGCGTGCGGCGGGTGGACCGCGCGGCGGACCTCGCCGCGGCCGACAGCACCGATCCTGTGGTGCGCCGCTGGCGCCACCAGGTGGCGCCGGACGCCGGCGTAGAGCTGGTGGTGACCCTCACGCCGTACTCCACCTGGGAGGTCGCGAACGTTCCCCTCGCGATGCACGGCCAGCCGACCGATCTCGACGCGCACGTGCCGTTGATCTTCTGGGGCCCGGGCGTCCGCCGCGGCGTGTACGGGACGAGGGTCCGCACGGTGGACATCGCACCGACGCTCGCCCGGCTGCTCGGCCTCACCCCCGCCGAGCCGCTCGACGGTCATCCGCTCACCGAGGTGCTCCCATGAGCCCGAAGCTCACGGCCGATCAGGTGCGACAGGTGGAGGAGATCGAGGACTTTCAGCGGACGGCCGACCGGCTCAAGCATCTGGTCACCGAGCTCGAGGCCAACCGGGCCGGCCAAACACGTACCATTCAGCAGCTGTGCGAGAAGATCGCCATCGAGGCCTCCCAGATGCGTCAGCGGGCCCTCACCGGGAACGTCGGGACCGTCGCCGACGTCGCGGGCGGGATGTCAGTGATGGCGGGGCGCGGCGGGGGAGTCCTCATGAAGATCCGGGCGCTCGGCGACGCCGTGAACAACATGCAGATCCAGCTCGACGCGGCGCTGAAGCGCGCGATGACCCCGCCGGAGCCGAAAAAGCCCGCCTGAGCGTGCCCCCCGCCCCCCCCGCCATCCGCTGCACGGGCCTTGTCAAGCGCTACGGTGATGTGCTGGCGGTCGCCGGGCTCGATCTCGCAGTGACCGCGGGAGAGTGCTTCGGCCTGCTCGGGCCGAACGGCGCCGGCAAGACCACCACGATCGAGATCCTGGAGGGGCTCACGCCTCCCGATGCGGGAGACGTGGAGATCCTCGGGTTGCACTGGACCGGAGGCGCCGAGACGCGCGCCCTGCGCGAGCGACTCGGCATCCAGCTCCAGGACACGCAGCTGGCCGACAAGTTGACGGTCGAGGAAACGGTGCGCTTGTTCCGCAGTTTCTACCGGTCGTCGCACACGGTCGAGGAGGTGCTCGCCCTGGTGGAGCTCGAGGAGAAGCGCGCGTCTTGGGTAGGCAAGCTGTCCGGCGGGCAGAAACAACGCCTCGCCGTGGCGTGCGCCCTGGTTTCACGGCCGGAACTGCTGTTCCTCGACGAGCCGACGACCGGGCTCGATCCGCAGTCGCGTCGCCAGCTGTGGGACGTGATCGGCCGGTTCCGCACGGCCGGCGGCACGGTTCTCCTGACGACGCACTACATGGAAGAAGCGGAGCGCCTGTGCGACAGGGTGGCCATCATGGACCACGGCAAGATCATCGCCCTGGGCACGCCGGGCTCACTGATCGCGTCGCTCGGCGCCGAGCACGTCGTCGAATTCGCGTTGGCGGACGGCGCGGCGCACGCGCCCGGAGCCGACGAGCTGGCCGCGCTCCCCGGGGTCCGAGCCGTGCGTCCGGCGCCGGACCGGACCGCGCTCACCGTCGCCGAGGTGCACCGGGCCGTTCCGGCGCTGCTGGTCCTGCTCGAGCGGCGCGGGGCCGTTCTGTCGCTGCTCGCCACCCACCACGCCACGCTCGAGGACGTGTTCGTGACCCTCACGGGGAGGCAGCTGCGCGATGCGTGACCATCCCTTGGTCCAGCTCACGCTCGCGCGCATGCGCGAGTTCTACCGCGAGCCGGAGGCGATCTTCTGGGTATTCGGGTTCCCGATCGTGCTGGCGTTCGCGCTGGGCATCGCCTTCCGCAACCGCGGGCCCGGCGAGCTGCGGGTCGCGGTGCTGCACCAGCCGGGGGACTCGGGCGTGGCTGCGGCGCTGGCCCATGCGCCCGGCCTCCGCGTCGGCGTGCTCGACAGCGCCGCGGCGCGACTCGAGCTGCGGACCGGCCGGGTCGCGCTGCTCGTGGTCCCGGGTGAGCGTCTCGTGTACCGCTACGACTCGACCCGCACGGAGAGCCAGCTGGCGCGCCTGCAGGTGGACGACGCCGTGCAGCGGGCGCGCGGGCGGGCCGACCCGGTGCGCGTCGAGGACGAGCGCGTCACGGAGCCGGGCGCGCGCTACATCGATTTCCTGATTCCCGGGTTGCTGGGCATGAACCTGATGGGGAGCGGGCTGTGGGGCGTGGGCTTCTCCGTGGTACAAGCCCGCACCAAGCGGCTCCTCAAGCGCTACATGGCGACGCCGATGCGTCGCAGTCACTACCTGCTGTCGTTCGTGTTGTCCCGTCTGGTGTTTCTGTTCGTCGAGGTCGCGGCGCTGGTAGGGTTCGCGTGGTGGATGTTCGACGTGGGCGTGCGCGGCTCGGTCGGCGCCCTTACGTTCATCACGGTGCTCGGCGCCCTGTCGTTCAACGGGCTCGGCATGCTGGTCGCGAGCCGTGCCCGCACCATCGAGGCGGTCTCCGGACTCATGAACCTCGTGATGCTCCCGATGTGGATGCTGTCGGGCACATTCTTCTCGTATGCCCGGTTCCCGGAGGCGATGCAGCCGTTCGTGAGAGCGCTGCCGCTCACCGCGCTGAACGACGCCCTGCGCGCCGTCATGATCGACGGCAGCCCGCTCGCGCAGCTGGGAACGCCGCTCGCGATCGTGACGGCGTGGGGCTTCGCCAGCTTCGTGGTCGCGCTGCGGATCTTCCGCTGGCGCTAGCTCACTCGCCCCGCAGCACCGCCCCGAGCCGGCGCAGGAACCCACGCGACCGCCGCACCGCCTCGCGGAACGCGCTCGCCGTCTGGTACCGAGCCCCCGGGTCGCTCGCGAGTGCCCGGCGCAGCACCTCTTCCAGCTCGCGCGGCACGTCGTGCCGGGCGTCCGTCAGCGACGGCAGATCGTCGGTCGTCTGGCGGGCCAGGATGGCCTCGGGGGTGCGTCCTTCGAACGGTGGCCGGCCGCGCAGGGCGAAGTACGCCGCCGCGGCGAGCGAGTACAGGTCCGAGCGCTGGTCGACGCGCTCGCCCAGCAGCTGCTCCGGCGCCGCGAACTGCGGCGTGCCGCTGCGCGAGGTGGCGCCGCCGAACCGCCCGTCGCCACGCAGCGCCAGGGCCAGCCCGAAATCGGTGATGCGCAGCCGCCCGTCGGGTTCGATCAGCATGTTCTCCGGCTTCAGGTCCCGGTGCACCAGCCCGAGGGCGTGCGCGTGCTCGAGCGCGGAGAGCCCCTGGTCGAGCACGCGCACGGTTTGCTCCACCGAGAGCGGCCCCTGCGTCTGGACCAGCTGCGCCAGGTTCGTACCGGGCACGAGCTCCATCGTGTACCACTCGAGTCCAGCCCGGCCCATGATGTCGTAGATGCTGACAATGCTCGGGTGCCGCAGTCGCGCCGCGAGCTGCGCCTCGCGGCGGAACCGCTCCGACACGGCGGCATCGGCCGTGAGCGACGGGTGGAGCACCTTGATCGCGACGTCCCGCTCCAGTCCGAGGTCGCGCGCCCGGTAGACGCGTCCGAAGCCACCCGTGCCGATCTCCTCGAGCAGCTCGTAGTCGTCTCCCAGGGCGCGTCGCAGCCGTCGCTCGAAGCCCGCCTCCGCCAGCGAGGGTGTCGCGGCCGGTTCCTGAAACACGCCGGCGTCGCTCACGAAGTCCTCGAGCATTTCCGTCGCCGTGTAGTAGCGGTCGGCCGGCGCAGCCTGGAGCGCGCGCAACAGCACCCGCTCCAGGGCCGCCGGCACGGCGGGCCGGAGCTGCCGCGGCGGCACCACCCGGGCCGGGTCCGCGTCCGGCTCGTGGCCGGTGAGCACGTAATAGACCAGGGCCGCTACGGCGTATACGTCGCTCGCCGGCTCGCCGGGGCCGCCGGCGCGCACCTCCGGCGCCACGAAGGCGCCTCCCGCCCCCCGCTCCTCGGGCGGCACGTTGGGAAGGCACCAGTTGGCGTAGCGCAGGTCGGTGATCACAGCGCGGCTCGAGACCTCGAGCATGAGCGTGAGCGGCACGATCCGGCGCAGGATCACGCCCCGGGCGTGCGCGTGCTCGAGCGCGCTGAGCAGGTCGCGCACCAGCGTGTGCGCGGTCGGGATGGGCCGCGGGCCCCGGCGCAGCGCGTCGGCGAGGCTCTCCCCTTCCACCCAGTTCGTCGTCCGGTAGGCGAAGCTCCCCTGGATCGCCGCCGCGTACACGTGGCGGATCGTGGGGTGGTCGAGCGCGGCGAGGGTTTCCGTCTCCCGCAGGAACCAGGCGCGGCCCGGTACGTCGGGCGCGAGGTGCGCATATAGCGCGACGTGCCGTTTGAGCACGCGGTCCCAGGCGTGGTACACCACGCGCTCGGCCGTCGCGGCGACGAGGTGGTCGATGCGGAACGCCGGCTCGAGCGCCCGCACGACACCCTCGAGCAGCTCGGCGGGAGGGGTGGCGGAGGTCATCGCGTGGCGCAATCTAGCGCAGCGGGACCCGCGCCGCGGCCGGGGCCCTAGCCGGGCGGCCCGGGGGCCAGTAGGTTTGGGCCCCGATCAGCGGTGCCGGAGAGGATCCCATCACCTACGAACCATTGCCCGACCGCCGCACGCGTGACGATCGTCGTCAACTCGACGACCGCCGCTCCGGCGTCGACCGCCGGTCGCGCTCGGAGCGGCGCCAGGGGAACACCCCGGTACCCGACGAGCGCCGGGCCGGGTCGGAGCGACGCTCGAAGGGCGAGCGACGCCGGGCTCCGCGGCGCTCGCTCACGCCCCGCCGCCTCATCCCCGACCGCCGCGCCAAGGGGAGTCCGCTGCTCGCGTAGAGCGCCTTACCTCAGGCTATGGGAACGGCGAGTGGGCTTAGTTCTTCGAGTAATCGACCGTGACAACCAATTCGGAGCGGCCCTGCGGAAGCCGGGCGACACTGACTTGCGCCAGTGTTGAGACAGTATTGATATTCGTGCCTTGCGCGCCGGCTGCAGCTTGCCGCAGCGCGACGCGGGCCGCGTTCAGGCCGTCAAAGCTGGCCTTCGTATCAATGACTCGCGCGGTTACTTGCAGCGTGCCACGGGCTTGGGCTTCTGCATTGAACGGCCGCCCGAGCCAGGCGGCACCCAACACCAAACCGACCACGAGGGCCCGAGCAACTGCGGAAGGACGTCGGTTTGCCATCTCGCTGCTCCTCGAGGTCAGGGCCAGGTGTCTTGCCTTCTGTTAAGGCACGGTCCATACCTTGAGGCCTATGTTTGTAGGAGCAGCTACGACAATAACTTACGGTGGTCTGTGCTGGCGTGCACTCACTGTGCCGGCGTCAAATATCGTGACGGTGCGTTCGGCTGCATGGCCTAAATTGTTGGGCGCCCTAAGGTAGCAAGTGATGGTATCGCTGTATAAAAGATTGACGATCGTCAAAAAAACAAGCACTACGGCACGCCCCTTGCCTGTTGCGTAGGCGCAACGAATCCGAGGCGCACGCGCCTCTTGGCTGTAAGCGCTGTATCACACGACAGATAGGGGGAGACGCCGCATGTACACTGCTTCCAAAGCCGCGCTTGCCACGCTCGTCCTCGCGCTGGTCGCGACCGCCGCGGTCCGCGCACAGGGCGTGAATGGCAGCATCTCGGCGACGGCGACGGTGCAGTCGCCCATCACGGTGACCGGGGCCCAGAACCTGGGGTTCGGCAACGTCTTCCCCGGTGTGGCGAAGACGGTCGCCTACAGCGATGCCACCAATAGCGGCCAGTTCAGCGTGACCGGGCAGGCGAGCACTCCCGTCACCTATTCCTTCTCGCTGCCGACCAACCTGACGAGCAGCGGCAACAACTTGCCGATCGGCTCCTGGACGGGCTATCTCAACACAACTAACTCCACGTCTGGTGGCTCGGCCATCACGCCCTCGGCTACGCCGGCGGGCGGGACGTTGAGCGCGAGCGGAGCGCTGTACTTATTCGTGGGCGCCACGGTGACGCCGCCGGTCAACCTGCCGGCTGGCAGCTACACCGGTACGGTGACGCTCACGGTGTCGTACTAAAGGGCCTTTTCGCATACGTTTGGCTGTCGCCGCGCCGGCAGAGGGACCACCTAGCCTCTGCCGGCGCTGCCACACACGGGAGTCCCGCGATGAGAGGTCTGCGGTACGCGTTCGCGCTGACGGCGACAGCCGTTTTGCCGCTCGCCGGTCAGCGTCCCCTCACGGTGACGGGTATCCAATCTCTCACGTTCGGCACCCTCATCCCTGGGATACCGACTGCCGTTTCGCGCACCGACGCCG
>QHUT01000033.1 GCA_003222055.1 Gemmatimonadota bacterium
CCCTTTCCCGGCCTTTGTCTCACACCCCCGTGCTCCCAAACCCTCCCCCACCCCGCTCGCTCGGCGGCAACTTCGCCACCTCCTCGAGCTCCACCACCTCCACCCGCTGAAACACGAGCTGCGCGATGCGCGTGCCCCGCGCCACCACGACCGACTCTTTGCCCAGGTTGATCATTGGGATCATCAGCTCGCCACGATAATCCGAGTCGATCGTCGCGGGAGCGTTCGGAAGGGTGAGACCATGCTTCACCGCCAGCCCTGACCGGGGTCGGACCTGGGCTTCGTATCCCGCTGGAATCGCCAGCGCCAACCCGGTGCGCACCAGGCGGCGCTCGAGCGGCTGCAACGTAAAGTCCGGCTCGGCGCTCGCCACGTCGTACCCGGCGGACCCGGCGGTCTGCCGGCTGGGCAGCGCCAACCCGTCGTGGTGCGGCAGCCGCTGGACCTGCACCACCGGCCCGCGCTCCCGCCGCGTCACGCGACCGGGAGCCCTACGCGGCGCGGCGCCGCTTGCGCCACACGAGCACCGCGATCAACCCCACGGCAATCCCGATCCACCACCCCGCAGCCGTGCCGAGGCGGCCCGCCCGCTCGCTCGCCGACAGCCAGTTGCTCTCGCCCTCGAGCGAGGCGAGGGTCTCGCTCATGAGCGTTTGACCCCGCGTCTCCTGATCGGCCGGCCCGCTCAAGAACAGCTGCACCGCCTCGCGTCGCAGCGGCACCTGCGTCACCAGCACGAACGCCGGCTCGCCGCCCTGCGAGACCAGCGATCGCAAGCCCTGAAGGTCGAACGCTCTCCATTTGAAGCTCACCAGCTGCGTGGTGGCCGGCAGGTCCTCCTGCCGCATCGCCTCCCGCGGCAACACGCCGTGCATGCGCTGCACGCAGAGAATCATGGCTCCGTGCGCCGACACGGGCGTCGCCTCGCTCCAGCAGTCCACCATGTCCTTCTGCGAGCGTCCCTCGGGAAACGCCGCGAACCCGCTCGGCAGCGCGAACCGATAGCCCAGCTCGGCGTTCGTCGCCTGCGCCTGTGACAGCAGCACCAGTACGGAGAGGAAGTGCGTCATACCAGCTGCTTCGCGTCCACGAGCGACAAGCCGAACGACTCGGCCACGGCGGGGTAGACCACGCTTCCCTCGATCACGTTCAAGCCCTGGAACAGCGAACCGTCCTCGCGACACGCCTGCTTCCAGCCGCTCCGGGCCAGGCGCTTGGCATAGGGGAAAGTGGCGTTGGTGAGCGCCAGCGTGGACGTGCGCGGCACGCCCCCCGGCATGTTCGCCACCGCGTAATGAATGATCCCATCCACCGTGTACACGGGGTTCTCGTGCGTGGTCGGCTTGCTGGTCTCGATGCACCCCCCCTGGTCCACCGCGACATCCACGATCACCGAGCCCGGCTTCATCAGCTTCAAGTCCTCCCGCCGCACCAGCCTCGGCGCCTTGGCCCCCGGCAACAGCACCGCCCCGATCACCAGATCGGCCTTGCGCAGCTGCTCCAGCAGGTTGTGGCGGTTGGAGTAGAGGAGATCGACATTGGGAGGAAGCACATCGGAGAGGTAGCGCAGCCGGTCGAGCGACAGATCGAGCAGCGTGACGTGGGCGGCCAGTCCGGCCGCCATTCGCGCCGCGTTCGTGCCCACTACTCCCCCACCGATGATCAGCACCTCGGCCGGCAGGACGCCCGGCACGCCGCCCAGCAAGATGCCGCTGCCGCCGTACACCTTCTCGAGATACTTGGCCCCCTCCTGCACCGCCATGCGCCCGGCTACTTCGCTCATTGGCGTGAGCAACGGCAGCTCCCCCGACGCGAGCTGTACCGTTTCGTACGCGATCGCGACGATACCGGACTTGATGACCGCGCGGGTAAGCGGCTCCGAGGCGGCGAAATGGAAATAGGTGAAGACGACCTGACCCTTGCGCATGCACGGCCACTCGAGCTCGATCGGCTCCTTCACCTTCACCACCATCTCGGCCCGGGCCCACACGTCCGCCGCCTTGGGCACGACGGTCGCGCCTACTGCACCGAAGGCCTCGTCAGGGAACCCCGACCCCACACCCGCGCCCCGCTCCACCAGCACGGTGTGCCCGTCGCCCACGAGCGACTCGACTCCCGCCGGCACCAATGCCACGCGGTTCTCGGCCGTCTTGATCTCTTTGGGCACTCCGATGATCATGCGCGCTCCGCGGTACGCTGTTGCGTGACGCTCTTGCGTGACGTCTTTGTGTTACGTCTTTGTGTTACGTCTTTGTGTTACGTCTTTGTGTTAACGTCTTTGCGTGACGCCTTTATTCTTTTCCGAGCCAGACAACAGTCTGTCGTCTGGGATCAAAGAATTCCGCCGCCACATCCGCGATCTCTTTTTCGGTGAGCCCGGCTACTTCGGCCACGACCTGGTCCAGACTGCGATACGGCTCGCCATACACCGGAAAGCTCGCCAAACGATACATCCGGGCGCTGGGACTCTCCAGCGACAGCATCAGCTGGCCCTGGGTCTGTTGCTTCGCCTCCGCGAGCGCGTCGCCGGCCAGCCCCTCGCGCGCCAGTTTGGCGTATTCCGCGCGAATCGCTGCCGCGGCCTGCGCCGCGGTCTTGGGCTGCGTCCCGACGTACACACCCGCCACTCCCATCTCGCGATAGAAGCTCGTGAACGCGTAAATCGCGTACGCCAGCCCCAGCTCCTCTCGAATCCGTTGGAACAGCCGGCTCGACATGCCGCCCCCGAACACGTTGCCCAGCACCAACAGCGCGTACTTGCGCCGGTCGGCGTACCGAACCGTGTCGGTGGCGAAGACGATGTGCGTTTGGGCGGAATCCTTCGAGTGGCGGGCCTCGACACCGCGAACCGCGGGTGGGACGGGCGGGGCCCCTTCCCCCTTCCCCGTTCCCCCTTCCCCGTCGAACCACCCTTGCTTGCCTAGCAAGTCGAGCAGCTGCTCGTGCGTGAGGTTGCCCGCGGCGGCGATCGCGCAGTTGGCGGGGAAATAGGCCCGGCCGTGTAGCTGCTTCAGGTCGTCGGTGGAGAGCGCGCTCACTGTGTCGCGCGTGCCGAGGATGGAATAGCCGTAAGAGTGCTTGGGCCAGAGCGTCTGATACACGAGATCGAACACCTGATCGTCCGGCGTGTCCTCGACGGTGTTGATCTCCTCGAGCACCACGTTGCGCTCGAGCTCGAGATCGCTCGAGCGGAGCACCGGATTGCGCACCAGGTCGGTGAGCACGTCGAGCGCGCGCGGCAGGTCCGAGTCGAGCACGCGGGCCTGGAACGCCGTCGTGTCGCGCGAGGTGTAGGCGTCGAGCGAGCCGCCGCGCGACTCGAGCGCCAGCGCGATCTCCTGCGCGCTGCGGCGCTCGGTGCCCTTGAATACCATGTGCTCGAGCAGGTGCGACACGCCCATCTTGGGGCGGGGCTCGTGGGCGCTGGCGCTGCGCACCCAGATACCCACCGCCGCCGAGCGGACACTCGCGACCCGCTCGGACAACACGATCACGCCGGTCGGCGCGGTGGTCTGGAAGATGTCCCGGTCGAGCCGGACCGTCTCCATCAGTGCGAGCGCGCCGGTGCCGCCTCCGGCTTGTCCATCAGCGCCTTGCGAGACAAGCGCATCCGGCCCCGCTCGTCCACCTCGAGCAGCTTCACCCGCACGTGGTCGCCCTTCTTCACCACGTCCTCCGTGCGCTCCGTGCGCCCGTGCTGCAGCTCGGAGATATGCAGCAGGCCCTCTACGCCGGGGATGATCTCCACGAATGCGCCAAAGGCAGTCGTGCTCTTCACCACGCCCTCGTAC
>QHUT01000034.1 GCA_003222055.1 Gemmatimonadota bacterium
CGGTCGTAGCGCGGCGCGCTGGGCTTCACGACCTGCTGCGCGAAGTCGCGCACCATGTCGCGGACCTGGAGGTGGTGGTCGGTGAAGTAGAGGGAGTCGTGCATGCTGTAATCTAGTCCCACGTTGCACGACGCCAAGTTCCACGAACAGCGTCTAGGCCGCGGATTCCTGCAACGTGGCGTCGTGGCGTCGTGTAACGCGTTATCCGGTGGTCCCAAAACCCGCCGCGATGCAGTTGATCGACAAGAGCAGCGCCGGTCGGGTGTCTTCCTGGCCGGCCCGATAGCACCGCAACAGGTCGACCTGCTGCCGGCTGACCTGATTGAGTATCGGCAGGCGGCTCTCGAGGCGCCGGCGGAACTGGGGGAACCGGCGGGCGAGGTCGCCGGAGCCCGCGAGGCGCCGGATCATGTCCGTGGTGCGGTGATACTCGTCGGCCACGAGCGAGAAAATCTCGGCGCGCCCCCAGTCGTCCGCGAGCAGGGCGGCATACTCGCGCGCGATGTCCAAGTCGACGTACGCCAGGGTTTTCTCCGCTTCGTCGATGATCAGCCGAAACAGGCGGAAATCGTCGAACATCCGCTTGAGCAGCGCCTCGCCCCGGCTGCCGCGGACCTCGAGGAACGTCGCGAGCCCCGTGCCCACGCCGTACCAGCCCGGGATGAAGTGGCGGTTCTGCGTCCAGGCGAACACCCAGGGGATGGCCCGCAGGTCGGCCAGCGTCCGGGCGCCGAAGCGCCGGGCCGGTCGCGACCCGAGGTTCAAGAGGGCAATCTCTTCCAGGGGACTGGCCGCCTGGAAGTAGGCCACGAGACCGGGATGGTCCACGAGGCGGCGATAGGCGGCGTGGGCCGCGCCCGAGAGCGCCTCCATCGCTTCGTCGAACTCCGTCGTGGGTACGAGCGCCTGCTCGCGCTCCGACTTGAGGGAGTGCTCGAGCACGCTCGCCGCCAACAGCTCGGTCTGATACGCCGCGGTGCCGCGGTTGGCGTACTTGAACGACACCACCTCACCCTGCTCGGTGATGCGGAGGCGGCCCCGAATCGAGCCCGCCGGCTGCGCCGCGATCGCCCGGCCGGTCGGGGCGCCGCCCCGGCTCACCGAGCCGCCGCGGCCGTGGAAAAAGGCGACGGGGATGCCGCACTCGCGGCCCAGCCGGGTGAGCCTGAGCTGGGCCTTGCTGAGCTCCCAGTTGGACGACAGAAACCCGCCGTCCTTGTTGGAGTCGGAGTAGCCGATCATCACCTCCAACACGCTTCCCTGCCCCCGCACGCTGCGCCGCACCAGCGGGACCTGCAGCAGCTCCCGCACGATGTCCGGGGCGCGCCGCAGGTCGTCGATGGATTCGAACAGGGGCACGATGGGGAGAGTACAGCTCTCGGTGCCGGCGGCGTCGGCGAAGAGACCGGCCTGCTTCGCGAACACGTAGGCGCCGAGCACGTCGGCGACGGTATGCGTCATGCTCAGCACGAAGCTGCCGATGGCCTCGCGATCGAGCCGATCGCGCGTCTCGCGGATCAGGCGGAACATCCCAGCCGTCTCCGCCGCTCCCCCCTCCGCCGGCAGCTCGAGCGGCTCGCGCTCGGCGCCGAGCGGTCGCCCCAGCTCCGCTTGGAGCCAGGCGCGCCATTCCGGAGAGTCGGGCGCGGGTGGCTCGGCGGGGTGGCGGGCGCGCCAGAGCGCGCGCAGCGCCTCGTTCAGGCGTGTGGAGTTCTCGCGGATGTCCAAGCGGAACGTGCTGAACCGGAAGGCTTCCACCTCCCGGCGTACCGGGCGCACGAACAGCTCGGCGGGTGTCGCGCATTGCGCTTCCGCGAGACCCGCCTCCAGGGTCCGGAGGTCGGCGATGAGCTCATCCGCGGTCGGATAGCCCGCGGCCTCGGGCGCCATCTCTCCCCGCTCGGCACAGACGAGCGTGGCGTCGAGGCGGCGCAGCACGCAGGCGAGGAACTGCCGGAACACCTCGCCCGGATTGCGGCGCGCAATGGCGTCCGCCTGGCCGGCTCGCGCGAGCTGGCGCGCGAGCGCCTCCCGGAACGCCGGGGCGATCACCGCCGCCCGCTCGGTGATGCTCAGCGCGCGCAGCAGCTCGGCGAGCCGGGCGCGGTAGCGGCGCAGGCTGGCGACTCGGGTTTCGCACAGCGTGCGCCGGGTCGCGTCGTTCGTGACGAACGGATTGCCGTCCCGGTCCCCGCCGATCCAGCAGCCGAACTGGAAGAACGGCGGCACGTCGAACGCCGCGTCGGGGTAGGCGCGACGGAGCGCCTGCTCCAGCCGGTCCACGAGCTCCGGGACGATCCCGAACAGGTTCTCATTGACGAAGTACAAGCCCCAGGCGAGCTCCTGCTCGACCGTCGGCTTCTCGAGTCGCAGCTCGCCGGAGAGCCACAGCAGCTCGATCTCGGCGCGGAGGTTGTCGATCAGCGCGCTGCGCTCCCGGGGCGTCCAGCGTGGCGCTTCCAGATCCACCAGGCGCCGGTAGATGCGGCGATGCTTCTCCAGCACCGTCACGCGCTTGGCTTCGGTGGGGTGGGCCGTGATCACCGGTCGCACGCGCAGCGCGGCGACCAGGTCGCGGACCGCCTGCGCCGGCACGCCGGCCGCGGCGGCTGCGGCGACCACCTGGGCGAAGGTGCCCCGCACCTGCTCCGGGCCGCGCTCCACTTCGCTCTGCCGTCGCTGGCGCATCGCGGCGTTTTGTTCGGCGATGGAGAGGAGCTGGAACCACGTGCCCTGCGCCTGGATGGCCCGGGCGACGAGGTCCGCGGGCGCTCCCGCCGGGAGCTGCTCGCCCCGGAGCACGCGCTCGATGTCGGGCTCGTGGGCCCGGATCACGTCGAGGAAGCAGTCGTATAGCAGGCCCGCCGTCTGCTGCAGGTAGTCGGGCGCCGCGGCGCGCGCCGAGGTCGTCTGGCTCACACCACGCGGTCGCGCGGCGCCGTGCCGGCGAAGAACGCCTTGAGGTTCTCGAGCGCGCGCAGGCCCATGGCGACGCGGGTCTCCTGCGTGGCGCTGCCCAGGTGCGGGAGCAGCACCACGTTTTCCAGGGTGAGGAGCTCGGGCGACACCTGGGGCTCACGCTCGAACACGTCGAGGGCGGCCCCGGCGATCCGCCGGGCTTTGAGCGCGGCGACGAGCGCGTCCTCGTCGACGATGTCGCCCCGAGCGGTGTTGATCAGGAAGGCGGACGGTTTCATGAGCGCGAGCCGCGCCGCGTCGATCAGGTGGTGCGTCTCGGGTGTCGCCGGCGAGTGGAGCGACACGAAATCCGCTTCGCGCAACACCTCCTCGACCGTGCGTTTCGCCTCGGCGCCCAGCTCGGCGACGACCTCGGGGGGCGGAGGGTGGGGATCGTGAAAGATCACGCGCATGCCGAAGCCGTGGTGCGCCCGGCGTGCCACCGCCCGTCCGATCCGTCCGATCCCGACGAGGCCGAGCGTCTTGCCGGTGACCTTGGTGCCGAGCAGCTGGGTCGGGCGCCACCCGGTCCAGGCGCCGGCGCGCACGTGCCGTTCCCCCTCTCCGGCGCGCCGGGCCACCATGAGCATGAGCATGACCGCGTCGTCGGCGGTGTCGTCGGTGAGGACGTCGGGCGTATTCGTGACCACCAGGCCGCGTGCCTTGGCGGCGGCGACGTCGATGTGATTGAATCCCACGCCGAAGTTGGCGAGGATCTTCGTCCGCAGCGGCTCGACCTGGAGCACGTGGGCGGTGAGGCGGTCGGTGACGGTGGGCAGCACGGCGTCGGCGCTGGTGAGCGCCGTCCGCAGCTCGGCCGCGCTGAGCGGGTGGTCGTCGGGATTCAAGCGGGCGTCGAATTCCCGGGCGAGCTGCTGCTCGACCTCCGCCGGGAGCCGCCGGGTCACGACCAGGCCCGCCGAGCGCATGATCTCCGCTTTCTCGGCGGCGGTGTCGCCGAAAGCCGAGATGATGGCGCCCGCGTGCCCCATGCGGCGGCCCTTGGGCGCCGTGAGACCGGCGACGTATCCGATCACCGGTTTCGTCATGTGCTGCTTCACGAATACGGCGCCCTCGGCTTCCTGTGGGCCGCCGATCTCGCCGATCATCATGACCGCCTCGGTCTCGGGATCCTCCTCGAACAACGCGAGCATGTCGACGAAGGAGCTGCCGTTGATGGGATCGCCGCCGATGCCGACGCTCGTGCTGACGCCCACGCCGAGCGCCTTCATTTGGGAGGCCGCCTCGTAGCCGAGCGTGCCCGACCTGGTCACCACGCCGACCGCGCCGCGCGCATAGATGTGACCGGGCATGATGCCCATCATCGCCTTGCCGGCGCTGATCAGCCCGGCGCAGTTCGGCCCGATCAGGCGCGTGCGCCGCTCCTTCGGGTAGCGCCACAGGTACCGCTTGACGGTCATCATGTCCTGCGCCGGCACGCCGTCGGTGATGGTGACGACGAGCCGGATACTCGCGTCGGCGGCTTCCATGATGGCGTCGGCGCAGAACGGTGCGGGCACGAGGATGAGGCTCGCGACCGCTCCCGTGTTCGCCACCGCTTCCTTCACCGTGTTGAAGACTGGCCGGCCGAGATGCGTGGTGCCGCCCTTGCCCGGCGTGACGCCGCCAACGACGTTGGTGCCGTAGGCGATCATCGCGTTCGCGTGAAACGTTCCCTTGTCGCCGGTAAAGCCCTGCACCACGACGCGCGTCGTTTCGTCGAGCAGGATGCTCATGCGGCCGCTCCGGCGTTGCGCGCCGCCACCACCCGCTCGGCTGCCTCGGACAGGGTGGCGGCGGTGAGAATGGGCAGCCCACTCTGCTGCAGGATGCGGCGGCCCTCGTCCACGTTCGTGCCCGCGAGACGGACCACCAGGGGCACCGGGACCCGGACCTCGCGGATGGCCTGGACGACGCCCTCGGCCACCCAATCGCAGCGGTTGATGCCCGCGAACACGTTCACCAGGATCGCCTTCACGTTGCGGTCCGACAGCACCAGCCGGAACGCCGCCGCCACCCGGTCGGGACTCGCCCCGCCGCCGATGTCGAGAAAATTGGCGGGCTCGCCGCCCGAGTGCTGGATCATGTCCATGGTCGCCATGGCCAGGCCCGCCCCGTTGATGATGCACCCGATGTCGCCGTCCAGGGCGACGTAGTTCAGCCCGTGCTCCGCCGCGTCGGCCTCCCGCGGGTCCTCCTGCGCGTAGTCCCGCAGCTCGGCCACATTGGGCCGGCGGAACATCGCATTGTCGTCGAAACTCATCTTTACGTCGAGGGCGAAGACATGGCCGTCCTCGACGACGACGAGCGGATTGAACTCCACCATCGTGGCGTCCAAGTCGCGGAACGCCCGGTAGGCGCCCAGGACGGCCGCCATCGCCTCGTTCACCTGCTGGGTTCCGAGGCCGAGACCGAACGCGAGCTCACGAGCCTGGAACGAGCGCATGCCCACCGCCGGCTCGACCACCTCCCGCAGGATCGCGGCAGGCTCCCGCTGCGCGATCTCCTCGATCTCCATGCCACCGTGCGGATGGGCCACCACGACGATCCGCTCATGCTTGCGGTCCAGCACGAGGCCGACGTACAGCTCGCGCTCGATGGGGAGCGCCTGCTCCACGAGCACGCGATGCACCGGCAGTCCCTCGGGGCCGGTCTGACGGGTCACCAGGACCTTGCCGAGCAGATCCTTGGCGGCCTGCCGCACGTCGGCATCGGTGGCGCACAGCCGCACGCCCCCTGCTTTGCCGCGAGCGCCCGAGTGGATCTGGGCCTTCACGACCCAGCGGCTGCCACCGATTTCCGTCGTGCGATACACCGCCTGCTCCGCGCTGTACGCGACGCCGCCCTTGGGCACCGGCACGCCGAAGCCAGAGAGCAGCTCTTTCGCCTGGTACTCGTGGATGTCCACGGTCAGGCCCGCGTGGCGGCCAGGGAGGGCGCGACCGCCTTGCGGGCGGCGATTGCGGCTGCGATCTCCACGATGTTCCGTGCCATGCGGGCGGATGCGGCGTCGATCATCCGGCCGTCGAGCTGGGCGGCACCCCGGCCCGCCCGCGCCGCGTCGTCGAGGGCGCTCAAGATCCGGCGGGCGCGCTCGACCTCGGGCGGCGGCGGCGTGAACACTTCGTTCGCGAGCGCGAGTTGCGACGGGTGAATCGCCCACTTTCCCTCGTAGCCGAGCGCCGCCGCACGGCGAGCCGCCGCGAGGTATCCCACGGCGTCTTGGAAATCGCCATACGGTCCGTCGATCGCGCGCAGCCCATAGGCGCGGCACGCGGTCACCATGCGCGCCAGCGCCGCGTGCCATTGATCGCCGGGGTAATCGGGGTTCAGGCCGCCGATGCTCACGGTGCGGGCGCGCAGGCTCGCGGCGAGGTCCGCGACGCCGAAGTGCATCGCCTCGAGCCGGCGGCTGGCCTGCGCGATCGCTTCCACGTTGGCGAGGCCCAGCGCCGTCTCGATCAGGACCTCGATCCCGATGCGGTGCGGGATGTTGCGGGCCGCCTCGATCTGCGTGAGCAGGGCGTCCACCAGATAGACGTCGGCGGCTACGCCGACCTTGGGGACGAGCAGCACGTCGAGCCGGTGCCCCGCCTGCTCCACGACGTCCACCACGTCGCGGTACATGTAGTGCGTGTCGATGCCGTTGATGCGGACGGA
>QHUT01000044.1 GCA_003222055.1 Gemmatimonadota bacterium
TACAACCACAAGAACACCGGCCGTCCCACCGGGCCGGACAAGTACACGTCCAAGTACACCGACCTGCCGGTGACGCCGCTCTTCCCCTTCGGACACGGTCTGAGCTACACGACGTTCAGCTACCGTGACCTCCGGCTCAGCGCGCCCCGCATCACGCCGGCCGGGACGCTGCGCGCGTCGGTCACCGTGACCAACACCGGCAGTCGCGAGGGTGCTGAGGTCGTGCAGCTGTACGTGCACGACGAAGTGGCGAGCGTGACCCGGCCGGTGCGCGCGCTGGCGGGGTTCCGTCGCGTCTCCCTCAAACCGGGCGAAGCGCGCACCGTCGAGTTCCAGCTCACGGCCAAGGAGCTGGGCCTCTACAACAAGGACATGAAGTTCGTAGTGGAGCCCGGAAAGTTCCGGGTATTCGTGGGCGGGAGCTCGGTGGGCGGATTGGAAGCGGAATTCGAGGTCGGGGGTGCCGGCGGCGTTCGTTGACGCCCGGCTCCCACCTTGCTAGTGTCCGGTGCTTCCTGACCGTCACCTGAGGATTGTCGCCCCCGTGCCGCGCTATCGATGGTGGTCGACCCCCGCCGTGCTGTTCCTGCTGGGTTGCGGCGGTCCGTTCCCCCAATCGACGCTCCACCCGCACTCCGACTTCGCGCGCGCCACCGACGTGCTGTTCACCGACATCTTCTGGTGGGCGGCCGCCGTGTTCGTCGTGGTCGAGGCCCTGCTGCTCGTGGCCCTGATCCGATTCCGCCACCGCGAAGGCCGGCCCGCACCCAAGCCGACGCACGGCCACACCCTGATGGAAATAGCGTGGACGCTCGCGCCCGCGGCGATCCTCGTCTTCGTGGCCGTGCCGACGGTCCGCACGATCTTCGCGACCGCCGGGGAAGGCCCCGCCGACGCCCTCAAAGTGGACGTGATCGGACACCAGTGGTGGTGGGAATTCCGCTACCAGGAGCTCGGGCTCGTCACCGCGAACGAGTTGCACGTCCCGCTCGGCAGGGCCGTGCAGCTCTCCATCACATCGGCCGACGTGATCCACTCGTTCTGGATACCACCCCTCGGCGGCAAGCGGGACGCCATCCCCGGTCACGTCACGCGGATCGCCTTTCGTCCCGATCAGGTGGGTGAGTACGCGGGTCAATGCGCCGAGTTCTGCGGCGCGTCTCACGCCAACATGCGACTCCGCGTTGTGGTCGAGTCGGACTCCGGATTCGGGCGCTGGGCGACGGTGCAGCTCCAGGGGCCGGCCGCCCCGGCGCCGGGGACGGCCGCCGACCGCGGCAAGGCCGTCTTCGCGCGCAGCGCCTGCATCGGTTGCCATACGATCCGGGGTGTGTCGCCGGGCGTCATCGGGCCCAACCTCACGCACGTCGGCAGCCGCACGACCATCGCGAGCGGACTGTTCCCCAACGACTCCGCGCACCTGGCTCGCTGGATCGGCGACGCGCCCTCTCTGAAACCCGGGTCGCTCATGACGCGCATGCAGCCGCCGCTCACCGATGCCGACATCGCGGCGCTGGTCGCCTATCTCCAGAGCTTGCAATGAAGAGCTGGCTCACGACCACCGACCACAAGCGCATTGGGCTGCTGTACTTCTTCACGGCCTTCGCGTTCTTCTTGATCGGCGGGATCGAGGCGCTGGTCATCCGCGCGCAGCTGGCCCAGCCGAACGGCCACCTCGTCACGGCGGAGACGTACAACCAGCTGTTCACGATGCACGGCACCACGATGGTGTTTCTCGCCCTGATGCCGCTCTCGGCGAGTTTTTTCAATTACATCGTTCCGCTCCAGATCGGGGCGCGCGACGTGGCGTTCCCGCGGCTCAACGCCTTCAGCTACTGGGTGTTCCTGCTGGGGGGATTGTTCCTGAACGCGAGCTGGTTGGTGGGGCCGCTGTTTCATGCGGGTACCCTGAACGTCGCGCCCGACGGCGGCTGGTTCGGCTACGCGAATCTGACCGAACGGCAGTTTTCTCCCGGACCGAACATCGACTTCTGGCTCTTGGGTCTGCAGATCCTGGGCATCTCGTCGCTCGCGGCGGGGTTCAACTTCATCGTCACGATTCTGAACCTGCGGGCGCCCGGGATGAGAATGATGCGCGTGCCCGCGTTCACGTGGATGACGCTGGTCACGCAGTTCCTCGTCATCACCGCATTCCCGGTGATCACGGTCGGCCTCGCGTTCCTGATGTTCGATCGCTTCTTCGGCGCGCACTTCTACGTGCACGAGGCGGGCGCCACGCCCATCCTGTGGCAGCACCTGTTCTGGCTGTTCGGCCACCCCGAGGTGTACATCCTCATCCTGCCGGCCATGGGCATCGTGTCCGACGTGCTCCCGACCTTCGCCCGCAAGCCGCTGTTCGGCTACACGGTCGTCGTGTATTCGGGGGTCCTGATCGGGTTCATGGGGTGGGGCGTGTGGAGCCACCACATGTTCTCGGTGGGCCTGGGACCCATCGCCGACTCCGTGTTCAGTGCCACTACCATGTTGATCGCGGTGCCGACCGGCGTGAAGATCTTCAACTGGATCGCCACGCTGTGGGGCGGCGACATCCGCGGCACCACCGCGTTGCACTTCGCCGTCGGCTTCATCGCGATGTTCATCATCGGCGGACTCTCGGGCGTGACCCACGCCTCGCCACCCACCGACTTGCAGCAGACCGACACCTATTACGTGGTGGCGCACATCCACTACGTGCTGTTCGGCGGCACCATCATGGGCCTGTTCGCCGGGATCTATTACTGGTGGCCCAAGATGACGGGACGGCTCCTGTCCGAGACCCTCGGGAAATGGCACTTCTGGCTGCAGTTCGTGGGGATGAACCTGGCGTTCTTCCCGATGCACTTCATTGGTCTCTTGGGCATGCCGCGTCGCGTCTACACCTACTCGCCCGAGCTGGGCGTCTCGGATCTGAACCTCTTGTCCACGATCGGAGCGTTCCTGATCGCGCTGTCGATCTTCGTGTTCCTGGTGAACCTGCTGCGCACGCGGACGCACGGCCAGCGGGCGGGGAACGACCCGTGGGGCGGCGCCACCCTCGAGTGGAGCATCGCGTCGCCGCCGCCGGTCTACAACTTCTCCGTGATCCCGACGGTCGCGAACCGGCTGCCGCGCTGGAAGACGGAGCACCACGAGCCGATGCGCGATCCCCCGGCTACGCCGCCGGCGCCGATCCACGTGCCCGGGGGATCCTGGTGGCCCATGCTCGCGGCCTTCGGCCTGCCCATTCTCGCGCTCGCACCGCTCACTCACACGCTGTGGCTCGCGCTCGTGGGCGCCGCCGTGCTGCTCGCGGGCATCTATCTCTGGGCGTTCGAGCCCTTTGAGGTCTGAGCGATGACGCACGCTGCCTCCGCCGCCGCGCATCACACCAGCCTCGGGCTCGACAGCCGCAAGATGGCGTTCTGGGCGTTCATCGGCTCCGAGTGCCTGCTGTTCACCTCGCTCATCTCGACCTATCTGGTCTACAAGGGGAAGAGCGTCGTCGGGCCATACCCGCACGAGATCCTGAACATCCCCTTCACCTCGGTCAGCACGTTCGACCTGCTGATGTCGAGCCTCATGATGGTGCTCGCGCTCGCGGCGGTGCAGCGCGGCGACATGAGGTGGGGGAAGATCTGGCTGTTCTCGACCGCCCTGCTCGGCTTGGTGTTCCTGGGCGGGCAGGTGATCGAGTTCACGGAATTCGTGCACAAGGGCCTGACGCTCCAGACGAACCTGTTCGGCTGCACGTTCTTCGTGCTGACGGGGACGCACGGCGCTCACGTGAGCGTCGGGGTGCTGTGGCTGCTCACGCTGTGGGTGCGGGCGTTGCAGGGGAAACTGACGCAGGCCAACGCCATGACGGTAGAGATCACCGGCCTGTACTGGCACTTCGTGGACGTCGTCTGGATCGTCATCTTTACCGTGGTCTATCTCATCCAATGAACGAGCACTCGCAGAACGAACACTCGCATCCCACGGCCGACGTGTATCTGCGGGTCGCCGCGGTGCTCGTGATCCTCACGGTGCTCGAGGTGGGCGTCTTTTACGTTCCGGTGTTCCACCCGGTGCTCGTGCCGGTGCTGCTGGTGCTCTCGGGGGCCAAGTTCACGCTGGTCGTGATGTTCTATATGCACCTGAAGGCGGACAGCCGGGTGTTCACGTTCCTGTTCGGCGCGCCGCTGCTCCTGGCTGCCGTCGTGATGGTCGCCTTGTTGTTCCTGCTGCTCGGAGCCCTCACACTGCGCGGCGCTGCGGGAGCCGGATGACCGCGCCCCCCGACCTGTGGCGTCAGTGGGACGTGCACCCGAGCGTGATCATAGGGCTCGCCCTGCTGGGCGGGCTCTACGTCTATCTGGGGGGCCTCACCGCGCCGCGGCGGCGCGTCGCGTCGTTCGCGGGGGCGCTGCTGGTGCTGGGCCTGGCGCTCAACGGTCCGCTCCACAACCTCTCCGATGGCTACCTGTTCAGCGCCCACATGGTGCAGCATCTGCTGCTGACGCTGGTGTTTCCGCCGCTGCTCTTGTACGGCACGCCGGCGTGGGTGGTCCGGCCGCTCCTCCGGCCACACTGGGTGCACCGCTTCGCGCGCCGGGCCACGCGCCCGCTCGCCGCCGGTGTGCTGTTCTCGGTGCCCATCACGCTGTGGCACTTCCCGCAATTCTACGAAGCGGCGCTCGAGCATCATCCGCTGCACATCGTGCAGCACCTCGTGTTCCTCGCGACCGCGGTGCTGATGTGGTGGCCCGTGCTCTCACCCACGCCCGAGCTGCCGCGCGCCGGCTATCTCACCCAACTGCTGTATCTCTTCGTGCTGGGGTTGCCGATGTCCGTCGCGGGGGCGCTGATCACGTTGTCCGGCGAGGTGCTGTACCCCTTCTACGCCGCGGCGCCGCGCGTGTGGGGCTTGGCACCGCTCGCGGACCAGCAGCTCGGGGGGCTCGTGATGTGGGTGGGTGGGACGATCTATCTGTGGGTCGCGGCGACGGTCGTGTGGTTCCGGTGGAGCGCGCGGGAAGAATCCGGTGACGTGGAGCGGGCGGTGCCGCGGGAGGCCTACGGAATTGCGGATTTCGGATTGCGGATTGCGGATTCGAATGCTCGAGTGTGGAGGAGGCGAGCTACCCCGCCCGACACATGACCATCAATTCCGCAATCCGCACTCCGCAATCCGCAATTGTCTATTCCCCTTCCTCAGTCTCTCCGAGCGGATGCAGTTTCAAGGTTTCCGCGATCTTGGGGTGCTCGCGCCACAGGTAATAGCCCATGCCGTACGCCGCGATGGCGTTGCCGATCGCCACGTTCCACCAGGCGAGCGAGCCGAGCAGCGGCTGCGCCAGGATCGCCACAGTGACGTAGAAGCCGAACTCGAAGATCGCGAAGAACACGACCACGAGATACAGCGTGGGCGGTGCCACCTCCACCTCGGCCGCGAGCAGGGCGGAGATCGTGCCCACGATGATGAACGCGCTCACGTGGATCATGGTGTAGCCGATGATGCGCGAGTACTCGATCACGACCTTGGCGGGGTCGTGCACCCCCCAGAACACCGCCGAGCCGAGCATGGCCGGCGTGAAGAAGGGCCGGCCCGCGATGACGTCGATGACCAGGAACCAGAGGGCCACGGCGCCCGCGCCGATCAGGCCGGCGATGAACCCTTCGCGCAGGATCCGCGTCAGCTGCATCGATCCTCTCCCCTGGAAGGCGCCCGAGTGTGAATATGGGGGTACAGGCTACTCACCCGCGAGGCCCCATGACCCTGTCTCGACGGCTCGTGTACCCGCTGTGTCTGCTCGCCGGCTCGCTGCTCGCCGTCGTGGCGGGCGCGCTCCATCCCGATATCGTCGCCCTGGACGGCGCGGGTCAGCTCGCCGTGATTGCCCGGTCTCCGGCGTGGCCCGCCATCCATTGGGCCTTCCTCTTCAGTTTCCCTCTGGCCCTCACCGGGCTCGTCGGCGTGATACGAATGCACGCAGGCACTGCCGGGGAGAGCGCGGTGCGGGCCGCCATCCTGGTCGCCACGCTCGCGTACGCCTTATGGGCGATCATCGTCGCCTTCATGGGTGGGGCGGGGTGGGCCCTGGCGCGGAGCTTCGCCACCGCGGACGCGGGGATGACGGCGAGACGGGCTGTGTTCCTGTTCGACATGCTCCGGCCGTTCGCGCTCGCCGCCCAGCGAGTCGCGGGGTTTGCGCTCGGCCTCGCCACCACCCTCTTCGGCTGGGGCATACTGGAGGGCAAAATGCTGCCGCGCTGGCTCGGCGCCGCCGCGCTGGCGGCGGGCGGAGTGGGGATCGTGCTGGCGTTGGTATTCCGGGAAGACACGAAAGCGGATCAGGCCGCCTTCGTGCTTCCGGTGGTGTGGCAGCTCGTGACCGCGGTGGTGATGCTGCGGCGGGCATGACTGTCGCGGGGGCGCAACAGTAGCGCGACGATGTACGAGGTTGGCACCTTTGTGCACGTTGTGCACTGTGGTGATGACGCATGCGCTCGATGCGCGTCCTTCGTTCACATCGGTTTCTCGTCGTCACCGCAGTCGCCACCATCGGCGCCCTGGGCGTGTGGATCCTCGCCCGTCAATCGTCCAGCCCCAATTCCGCCATCGTGGCGCGCGTGAAGCGCGGCCCGTTCGTCGTGACCGTCACGACGGCCGGTGAGCTGCGCGCGAAAAAGTTCGTGCAAGTCACCGCGCCTCCCCAGCTGCAACAGGCCGGTGTGTATCAGATCAAGATCGCCTCCCTCGTGCCGGAAGGCACGGTGGTGAAGCAAGGCGAGCAGGTCGCCGAGCTCGATCGTTCGGCGCTCGCGAGCAAGCTCGCCGACGTCACGCTCGCGCTCCAGAAAGCGGAAGCCCAGTACGAGCAGGCGCAGCTCGACTCGGCGCTCACGCTGTCGGGCGCGCGCGAGAGCATCCGCACGATGGAGCTGGGCCTCGAGGAGAAGAAGCTCGCCAAGGAAGAAGCCGTCTACGAGGCGCCCACCGTCAAGCGGCAGGCGGAGATCGACTACGAGAAGGCGGAGCGCGCCCTGGCGCAGGCCAAGACGGATTACGAGACCAAGACCGAGCAGGCGCGCGCCAAGATGCGTGAGGTCGGCGCCGATCTCGCGCGACAGAAGAACACGCTCGCGGTGGTACAGGACGTGATGGCCGGCTGCTCGGTGAAGGCGCCCACGCCCGGCATGGTGATCTACGCGAAGGAGTGGAACGGGAAGAAGCGCACGGCGGGCTCCCAGGTGTCGTCGTGGGATCCCGCGGTCGCCACCCTGCCCGATCTCACGGAAATGGAGTCGGTCACCTACGTCAACGAGATCGACGTCCGCAAGATCGCGGCAGGACAGCCGGCGGTCATCACGCTGGACGCCGATCCGTCCAAGCGGTTCAGCGGCACGGTGTCGAGCGTCGCCAACGTGGGCGAGCAGCGTCCCAGCACCGATGCCAAGGTGTTCGAGGTGAAGGTGACGCTCGCCCAGGCGGACACCACGCTCCGGCCCGGTATGACGACCGGGAACGCGATCGAGACGCTCAAGGTGCCGGATGCTTTGTTCGTCCCACTGGAAGCGGTGAGCAACGAGGACAGCGTGGCGCTGGTGTACCGTCTCTCCGGCACGCGGGCCACCAAGCAGGAAGTCGTCACGGGAGCGATGAACGACGACGAAGTCGTCATCGCGCGCGGCCTGGCCGAGGGCGATCGCGTGCTGTTGACGGTGCCCACGGGGCACGAGAAGCTCAAGCTCGCGCGGCTGCCGGCCGCCGACGCGGCGAAGCCCGCCAGTGTGACCGCGGGAACCACGACCCCGCCTCCGACTCCAGCGGCGAACCAGGATTGACCGGTGCGCTGGGCTCGCGAAGCGGTCGCCCGGCTCCGCGGTCGGATCAGCGCGCGCATCGGATTCAACGTCCGCACGGCCGTCGAGGCGGTGCGGCACAACAAGCTGCGCGCCTCGCTCACGTCGCTCGGCATCCTGTTCGGCGTCGCCTCGGTGATCGCCATGCTGGCCATCGGCAAGGGCGCCGAGCGGGAGATCCTCGAGCAGATGCGCCTGCTGGGCTCCAACAACGTGGTGATCACGCCGCTGGTGGAGCAAAAGGAAGGGCCGGTCGAGGACCAGCAGCCCGATAAACAGGTAAAGAAATTCTCCCCCGGCCTCACCTACGCCGACGCGCAGGCGATCGCGCGCGTGATCCCCGCGGTCGAGGTGACGAGCGGCGAGATCGTCCTCAACACGACCATCACGCGCGAAGGACGCCGCCGCTCGGGCAAGCTGGTGGGTGTGGATACGACCTATTTCCGCCTCACGAACCTGGGCCTGCGCCGCGGCGCCTGGTTCACGCCCCTGCAGGTGGAGCGCGGCCTCCCGGTGGCCATCGTCGGCCATGGCGTGCGCACACGCTTCTTCACCACCGAAGACCCCATCGGCAAGCCGCTCAAGGTCGGCGACACCTGGGTGACGGTGATCGGCGTGCTCGACGAGCGGCGGGTGAGCGACCAGGTGGTGCAGCGGCTCGGCATCCGCGACGCCAACATGGACGTCTACGTGCCGGTGCATACGCTGCTGCTGCGTTTCCGCAACCGGGCGCAGGTGACGCAGCGCGACATCGAGCTCGCCGCGCGCGCGCCGGCTGCCGTCGCGAGAGATACCACCACGGAATCCGATGAGCAGCGCCGCGAGCGGAGCAACCGCAATCAGCTCGACCGGGTCATCGTGCGCGTGACCGAGTCGCAGCTCGTGCCCGGGGTGGCGGACGTGGTGCAGCGGATGCTCGCCCGCCGTCACAACGCGGTGGTGGATTTCGAGATCACGGTGCCCGAGCTGCTCCTGAAGCAGGAGCAGCGCACCAAGACCATCTTCAACATCGTGCTCGGCGCGATCGCATCGATCTCGCTGGTCGTCGGCGGCATCGGGATCATGAACATCATGCTGGCTTCCGTGCTCGAGCGCATCCGCGAAATCGGGGTGCGTCGCGCGGTGGGGGCCACCGAGCGGGACATCCTGCTGCAGTTCCTGAGCGAGGCGGTGCTGATCAGCGTCGCGGGCGGCGTGGCCGGCATCGTCGTCGGCGCCGCGCTGAGCGCGGTCATCGAGCGAGTCGCGGGCATCGCCACGATCGTCTCGTGGCTCTCGGTGGTCGTCGCCTTCGGCGTCGCCATCAGCGTCGGCCTCGCGTTCGGGATCGTGCCGGCCTACCGCGCCGCGCGCGCGGATCCAGTCGTCTGCCTTCGCTACGAGTGACTCCCATGATCCATCGCGCCTGTGGTCGCGCCGTCCTGCTCCTCGCCTGTGCGGTCCGCGTCGCCGCGCAGCAGCCCCAGGCGGTGACGCTGCAGGACGCGGTCACGCTGGCGCAGCGCCAGGGGTACCAGGCGCGCGCCGCCACGGCGGCACGCGACGGGGCGCGCTACCGCGCCCGGGCGTTCTCGGCGCGCCTGCTGCCGCAGCTGTCGCTCTCGGGCATCGTCCCGAACTACAGCCGGGCGATCATTCCCGTCGTGCAACCCGACGGCCGCACGCTGTTCGTGCCGCAGCACCAGACCGACGCGTCGCTGAACATGACGCTGTCGCAGAAGCTGCCGGTCGTCGGGGGCGATCTGTTCGTGTCCTCGGCGCTGGCCCGGGTCATGGTCGCGGGTCAGCAATCGCTCGAAACCTGGTCGTCCACCCCCGTCTCGATCGGCCTGGCGCAGGACATCTTCCGGCCCAACGTGGTTGCGTGGGACCGACGCGAGCAGGCCGCGCGCTCCGAGCTCGCCGACCGGCAGTATCTCGAGGACATGGAGAACGTCGCGCTGCAGACGAGCGAGGCGTTCTTCGACGTCTACGCGGCGCGGGTGGCGCTCGACAACGCGGAGAAGAACGCCGCGGTGAACGACACACTGTACAAGCTGAACACCGGGCGCCTGGAGGTCGGCAAGATCGGCGAAAACGACCTGCTGCAGAGCGAGCTGGCGCTGGTGCGCGCCCGCACTACGCTCGAGAGCGCACGGCTCGACTACGCGCGCACCACGGACGGCCTGCGCCTGTCACTCGGCCTGCCTGCGGGCACGCCGTTGGAAGTGGTGGTGAGCACCGTACTGCCGGACTTCGAGGCCGACACGGCGCGCGCAGTGGCGGAGGCCCTGCGCAACCGGGCAGCGGTGAGCGACGCGGCGCTGCAGGATGTCCTGGCGCGGCGGCGCGTGACCGAGGCGAAGTTGGCGAGCGGAGTCGGAGCCACGGTGTCGGCCAGCTTCGGCCTCAATGCGACGGCGCCCGAGGCGAGCCTCGCGTATCAACATCTGCTCGAAGCGCGGCAATTCACGCTGGCGGTGCAGATGCCGCTGGTGCAATGGGGCGCCCGCAGAGACGGCGTCCAGGCGGCCGAGGCCGACCGTGAGCGCGTGGCGAGCACCACCCGGGCGACGCTCGACCAGATCGCGCACGACGCGTACTTCGCCGCCTTGCAGCTGGCGCAGGCCCGGCGCACCGTCGCGCTGCTGGCCAAGGCCGACACCGTCGGCGCCAAGCGCTTCGAGGTGGCGTACAACCGCTACGTGATCGGCCGCATCACGCTGGACAATCTCTATATCGCCCAGACGGAAAAAGACCAGGCGCTGGCGCAGTTCGTTCAGGCGCTGCGCGGGTACTGGGAGGCGTATTACCGCCTCCGCCGCCTCACCCTGTTCGATTTCGAGACGGGCCAGGCGATCCGGCGCTGAGTTTCAGCGCGCCCGGATCCTCACCACCTGACCGAGCCAGCCATCGGAGCTGTCCCCCGTGCGCGAGAGCACCTGGAGCGTCACGACATCGCCGGGTTTGACCTTGCGGAGCGCCTCGCGCAACGCCGCGCGGCTCCGCGTCGGCACGCCGTTCACCGCGACAATGATGTCGGGACCGCCGGGGTCGTCGGTCGAGCGGAGCCGTTGAAAGGCGGGGCCGTCCGGCGCGACGTCGGTCACCGCCAGGCCGCCGCCGCGCTCGATCACGGGCTTGAGCCGCGGGTTCTGGGCGTCGTCGGAGGTCAGCGGCTGCACCGTGATGCCGAGCATCTCCTCCTTGGTCGACGCGTTGTCACTCTTGGACTTCGACGCGGTCTTGGCGACGTCGGTATCCGCGTCGTTGGGTGCGTGCGCCAGGCGCACGGTGATTGTCTTGCGCTCGCCGCCCTGGCGCAGCACCGTGATCTCCACGGCGTCGCCCGGCTTCTTGAAGGCCACTTTCTGCTGCAGCTGCGGCGTGTTGTCGATGGGCTCGCCGTCGAGCGCCACGATCACGTCGCCGAGCTGGATACCGGCCTTCTTGGCCGGCGAGTCATCGTCGCTGTAGCTCTTCACCACCACGCCGGTGATCTGTTTGAGCCCGACGGCCGCTGCGTCGTTCTCGTCCGCGTCGAGGATCCCGATGCCCATCACCGCGCGCTCCACATGTCCGGTCTTGACCAGCTGGTCCATCACGGTGCGCGCCAGATTGATCGGGATGGCGAAGCCGTAGCCCGCGTAGTAGCCGGTCTCACTCGCGATGGCCGCGTTGATGCCGATCACCTGGCCGCGGATATTGACGAGCGGGCCGCCCGAGTTGCCAGGATTGATGGCGGCGTCGGTCTGGATGAAATCCTGGATCGAGTAGCGCGACTGCTGGAGCCCGTAGAGCACCCTCCCCTTGGCGCTGACGATGCCGGCCGTCACGGTGAAGTTGAACTCCAGAGGATTGCCGATCGCGAGCACCCATTCGCCCACGCGAGCCGAGTCGGAGTTACCATACTGGACCGCCGGCAGGTTCCGCGCGTCGATCTTGATCACGGCGACGTCGGTGTTGGGGTCCGTGCCGACGACCTTGGCCGTGAACTCGCGCTTGTCGTACAGCTTCACCGTGACCTTGTCGGCGCCCGCCACGACGTGGTTGTTGGTGAGGATGTAGCCGTCGGGCGAGACGATGAACCCCGAGCCGGAGCCCTGCTCGACCTGCGGGCGCCGACGCAGGTTGGGGAAGAAGTCCTCGAAGCCGGGTGGCAACCGCTGATCCTGAGCGCGCTCGACGTGTTGCGACCGGATGAAGACGACCTCCGGTCTCACGTGGTCGGCGATGCCCACGAACGCGTCGCCCAGCTCCGCCGTCGCCTTGAGGGACGGCTGCGGGATCGGCGTCGCCGCGACCGCCGCCGCGGGCTGGGGAGACACGATCGACGCGGTCGCGCTCGTCTGCTTCGGCAGATTGAGCGTGGACGCAAACGCCAGCCCGAAAACGAACGCAATCGCCACCAGGGTCCCGAACTTCAACCAATCCCGCGTACGTACCGACATCGCCGTTTCTTCCGTAGGTAGAGGTTACTTTTTCTTGTCGTCGTCCACGATCTCGTAGTCCGCGTCGACGACGTTGTCTTTCTTCTCCGCCGCGGCGCCTTCCGGGCCGCCCGCCGGCGGCTCGGCGCCTCCCCCCGGGGCGCCCGCCCCGCGCTGCGCCGCGTACAGCGACGCGCCCGCGGCGGAATACGCCTGCTGCAGCTCCTCCAGTGCCCGGGAGATCTCGTCGCCGTTGCCGGAGCGGAGAGCCTGCTTCGCGCCCTCCAGGCCCTTGTCGAGCCGGCCCTTGAGGGATGCGTCGAGCTTGTCGACCCACTCTTTGGTGTTCTTCTCCACCTCGTACACCAGCGAGTCGAGCCGGTTGCGCCGCTCGATGTCGTCGCGGCGCCGTTTGTCCTCGGTGGCGTGGGCCTCCGCGTCCTTCACCATCTTGTCGATGTCCTTGTCGGCGAGCCCGGACGAGGCTTCGATCCGGATCTTCTGCTCCTTCCCCGTGGCCTTGTCCTTGGCCGAGACGTGCAGGATGCCGTTGGCGTCGATGTCGAACGTCACCTCGATCTGCGGCACGCCGCGGGGAGCGGGTGGAATCCCTGTGAGCTGAAACTTGCCGATGGTCCGGTTGTCGACGGCCATCTGGCGCTCGCCCTGGAGCACATGGATCTCGACCGTCGTCTGGTTGTCTTCGGCGGTCGAGAAGATCTCCGACTTCT
>QHUT01000045.1 GCA_003222055.1 Gemmatimonadota bacterium
CGTCGCCCTTAGGTCCCGCGAGCAGCTGGCCGTTGCCACGGAGGTTGACTCGGCCGAAGTAGTTGGGGCTCTCCGTCTCAGGGCGCAGGCCGCCCGCCGCGAGCAGACGCGCCCGCTCTCCGCCGGGCAGCGCGTACACGCCGGCCAATCCATCCCATTGACCCGCGAGGTAATACCGCGTCGAGGGGCCGCCACCCGATACGCGGAGTCCGTACTGGCGGAGATAGCCGTCGCGAAACGGCGACGTGGCCGGGCTCTCGAGCACGTTGGCACGCAGCAGGCGGCAGGTGCCGGTCACCAGCTGGCCGGCGTCACACTGGCGACCGGTCGAGTCCACCGCCAGAAAGTTGTCCGGGAATCTGCCGGCGCGGGTGACGAGCCCCTGAGAGGTGAAGGCCGTGAGACGCGGTCTCTCGCCCTGCTCCCGCTTGGTCGTGACCAGCAGGACGCCAGCGGTCGCGTCCCTCCCATACAGCGCCGCGGCCGCCGGCCCCCGCAGAATCGCGATCGTCGCGATGTCCTCGACGTTGACATCGTCCACGCGCGACGTCGTCTGGCCGCCGACAGACACCATGAGCGTGCCGGACTCGTCGTCCACGCGGATCCCGTCGACATAGACCTGCGGCGCCTCGGAACCGCGGACGCTCGACGGGCCGCGGATCAGCAGGCGCGACGCCGTCCCGATCGTGCCCGAGCTCGCGAGCACCTCGAGGCCTGGCACGCGACCGGTGAGCAGCTCGCTCAGCGCGCGTACCGGAAACTCACGCCGCAACGAGTCGACGTCGATCACCGTGACGGCGGCGCCGAGCTCGGACACCGCGCGCGCACCGGTCAGGACCGCAACGCTGTCCTGTTGGGATTGGGCGGCGGAAACACACACGCACACGATGAGCGCGAGCAACGCGGAGAGGCGAATGCGGACCATCGAGCGAGCCTGCAATCCGGGAGTGACATTAAAGAGAGCGCGGCCCCCGACGTTCCACAAGCGGACAGTGTAGCGTCAGCGCGACACTTCAGCGACGGTTTTCTCGATGCGCTGCGCGAACATATGAGCCGCGCCGGGCGCCATGCGAGCCGCCTCTCCTTTGATCTCGTAGCTGTCGGCCAGCACCGCGCGCCCGGTCGTGACGTCGAGCAGGTCGGCCGAGAGCAGCCACACCAGATTCGACAGGTTCGAGATAGTGCCCTTCGCGACCCAGCGCGCGCCGAGCCGCCGCGCCACGGCCCTGGCGCAGGCGTTGTCGCACGGATTGCCATCGGCCTCGGCCTGGGCCACGGCCGTTGCGGTAGCGCTCGAATCCACGATCGTGACCACCGCGGACGCGCCCAGCGTCGCGCGCAACTTGCTCGTCGCCGCCGCCACGACCGCCGTGTCGCCCGGCTGCAGCACGTTGGCGTGCTCTCCGTTGAACCGGAGATTGATCACCGCGACCACCGGGCGTGCCGCGCCGTTCTGGCCGGCGAGAGGGGAATACCACGACAGCAGCAGGGCAAGCGGGGCGACGCGCACGGATGTAATCTAGAGGCCACTCTCGCGGGACACCAATGACCGCCACACGCCCCGTCGCGGACGACCGCAACGCCGCCGTCGTCGCCGGATTCCTCGGCTGGACGCTCGACGCGTTCGACTTTTTCCTCGTCGTGATGACCCTCACGGCCATCGCCCGGGAGTTCGGGAAGTCGGACGCCGCGATCGCGCTCTCGATCACGCTCACCCTCGCATTCCGGCCCGTGGGCGCGTTCATCTTCGGCCTCATCGCCGACCGCTACGGGCGCAAGCTGCCCCTGATGATCGACCTGGTGTTCTACTCGCTGATCGAGGTGCTCACGGGCCTGGCGCCGAACTACGTCACGTTCCTCGTGCTGCGCGCGCTGTTCGGAATCGGGATGGGCGCCGAATGGGGCGTGGGCGCCTCGCTCGTCATGGAGAAAGTGTCGCCCCGCTATCGCGGCGTCGTATCGGGACTGCTGCAGCAGGGATACGCCCTGGGCTACCTGCTGGCGGCGCTGTGCTACCGCTCGTTGTTCCCCCACTTCGGCTGGCGACCGCTGTTTTTCATCGGCGGGCTCCCCGCCCTGCTGGCGCTGTTCGTGCGCGCCCGCGTGCGCGAATCCGACGTGTGGCGCGAGACGCGGCACGACAGCTGGAGCGGGCTGGGGCGCGCTATCCGGGCCAACCTGCCCCTGTTCTTCTACATCACGATCCTCATGTGGATGATGAACATGGTGTCGCACGGCACGCAGGACATGTACCCCACCTTCTTGCAGCGCCACTGGGGCTTCGGCGCGCAGCAGCGCGGCGACATCACCATCGTGTCGATGATCGGGGCGCTGGTAGGCGGCATCGCGTTCGGCCTCTACTCGGATCGCCTGGGCCGCCGTCGCGCGATCGGGCTCGCCCTGGGCACGGCCGTGGCGGCGATTCCCCTGTGGGCCTTCGCGGGATCGGTGCCGCTGCTCGTGGTCGGCGCGTTCGTGATGCAGTTCTTCGTACAGGGCGCCTGGGGCGTCATCCCCGCGCACATCACGGAGCTGTCGCCCGACTCGGTGCGCGGCTTTCTGCCGGGCTTCGCCTACCAGTGCGGCGTGGCACTGGCGGGCGCGATCGGATGGCTCGAGGCCCGCTTCGCCGAACACCTCGACTACGCCTGGGCCATGGCCTTGACCGCGGCGACCGTGTTCGTGCTGGGTGCCGTCGTGGCGCAGCTCGGACCCGAGCGCCGGGGAGTGGCATTCGGGCGCGGGGCTCCGTAGCGTTAGGCATCATGGCCACGTTCGTCAAAGCCACCCAGGCGTACCAGCAGGGACAGCGCACGCTGCCGCGCCGCTACTACGTGGACCCCGCGATCTATGCCGAGGAGCAGGAGCGGGTCTTCGCGCAGCGCTGGGTGTGCGTCGGGCGCGGCGCCGAGCTCGCCGCGCCGGGGGACTACGTGCTCCGATCGATCGCGGGGGAGAGCGTCATCGTGGTGCGGGGGCCTGACGGCGCGGTGCGGGCGTTCTATAATGTGTGCCGCCATCGCGGCACCAGACTGTGCGAGATCGCGCGCGGGCGCCTGTCCGAGACGATCCAGTGTCCCTACCACGCGTGGACGTACACGCTCGACGGAGCGCTGATCGGGGCCCCGCACATGAACGAGGTGGCGGGCTTCGACAAGCGGGACTATCCCCTGCACCCGGTCGCGCTCGCCGCGTGGGAGGGATTTCTCTTCGTCAATCTCGCGCCGGACCCCGAGCCGTTCGCCCGCGCGTTCGCTCCGCTGGAGCACCGCTTCAGCCGCTTCAACATCGAGTCGCTCCGCTCCGGCGCCCGGGTCGAGTACGACGTCCGGGCCAACTGGAAGCTCGTGTTCCAGAATTTTTCCGAATGCCTCCATTGCCCGGTGATCCATCCGGGCCTCGCGAAGCTCACGCCCTACACGAGTGGCGAGAACGACCTGTTCGAGGGACCCTATCTCGGCGGGTACATGGTGATCACCGCTCCGGGCGGCAGCCTCACGCTGAGCGGCCGGGCGTGTGGGCCGGCCGTGGGCGACCTGCCGGACGAAGACCGCAACCGGGTCTATTTCTACACCATCTTTCCGAACCTGCTGCTGTCCCTGCATCCCGACTACGTGATGTTCCACACGCTCTCGCCCGAGGCGCCCGACCGTACGCACATCACCTGCGAGTGGCTGTTCCACCCGGACGCGTTCGGGCAGCCGGGGTTCGATCCGCAGGACGCCGTGGGCTTCTGGGACGAAACCAACCGTCAGGACTGGAACATCTGCGAGCGCTCGCAGCTGGGCGTGTCCTCGCGGGCCTACCAGCCCGGCCCGTACTCGCCGCGCGAGGGCATCGCGGCCGCGTGGGACCGGGAGTTCTTGAGAGCGCTGGAGAAACGATAGCAGTGTGCGCGGTGCGCGGTTGCGTCCGATGGCCGATCGACAGCCGCTGACGGTGAGCGTGCATCGGTGGCAACCGCGTACGGCGCACCGCGCACCCTTACCCACTCATCGTGTGCCCCTCAAGTACGCGTCCGTCTTGTTGAGCCAATCCTCGCGCGGCGGGTAGAACACGTCCACGTCGAGCGTATCTTCGAGCGCGTGCGCTTCGTGCGGCAGGTGCGCCGGCAGGTGCAGCACCTCCCCCGCCCGCACCACCACCTCCTGCGCGCCGTCCGCGCCCACCAGGAACCGGAGCGCGCCTTCCAGGATGTAGGTGAACTGCTCGTTCTCGTGCGAGTGCCGCGGGACGACGCACCCCTGCTTCAGGTACACGTGCGCCAACATCACGCGATCACCGGTGATGAGCCGGCGGGACAACCGTTCGTGCAGCTGTTCGCGGGGGAGATCGTCCCACCGGTACCAGGTGGCCTTGCGCGTGCCGCTCACCACGCTCGCTCCGAGGCTGGGGGAACAGCAACGCTAGCGCGCTGTCGGTGTTTCGCAAGCAGATCCATCTGCGCGTTGATCGTTCCCCCTCTCCGCACTGCGGAGAGGGGGACAGGGGGTGAGGACGAAGCGAGCGCGAGGATCTGCTTGCCCCCGCCCAACCCGCCCACTACCTTCGCCCCACTCCCGTAAATGGAGGGCCGCGCATGCCGCTCGCCGAGTGGCTGATTCCAGAATTCGATGAGGAGATCGCCGCCACGCGCCGCGTGCTCGAGCGGGTCCCCGACGGCAAGTCTTCCTGGAAGCCGCATCCCAAGTCGATGACACTCGGTCGGCTGGCGACGCTGGTCGCCGAGCTGCCGGCGTGGGCGGTACACGCGGTGACGCTCGACGAGCTCGACATCATGCCACCGGGCGGGCCGCCACCCAAGTTCGAGGCGCTCGAGAGCACCGCCCGCATCCTGGAGTTGTTCGACCGCAACGCGGCCGCGGCGCGCGCGGCCATCGCCCGCACCCCCGACGCGGAGTTCAAGAAGCCGTGGGCGTTCAAGGTCGCGGGCCGGACGGTGGACACCAACCCGAAGTTCAGGGTGTACCGCCGCACGGTGCTCAATCACCTGGTGCATCATCGCGGTCAGCTCACCGTGTATCTGCGACTCAACGGCGTCCCCGTCCCCGCAGTGTACGGTCCCACCGCCGACGAGCCGAACTTTTAGGACCGCATGTCGTCCTGGGAGCGGGTAGTCTCGCGGGGATTGCGACTGCTGCGGCTGGACAGCATCCGCAGCAAAATGCTGGTGTTCGGCATCCTCGCGACCCTCATCCCTTCCCTCAACACGGCCTGGATCTCCTACCTCCAGAACAAGCGCTCGCTCACCGAGAAGATCACGGGCGAGCTCCAGAGCGTGAGCGCGCAGACCGCGCGCGAAATGGATCTGTGGGTCAAGGAGCGTCTGTACGAGCTGCGCGTGTTCGCCAGCTCGTACGAGGTGTCGGAGAACCTCGACCGGATCACGCGCGGAGGCGGCGCCCCCGCTCTGGCGCGCCTCACCGACTACCTGCGCTCGGTGCGCGAGCGCTTCGCTGACTATCCGGAGCTGCTGGTGGTGAACCCGCAAGGAGAGGCGGTAGCGACGACCGCCCGGCAGGCGGCGCCCGCCCATCTGCCGGCGAACTGGGCCGCGACCATCCGGGCGGACAATGCCGTGCTGGGTGACGCGTATCGGGACGGCGCGCTCGGCAAAGACGTCGTCGTCTTCGCCGTCCCCATCTATCAGACGGGAGGGCGCTTCCTCGGCGCGCTCACCGCGAAGCTCGACCTCGCCGCGGTGCACCACCTGCTGCGGCGCTTCGCCGCGGGAGCGACCGGTCGGGTGTACCTCATCACCGCCGGGGGCCAGCCCCTGGTGGGGTCGGAGGCGGAGCGCGAGGCCCTGATGCAACGGCACCTCGACAGCGCCGTCGTCGGGCGGTTGCTCGAGCACGAGGGACTCCCGCTCGAATTCACGGGCCTGCAAGGCGACCGCGTAGTCGCCTCGGCCAAGCGCGTGCCGCATGTCGACTGGGCCGTGCTGGTCCAGGTTCCCGCGGCGGAAGCGTTCCGACAGGTCACCCGTCTCCGCAACGTCACGGTGCTGATCGTGGCGGCGCTGCTCGTGGGCGTGGGCCTGCTCGCCTACCTGCTCGGGCTCCTCATCACGCGACCGCTCGACCGCCTGACGCACGGCGCCGCCCGGGTCGCCGGGGGCGACCTCGCCGTCGACCTGCCGGTGGTAGGCGGCGGCGAGCTCGGCTACGTGACGGAGGTGTTCAACGACATGGTGGCCCGGTTGCGCGAGAGCCGGCGCGAGCTCGAGCGACTCTCGATCACCGACGACCTCACCACGCTGTTCAACCGGCGCTACGTCATGGAGGCGCTCGCGAACGAACTCCGCCGCGCACGCCGGCTCGAGCACCCGTTCACGCTGCTCATGCTGGACGTGGATCATTTCAAGGAATACAACGACGCGTACGGCCACCTGGCGGGCGACGCCGCGCTGGCGCGCGTGGCCACGATCCTCAAGGAGTCCACGCGCGACGTGGACTGCGCCGCGCGCTATGGGGGGGAAGAGTTCGTGGTCCTGCTGCCGGAGACCGAGGCGGCGGGCGCGACGGAGACGGCGCAACGCATTCAGGCGCGGCTGGCGCGCGACGAGCAGGTGGGCGGGAAACTGACGCTCAGCGTGGGGGTGGCGCAGTGCCCCGAGGACGGCGAATCCCCCGAGGAGCTGCTGGCGGGCGCGGACGCGGCGTTGTACCAGGCGAAGCGGGAGGGGCGAAACCGCGTGCTGCGCGCCGTGCGTTAACGGGCCTCGCGCCGCCCGACGAGACCTAAGAACATCCACCCGCCGCGCCCGTTCTCGTCCGCGACCCGCACCCACTGGTCCACATAGGAGTAGCCGGTCAGTGCGATGCCCGGCTCCACGGTGAAGAGCACCTTGTACCCGCCGCCCGGCCCGTCCCGCACATTGCCCCGCGCGCTCGCCTGAAGCCGCACGGGGACGGCGAACGGCACTTCGCCCGCGCGCAGCGGCGCCCGCCCCTCGCCGCCCAACCGGCTCCTGCCCACGCCGGCGACGCGTTTGGACTGGTTCGCGAGGTACAGCGCCCCGCCATAGTTCTGCTTCGCGAATTCGGCGCTCCCCTGCTGCAGCAGCGTCGTGGCTTGCGACAGGTCCGTCGCCGACTGCGCCACGGTCGCGGCGCGGAGCGACTGCAGGGCGATTTCCGCTTCCGCGATCGCCGACGCCGCCTCGGCACGGCTCGCGACGGTCTGGAGCTTCGCCATGGCCCGCACTACCTCCTGGCGCGCCTCGTCGAGCCGCGCCTGCAGCTCCTCGAGCTGCGCGTCGCGCTCGAGCAGCCGCAGCTCCAGCCGTGCCGCGCGCTGCTCCAGTGCCGTATCGCGCGCGATCCGCGGCGCCGGAGGCGCCGCCGCGGCCGTGTCTCTCGCCGCCCGCGGCACGACGTCGGGCGCCTGCGCCGCACAGGCCGCCAGGGCTAACGCGAGCGCGGACCAAAAAAAAGCCCGCGGCGGCGGGCCCTGCGTCGGGAAGCAGCGCGACGGCGTCGTCACCCGGCCGCCTCCTGCGAATCCGCCTGCTGCTGCATCGGCTCGTGGGCCTGCGCGCTGACCCATACGCCGGGATGGGGAATCGTGACCACGAACCCTTCGGTCACGCGCAGCGGCTTCGCGTGGTACGCCGCCAGGGCGTCGCGCCACTCGGCAGGGAGCTGTGCGGCGGAGCGCAGCGGCAGCGCGATGGCATTGCCGATGCGGCCCACCACCGTGTTCTCGATCACGTCGGTGAGTGGCCGCCCCGCCGGGTCGCGCAGCTTGGAGAGCGCCACGTGACGCGCGGCGGGATCGCCCGCCGAGATGATCGCGGTCGAGTAGTACAGCAGGTTCGCCTCGATGTGCTCGAGCAGCCGGCCGCGTGCACCGGCCGGCACGCCGGCCTCGTCGCCGCCCAGCAGCCGCTCCAGGTCGGGCAGCATGCCACGATCGAGCAGCGTGCGGCGGAACAGGTAGCCGAAGCGCCGCACCACGTCCTGTGTGGCGACGTTGGGCAGCCGGAATGGCACGAAGATCACGGGCCGGGCCCGCGGACTCCGCACCATCACCTTGAACCGCTCGAGCGGCTCGAAGAAGTGGAACGTGACGAGGCGATCGCGGGTCGTGTTCCGAACTGTTCGCACGGCGCCGGTGGCGGGTGCGTCGGCGGGGGCATCGACGACCCCGAGCGGGCGGCGCCGCAGCGCGTTGCTCATGCGCTCGGTGCGGTCCCGGATCATCTGGACGGTGTCGGCGGCGGCCGCGTCGAGCCCCGGTTCGGTGAGCGTGAGCGCGTCGAGCTGCAGCTCCGGCCGGAGGGCGCTCACCAGGTCGCCCAGCATCGACGTGCCGACCATGCGGGCGAGGATCTGCAGCGGCCGCTCGCGCCCTTCGGCCTCGCGGCGCCAGCGACCGTCCAGCACCGCGAGCTTGGCCTCGTCTCCCGGCGTGAGGGTCGCGCTGTAGAGCAGCTCGCCCCACTGCACGCCCAGCGACTGCCAGTACTCCTCCACCTCGATCAGCGCGCCATAACGCATGCCGCTCGGCCCGTCGCTCGCGAGCGAGAAGAAGTCGGCGACGGGGTCGCGCGCCCCGCCGGCCGCGGCGGGCGCGCGCTCGGCGAACAGGGCGAGGCGCTGGAAGTAGAGGACGTGCCCCGGCACGTCCACGGGATCGGGCCCGCGCGCGGGTGGGGGGGGCGCTCCCGCGGCTGAAGCGGGATGCACCGCCTGCAGGTCGCGCACCACCCGCTCGCCCGCTCCGCTCGTGGAGGGCGGCAACTGGCTGGGCGCGGCCAGCGGCGTCGGCTCGGCCCCGAGCGTGGCCGTGGCGAGCTCGATCGGATCCTCGCTGCGCAGTCCCACCCGCAGCCGCAGCTTGAGGATGTCGCGGCGCGGGACGGCCACGATCCCGTCGGCGTCGCTCACCCAGTGGCCGGCGGCATTGCCACCCTTGTCGAGCACGGTCACGGGCACGCCCTGCGCGGGCTTGCCCGTGTCCTGATGCACGATGCGGAACAGCCAGACGTCGCCGATGGCCATAGGGGGCACCAATATGCAACGACGCCGGCGCGACGTACAACGACGTGTGACACGTTCCCGGGTAAGGCGTTACCGGGTAAGGCGTTGCCGGATGTGGCGTTACCGGAGGTCGAACATGAAGTGGTGCATGTAGTCGATGGTGGCCTGCTGTTCGCTCACCTGGAAGGCCATCACGTCGCCGATGGTGATCACCCCAGCCAGGCCGCGGTCGGTGACCACCGGCAGGTGGCGGATGCGCTTCGCCGTCATGAGGGCGGCACACTCGTCGACCGGCGTGTCGGGCGCGCACGCCGTGACGGGCGCGGTCATGACGTCGGCGACGCGCGCCACCGCCGGGTCGAGCCGCTGGGCCACCACGCGCCGCAGGATGTCGCGCTCGGTGAAGATTCCCGCCAGCCGACCGCCGTCGGTGACGACCAATCCCCCGATGCCACGCTCGTTCATGAGCTGCGCGGCGCGCAGCACCGTCTCCTGCGGTGTGACGGAGATGATGTTGCTGCCCTTCTTGGCGAGAATGTCCTGAACGGTCGCCATGCGCCTACTCCGGCTGGGGGTTCCCCCGATACTACCGCGGGTCCGGTATGCACGCCATCCTTCTTACTGTACTCGCACCCACCGGAGGTAGCTCCATGGCGCAGGCTGGCATCAACGTCGGTCCGTTCGACGCCCGGGCGCGTCAGGTGGCCGGCACGCTGGCGATCATCGGGGGTCTCACGGCGCTGGACGGCTTCTTCCAGGCCCTGGGGTTTCTCACCTGGATCGTGTGTGCGGCGATGATGTACGTCGGGATTCTGTTCGCGATGGGCGGGTTCAAAGACGGCACCGCGGTGTTCGGCTATCCGTTGCTGGCGCTGTCCGTGCTCGACGCGTGGCTACCGCTGGTGCACAAGGGCTACTGGGGACTGATCGCGGGCCTGTTCGTCGCGATCGGCGCGTTTCAGACGGCGCGCACCCGCGTCTGCCCGATCAACGGCCTGTTGGGAGTGAACACGGCCGCCGCCTCGTCGGCCTAGGGTAGCGGCGCACCCACCACCCATTTCACCAACCGGCCGGCGTCCAGCGGCGTCTCAGGCTCTACCTGGTTGAGGAGCGCGAGCGTCGCTGCCGGAACAGGCGACGGCCGCTGGCGCGCCAGCTCCTCGATCGTGGTGCGCCGATCGAGCGTGACGAGGGTGACGCGCTGCGGCTGCGCGTTGAGCGCTGCGGGATCGGTGAGCGCGTGGAAGCTGTGGAGCGCGCGCTCGACCGTCGCCTGGTAGCCGGGCCAGCGCGCCTCCACAGCGTAGCCGGCGATGCGGTACACGGCGCCGCGGTGCTCGACGCAGACGACGGTCCCGCGCAGCGTGCCGTTGTCCGTCGCTGCGGCGAAGGCGGCGCTCACGGCGGGTAGCTCACCGACGCTGGTGCGCGTGGGATAACCGCCCGTAAACCCCTGCTGACCGAGGAACGCCCTGACCGCCGCGTCGGCGCTCGCCTCCTTGGCGACTGACAGCTCGACCACCGCGTCCTGCTCGGAGCTCGTGGCCGCCACGGCTTGTTTTTCATTACGGGTTTGCCATCCGTCCGGGAAGGTGATCCGGAAACGCAGCTCGGGATGGAAGAATTCGCCACCCTTGAAATATCCCTCCCGCGGGTTGCTCCCGAACACCAGTCCGTCGAGGCGCTGCACGTAGGCGTCGCGGTTCACCACGGTCCCGGCGAAGCTCTGCGGCCCGGCCGCGATCTCCTGCTCGATCCGGCCGCGGCGGTTTTCCGGGTTGGGGTGGGTGGCGAGCCATTCGGGGACGCGGCCCCCGCCCTGCGCCTGGCTCACGCGCGTGAGCATCTCGAACACGTGCGGCATCTCGCGCGGGTCGTATTGCCCCCGGCGCAGATAGCGCAGCCCCAGCTCGTCCGCCTGGCTTTCGTTGTCGCGCGAATACTTGAGAAACAGCACGCCGAGCGCCTGGCCCGCGAGACCGGCGTAGCGCCCCAGCTCGGGGCTCGCGATCGCGCCCACGGCGAGGCCGAGCTGGGCGAGCTGCTGTTTGCTCATCTGGCTCGCCGAGTGACGTGCCGTCACATGGCCGATCTCGTGTCCCACCACGCCGGCGAGCTCCGCCTCGGAGTTCAGGTGCGCGAGGATACCGCGCGTCACGTAGATGAATCCGCCGGGAAGGGCGAAGGCGTTGACCACGGGGTCGTCCACCACGCGGAACGTCCAGGGGAGGTTGGGCCGCTCCGAGGTGGCGGCGAGCCGCAGGCCGAACCGCTGGATGTAGCGCTGGAGCCCCGAGTCCGGGTAGAGCCCGATGGAGGCCACGACCTGCCGGTCGTAGTCGCGCCCCATGGCGATCTCCTGGGACTCGCTCACGAGCATGATCTGCCGCGCGCCCGTGGCCGGGTTGGTGGCGCAACCGAGCGCGCCGAGGGCGGCGAGCAGGGCCGGCAGGGTGAGACCGTTCATAAGGGAAAGATACGCGCTTCCGTCCGGTCCCCTGCCCGTGTTATGGTGCGACGCATGAAACTCACGGGCCGGACGGGAATCATCGCCGTCGGTTTGCTCGCGGTTGCCGCGGCGGGCATTCTCGGCTCTCACGCGTTCACGCCGCCGCACGGTCCGGCGAGCACCCGTTGCCCCAACGACCCGAGCCTCGCGCTGGGATGCTACGAGCAGCGCTACCGCTCGATCGTGGCTCGGCAAGGCGTGGCCGAAGCCTTCGCGGCGTTGAAAGCGGGATACGGCGCCGATCCCAAGATGCAGCGGTTGTGCCATGCGATCACGCACGCGATCGGCCAGGCGGCGATGGCGCAGTACGGCGACGTCGCCGAGGCGTTTCGTCACGGCGACAACGCCTGCGGGTCGGGATACTATCACGGCGTGATGCAGGGCTTCGCATTGTCGCGAGGATCCACGCAACTGCTGAGCGATCTCGACGGCGTATGTGCCGGCGTTCCGGGAAAAGAACGGAAGTCCCTCGACTACTTCAACTGCGTTCACGGCCTGGGACATGCGATCATGGCCGTTCGCAGTGACGAGCTGTTCGACGCGCTGCACGATTGCGACGGCCTGACGGGCGCCATGGAGCAGAACGCCTGCGTCAACGGAGTCTTCATGGAGAACCTGATCGTGGACGGCGCGCATGGCGGGCACTACAGCAAGTACCTGAAGCCGAGCGAGCCGCTCTATCCGTGCACTGCCGTGGCGGAGAAATACAAGTCCGAATGTTTCGACATGCAGACGTCGTACGCCTTGGGCGTGGTGCAGGGCGATTTCGCCCAGGTGTTCGCGCTGTGCGCGCGCGTCGGCCCGCCGTTTCGAGCCAATTGCTATCGGAGCCTGGGGCGGGACGCGGCGACCCTCAGCCGCGACCAGGTGCCTGCTACGGTGGCGACCTGCAAGCTCGGCCGCGATCACGAGCAGCGCTCGTATTGCGTGCTCGGCGCCGTGCTGGACTTCGTGTACTACTACCATTCCGACGTGCAGGCGAAGGCGTTGTGCTCGGGCGTCGAGCGGGACTTGCAGCAGGGTTGCCGCTCCGCGATCGCCGGGCTGGTCGGGCGGTTCTAGCCGGGCGCCCCCCTGTGCGACGCGCCACCTTCTGGTTCATCTTCGGCACCGTGCTCTTGGACATGCTGGCGCTCGGCATCATCGCGCCGGTATTTCCCAAGCTCGTCATCCAGCTCGAGGGCGGCAACGACGCGAGCGCCGCGGGCGCGCTCGGTCTGTTCGGCACCGTGTGGGCGGCGATGCAGTTCGTGTTCGCGCCGGTGCTGGGGGCGCTGTCGGACCGGGTGGGCCGCCGCCCGGTGATCCTGTTGTCGTGCCTCGGCCTGGGGCTCGATTACGGGATTATGGCGCTCGCGCCCACCGTGGGGTGGCTGTTCGTGGGGCGTGTGCTTTCGGGGATCACGGCATCGAGTTTTTCCACCTCGTTCGCCTACATCGCCGACGTCACCGAGCCGGAC
>QHUT01000046.1 GCA_003222055.1 Gemmatimonadota bacterium
GGCGCATTGGGGCGATCTTCATTCCAGGTATTGCCGTAATAGAACAGCGGAGGCTGTCTCCACCAGTCGCTCCAGGGCATGCTGTAGTCGTCGGTCCTGATCAGCGTCCGCTTCCCAACGCCCTGCATGAAGAGACCCAGATCGAAGTGCTTCCAGTTCACACCCAGATTCAGGCCATACGTATACCGCGGGGTGGCACTCCCCAGATTGACCACATCGCCATCCTGACCCGGCGTATCGCCGTACAGGCTGATCTTGCCATCGCCGTTGACGTCCTTGTACTTCGCATCGCCGATGCCGATGTCCGATGGGACGCCTTGCAGCTTCTTATAGGCATCGAGCTCCGCCTGGGTGCGGATCAACCCGTCGAACACGTAGCCGAAATACGTATTGACGGGGTAGCCCTGACGGACGTAGTTGAGGCCCAGCACATACGTGTCCTGTCCGCCATAATTGACGACCTTGTTCTTGGCATCGCTGAGCAGCACCCGGGCGGAATATTCAATTCCACCGGCGTGCCCTTTCCATCCCAGTGACGTCTCGAACCCCCAGGTCTTCAGCTGACCGGCGTTGGAGTATGGGGGCACCGCACCCAGCAGGCTGGGATAGGCGACCGGAATCAGCATGTCCTTGTTTCGCTTGATGAAATAATCCAGCGTCACGTCGAGCTTGGACGAGAACATGGTCGCATCCACGCCGACATTGCTGGTGGCGATCGTCTCCCACGTTCTGTTCTTGGAGACCATTCCTGACAAAAACGCGGGCTGATCCTGACCGCCTTGTCCGAACGGATACCCCCGATCGTACGGCCACGGTCGGCCGATGGTGATCAGCTGCAAGTAGTCGTAGAGGTTGATGCCTTCCTGATTGCCGGTCTCGCCATAGGACGCCCGGAGTTTCAGGTTGTCGAACGTGGCCAGACGCCGGCCAAACGGCTCTTCCGAGACACGCCACGCGACGGCGACGCCCGGGAAGAATCCCCAGCGGTGATCGGGCGCGAAGCGCGAGCTGCCATCCCATCGCAGGTTCGCATCCAGCATGTACTTGTTCTTGAACATGTAGCTCAGGCGGGAAAATCCCGACCGAAGCGTCCAGTGCTCACCGCCGCCGTTGTTGGACATGGTAGCAGACGATCCGAGTCCTAGTCCCCACACGTCCTGGTTTAGAAAGTCGCTTCTGCCCGCGCTGAACTGGTCGATGTCGCTGTCTTCGTGCGAAGCGCCCGCCATGATCTCGACCTGATGCTTGTCGGCAAATAGCCTGCTGTACTGGACGTAACCGATGTAGTTCCGGTGCGTCCCTTCCGAATCCGACCTGGTAACCCAATTCTGATCGGGATTCGCGATCGAATAGTAGGCCACGCCGCTGTTGTCCCACCGGTAGAGGGGAAAGCTCTTGCCGATGTCCGTGTTATTCTGCGTTCGGTAATCGATGCCGGCCTGGAGGTTGAGCCTCAGGCCCTCCACCACGTCGACGATCGCCTTGAAATTCGTGCTGACACTCCGCGTATTGAAGTGCGCCGTAGCCGCTTCCTCGGCTTGGGCGACCGCGTTCCCCCAGCCACCTTGCGCAAAGAAATGTTGACCACCTTGCGTGTAGATGGGATGATTGGGCATTCCAAAAATCGTTTCCACCATCACGCGTCGAGCGCCGATCCCTCCGACATCCGACATGTCCTGATTGTCCAGGGCCAGCTTGGATTCCAGGCGGATCCGCTGGGAAACGTCGTAGTCGAAATTCAGCCTGAGATTGTAGCGCTTGTTGCCGTCGTCAGCGTAGCGAATGACCCCTTGCTGGTCCGCATAGGTCCCCGACACGTAGTAGGCCGAATTCGCGCCTCCCCCCGACACGGTGAGCGTCTGCTTGTGCTCGAAGCCGTTTTCAAAGACGGCGCGTCTCCAGTCGGTCGACGTGAAGAAGAGCATCCACCCCGAGCTGGCGTACAGGGGATGCGGGATGGGATTTGGATCACCCGCTTTCACGCGTGCCAGCAGGTCGGGCGTATACATCGGCGCCGCGCCGGCGTGGATGTTCGCCTCGTTATCCATGATCGCCATCTGGTAGTTATTGGGCGTATCCATCATCCCTGACAAATGGGTGGTCGCGACGTTCGAGCTGTACGTCACCGTCGGCGCCCCGCGCTTTCCTTTCTTCGTGGTCACGAGAAACACGCCGTTCGCGGCGCGAGCGCCATAGATGGACGCGGCGGCGTCCTTCAAGACGTCGATCGATTGGATGTCGGCCGGGTTCAAGAGATCGAGGTTGCCCGGGATCCCGTCGATCAGCACCAGCGGGGAATTGCCGCCGTTGGCGGCGAACAGTTTGTCCTTATCGCTGGGAACCGACGAAACGCCCCGGAGGTTGAGACTGAATCCTTCCACTCCTGGCTGCCCCGAACCGCGCTGCACCAGCAGACCGGGGACTGCGCCCTGCAGGGCCGCCACCGTATTGGTGACGGGGCGATCTTCCAGTTGTTCCGCACCGACCGACGCAACGGCGCCGGTGAGATTCTCGCGCTTCTTTTCGCCATACCCCACTGCGACAACCGCCTCCAGCTCGATGGCCTGCGCCTTGAGCTGCAGGTCGAGCACGGTCGCCTGCCCCTCCGTGACCACCACGCTGGTGTCGACGGCCGCATAGCCGAGCATCCGGGCGCGCACCCGCTGTGTCCCCACCGGCACGCCGCTCAGCGTATAGTGACCGGTGGCATCGGCGTCGGCGCTCAGCCGGGTGCCGACGACGCTGACGATGGCCCGCGGCAGGGGAGCGCCGGTTCCCGCGGCCGTCACCGTCCCCGTGATCGTGCCCAGCTGCAAGGCCAGCCCCGGCGGGCGCTTCACCAGCGTGGCCCTTCCCTCCGGCGTGAACACGATGTCGACGCCAGCGTCGAGCAGCACGTCCGTCAGCGCCGCCGCTACCGTGATGCGGCCCGCACGCAGGTTGACGAGCGCCCCGGCCGGCAACACGTCGTCGGCATAGACCAGGCTCAGTCCCGCTTGCCGCGAGATCTCCGCCAGAGCCTGCTTGAGCGTGGCGCCGTCGAACGCGAGCGACAGCGGCCGGCGCAAGAACGCCGATCGCTTGAGATCAACCGGCACCGGCTTGGAGCGCTCGGCCATGGCCAGGAGGAATCGCGGGGCCCGGCTTTCGGTCGGGTCGCCCGCGTATTGCGCGGTGGCGCCGTGCGGGAACACCGCCATTGCCAACGCGAGCACGAGAGGAGACGACGCAACGCGGTACATGAGCATCATGGTCACCTACCGTTCCGGAGCAAGATGACAGATCCGTCAGCGCGCTCGACACGCAAGCCTACGGTCAATGCAATCCGTTGAAGCACCAGGTCGATCGGCTCGTTCTGGAAAGTCGCCGTGAGACGGCGCACGGCGAGCGCGCGATCAGCCAGACGGATCTCGACGTTGTACCACCGCCCGAGCGTGAGCACCACGTCGCCGAGCGGCGTACCGTCGAAGGCGAGCACCCCCCTGGTCCACGCGAGCTGCCGCCCGACGTCGACCCCACGTCGCAACGTGGCGACGCCGCTCGGATCGAGCCGGCCGAGGTCCCGGGCCTCGAGCACCAGCGCGGGTGCGCGGGACGCCGCGGCCGTATCGGCCCGCGAGAGCGCCACGCGCCCTTCGGCCACGACCACTTCGGTCGCGACCTGATCGGCATACGCCCGGATCACAAACGCGGTCCCCAGATCTTCGGTGACGCTCGCGGCGGTGTGGACGCGGAGCGGACGCTGTGAGTCGGGTGTGACCTGGAAATACGCTTCGCCGTCGAGATACAACTCGCGGCGCGCTGTGCCGTAGTCGGCCGGATAGCGCAGGCGACTCTGGGGCGCGAGGGTGACCTGCGTGCCGTCTCGCAGGCGGATGACCGCGCGCTGCGCGGCGGCGGTGGCGTGCTCACTCCACTCGGGCGCCCGCCGCAGCAAGCCCTTTCCGCCGATCAGCACGATGACGACCGCCGCGGCGGCAAGCGCCGCCACGAGCAGCCGCCGCGACACGCGCGGCTGCGGGGCACGGGCGACCTCGAGCGCTGCGACCGCCTTCGCCCAGGCCGCATCGGTGCTGCTGTGCGGTGCTTTGTCGGCTATGACACGCTTGATGAGCCGCAGGTCGTCCAGGAGCCGGGCGTGCTCGGGGTCATCCGCGAGCCACTCCTGCACGGCCTCCGCGTCTCTGGCCGACGCCTCGCCGGCCAGGTAGCGGTCTAACAGGAGATAGAGACGCTCGTCCTCGGGGTGCACACTATCATAACGGGGCAGCCCCGGCCCAACCCCCAAGAGGGGCTCGGGCCTAGGGGCTCGGGCCTCGGGCTGGCATGCCCTAGCCCCGAGCCCCTAACCCCTAGCCCCTACTCGAACCCCACCCGCGGCAGCGTGCGGAACAAGCCCCACCCCGCCGCGCCCGCCCCCACCAGGCACACGATCCCGGGCAGCGGCTTCCCGTACAACAGGTATCCTGTGCCGAACAGCGCCGCGTAGATGACGACACAGCCCAGGAACCAGCACAGGAAGGCGGCGGTGACGCTTTCCCCAGGGGTCGCCGGCCGGGTCGTCACGGCGCGGCTCCAGCCAGGGCCCACGGGTCGAATGCGGTCATAAAACGTCTGGAGGGTGGCGCGGTCGGTGGGCGGCGTCGCGAACGTCACGGCCAGCCACCCGACGGTGGTGATCGCGACCCCGGTCACGAGCTGGAGCGTGGGGGCGAGCGGCGCGAGCCCGAGCGCCGTGTGCACGAACTGGAAGTACACGGCGACCACGAACGAGATCGCCATGCCGGCGATCTCGCTCCACGCGTTGATCCGCCACCAGAACCAGCGCAACAGGAAGATCAGTCCGGTCCCGGCGCCGATCTGGAGCAAGATCTGGAACGCCTGGTAGGAGTTGTGGAGCCAGAGCGACAGGGCCGACGCGAGCGCGATCAGCCCCACCGTGACGCCGCGCCCCACCCGCACGTAGTGACGTTCGTCCTTGTGGGGCGCCACGAATCGGCGGTAGCAGTCCTCGACCGCGTAGGACGCGCCCCAGTTGAGGTGGGTACTGATGGTGGACATGTACGCCGCCGCGAGCGAGGCGATCATCAGGCCGAGGAGCCCGTGCGGGAGATACACGAGCATCGCGGAGTAGGCCAGGTCGTTCCGCACGATCGCCGGGTCGATCCGCGGGAACCGAGCGGCGATGGAGGCGAGGTCGGGATAGACGATGAGGGACGCCAGCGCCACGATGATCCACGGCCAGGGCCGCACGGCGTAATGGAGCACGTTGAACAGCAGGGTCGTGCGCATGGCGTCGCGCTCGGTGGGCGCGGCGAGCATGCGCTGCGCCACGTACCCCCCACCTCCCGGCTCGGCGCCGGGATACCACGTGCTCCACCACTGCACCGCGAGCGGCACGAGCAGGACGGCGGCCGCCGTGCTCCAATCGGAGAAGTCGGGCAGGAGCGACAGGCGCCCGATCACGGCGGGGTGGGCGAACAGCCCCGACAGGCCGCCGACTTGGGGCAGCCCGAGCGCCACGACCGCGGCCGTCACGGACCCGACCATCGCGATCAGGAACTGGACGAAATCGGTCAAGACGACTCCCGACAGCCCGGAGCTGGCCGCGTACAGCACGGTGACGGCGCCGCCGATGAGCACCGCCGTGTGGCGATCCCAGTCGAGCATCACGCCCGCGATCTTGGTCGCGGAGAGATTGACCGAGGCCATGATCATCACGTTGAAGAACACGCCCAGGTAGATCGCCCGGAAACCCCGGAGAAACGCCGCCGGCTTGCCGGAGTAGCGGACCTCGTAGAACGCGATGTCGGTGAGGGCCGCGGAGCGGCGCCACAGCTTGGCGTAGAAGAACACGGTGCACATGCCCGTGACCGCGAAGGCCCACCAGACCCAGTTCTGGCTCACGCCGCCGGTGCGCACGAGATCGGTGACGAGGTTCGGCGTGTCGGTCGAGAACGTCGTGGCCACGAGCGACACGCCCAGGAGCCACCACGACAGGCGGCGCCCGGAGAGGAAGAACTCCTGGCGGCCTTGACCGGCGCGGCGCACCACGGCCAGGCCGATGGCGACGCAGACGACGCCGTAGAGCGCCAGCACGATCCAATCGAGGGTGTCGAGTTTCATCCCCAGAGCCGCTCCGGGTACTCACCCGCGGCCACGAGCTGGCTCAGCGCCGCCGCGACGCGCGGGCGGTCGTCCGGGTAGGTCACGCCGAGCCACTTGCCCTGCGTGCCCAGCAGCCGCACCCGCGCCTCGCCCCGGCGCACCGCGTCCCGGATCCCGTGCGAAATCAGGAACTCGCTCCGTCCGGCCGTGTCCTGGCGCAGGAACTCTGCGAACCGGCTCCGCAGCAGCGCGAACACCGCGGGCGTGAACGCCCACAGGTTCATCGAGACGAGCGCGTCCCCCGCGAGCCGCACCGGCCGGCCGCGGGCATCGGTTCCTTCGTACGTGCCATCTCCCAGATGCCGGGTGTCCACGACTTCCTCCATGGACTCGAGCCACCCCTCCCCATCGGCGCGGCAGACCGCCCGGTTTACGCCGCCGGCGGCGCTGAGCGTGTCGCGCAGCGGGTACGCGATAATGGCGAACGTCACGAGCGATTCGCCCGCGGGCCGCGCCGCCAGAAACTCTGCCGCCCGCGTGAACCCGTCGCGGCCGTAGAAGTCGTCCGCGTTCACCACGGCGAACGGGCCGTCGACGTGGGAGGCCGCCGCCAGCACCGCGTGGCCCGTGCCCCACGGTTTCGTGCGTCCGGCCGGTACGGGTCCGGGCACATCGTCGAGTCGCTGGAGTGCGACCGTCGCGTCGATCCGCTCGAAGGCCGCCGCGAGCTCCGGCCGGGTGACCACGACGATCCTCCCAAAGCCCGCGCGCCGCGCGTCGTAGACGGAATAATCGAGCAGCGTCGCGCCGCCCGGCCCGAGGGGCTCGATCTGCTTCGGCCCGCCATAACGGCTGCCGACCCCGGCCGCGAGGATGACGAGTGCCGGCGCGCCCATGGCCTACCTCGCGAGCTCGGGCTTGGCCTTTGCGCCCTCCACCACCCGTCGCACGCCGTCCCCTAGCGGCACGGACGGACGCCAGTCCCAGGTGCGCCGTGCAGCGGCGGCGTCGAGACAGATCCGCGATATGTCGCCCCGCCGGTCCGGGGCGCGGGTCGGGTCATGCGTGTATCCCGTGGCGGCCGCCACTTCGCGAAACAGCTCGATGTCCGAGATCTCCCGCCCCCACCCGATATTGGCGACGACACCCGAGGGTCCGGCGGCCGCCCGAATGGTCGCCTCCACGACGTCGCTCACGTACACGTAGTCGCGGGTCTTCCTGCCGTCGCCGAAGATCGCCACCGGCTCGCCGGCCAGCATCTGTCGCGCGAAGATCGCCACGACTCCGGCCTCCCCATCGGCCCGCTGGCGCGGCCCGTACACGTTGGCGTAGCGCAGCACGGCGTACTCGATCAGCCCGCGTGCCGCGTGGGCGCTGAGATAATGCTCGAATGCGAGCTTGCTCGCGCCATATTCGGAAATCGGACGAGTGGGATCGGCTTCGGACACGGGCAGCCGCTCGGGATCGCCGTACACCGCGGCCGACGACGCGTAGACGATACGTCGCGCTCCGACGGCGACGGCCGCGCGCAGCACGTTCAGGCCGCCCAGCACGTTCACCCGCGCGTCGAAGTCCGGCTCGCGCGTCGACCGGCGCACGTCCGTCTGCGCCGCCGCGTGGAACACGACGTCCGGCCGGAAGGCGGCGAAGACTTCACCGAGCGAGGCCAGATCGCAGATGTCGACTCGCTGAAACCGGACCTCCGGCGGGACATTGCTGGCCGATCCCGTGGACAGATCGTCCACCACGCACACCCGGCGGCCGTCCGCCAGCAGGCGATCGACGAGATGGGAGCCGATGAAGCCCGCTCCACCGGTTACCAGCGCGCGTGGTGCCGTGTCGGTCACGCCGTGACGATCCCCAGCCGCGGCCACGTCTTCCAGCGGCCCCGGGTGAAGTCCGGAAACTCGGCGGGCCGGCTGCCGTTCGCCACCGACCACTCGGAGAGCGGCGTGACGACGCTGAGGGCCACCGCGTCGTACACGTTCATGTCGGTGGGCACCCCTTCGCGCAGGCACTTGATGAGCCGGTAATCCTCGAGGTAGTCCATGCCGCCATGCCCGGCACCCCGGCTCTTCTCCTCTATCTGCTTCCACAGCGGGTGGTCGAACTCGGCCAGGTACGCTTCCGCCGGGTCCCACTCGTCCGGCTTGCTCCGACCCTCGACGTAGACGCGGTCCGGGTAGCCCTGGAACAGCCCGCGGGTGCCCTGGACCACATGGACCCGGCTGTAGGGCCGCGGCAGGTTCGTGTCGTGGCTCACGCAGATCGTTCGCCCGTTTGCGGTCTCGATCAAACTGACGTTCACGTCGCCCAGAACGTAGCGTTCCTGCCGCTGCGGCGCGCCCTCCGCAAAGTGCTCACGGGCGTACAGCTGCAGTCCGCGGGAGGGACTGCTCATCGAGACTAACGACGCGAACCGGTCGCCCCGGTTGATATCAAGGCAATTGGCCACGGGGCCGAGACCGTGCGTGGGGTAGAGGTTGCCATTCCGCTGCGTCGAATGGGCGCGGCGCCACAGCCCCTCGCCTTCGGGGCTGAATTTCACGGATCGCAGGTCGTGCAGGTACCCGCCTTCGCCGTGCAGGATCTCCCCGAACACGCCCTGACGGACCATGTTGAACACCATCATCTCCATCCGCCCGTACGTGCAGTTCTCCATCATGATGCAGTGCTTACTGTACTTCTCCGCGTGCTCCACCAGGGCCCAGCAGTCCTCGACCGTGTAAGCCGCCGGCACCTCGGTGGCGGCGTGCTTGCCGTTGCGCATGGCCGCGACGCAGATCGGGACGTGCCACTCCCACGGCGTGGCGTTGAAGACCAGATCCAGGTCCTCCTGTTCGCACATGCGCACGAAGTCCGTGGGGCTGCGGGAGTAGCCCGCCGGACGTGGGAAGCCCGCCTGCTCGACCAGGTCCTGGATGCGGGTCACCTTCTCGGGCACGATGTCGTCCACGGCCTTGATCACGCATCCCTCGACGCGCAGCAGATTGCGCACGTGGGCGCTCCCCTGTCCGCCCACGCCGACGAAGCCGATCCGCACCGGGTCGATCGGCGGGGCGGCGAAGAAGCGCTCGGGTGCAGGTCCGGCCTGGAGCCGGGGCTGGGCGGACGCAGCGCGCACTGTCGGAGCGCAGGATGCGGTCCCGCCCAGGGCGGCAAGGCCGAGCCCGCCGGCGATCAGCTTCAAGGCGTCTCGCCGGTCTAGGTCGTCGCTATTCGCTGTCATGTGAACCTCCCGTCCCAAAGTCGGCCCAGCCGCTACCGGGCGAAGCGCGTCTTGAACGTAGCCCCATACGCCGTGGGTGTTCCGTCGTAGCTCTGGATCAGGTCCCAGACCGACTTCCACACATCCCAGGTCCAGGCGAGATAGCTGCCGCCGCGCGCGTCCATCCAGTCCATCAGCGAGTCTACAAAGGTACGGCCGCGGTCGTTCTGCCCCAGCTCGCCGAGCACCAGCGGCACGCGCTGGGCGACGGGGGCAGCCTGGCCGTCCCAACAGCTTTTCACATGGCACCAGCTGAAATTGTACACGTGCCAGGAGGCGGCGAGGTTGTTCGCAGGATCGGTCGGCTGGTTGGCGAGCCACTGCGACAGGGTGGCGGCGTACTGCACGCCGCCGAGCATGATCACGTTGGTGGCGCCGGTGCCCCGCACCGCGTTCACGAGCTCCTGCATCCCCGCGGCCTGAAAGCTCATCCCGCGGCAGGTGCCGCCGTCGCGCCAGCAGCGCCACGCCTCCGGCGAGTCCGTGTTGCTGTCCGGGAACGGCTCGTTGAACAGATCGAAGACCACCGCGTTGTTGTGCCCGTACGCCGTGGCCACCTGGCGCCAGAATTCCGGCGTGTGGTCGCGATTCGGCATCGGGGCCTGCGCGAGCGCCTTGGCCGTGTCGGCGGCGGTCCAATGCAGGTCGAGGATCACCACCAGGCCGGCGCGGTTGAGCCGTCCGACATAGTCGGCGATCGCCGCTTGATAGTTCGCTCCCGCGTACGCGGCCGTCACGCCGTTGATCCCGAGCCAGCAGGTCTCGTTGAGCGGCAGCCGTACCACGTTCGCCCGCCAGGTCGCGATCGCGCTCACGGAGGCCGAGTCGGACGGGCCATCGAAGATGCCCCACCCTTGTGCGCACGCGTATTCGGCGCCGGAGCGGTTCACACCGCGTAGCCGCACCGGGCGGCCGACCGTGTCGACGAGCCCGTTCCCCTGCACCCGCACGGCGGGGGCGGGCGTGGGAGCGGGAGGGACCTGCACGCCGGCGGAATTGCCATGACAGGCGGCCACCGCGGCGACCACCAGGAGAGCCCGGAGCGCTGGACGGCCGGTCTGCATCGCGAAGCGACCCGGCTCAGTAGCCGGGATTCTGGGTGATGAGCCGGTTCGCGCCGATCTCCGCATCGGGGATCGGCAGGAGCATCTGATACGCCTGGCGCGGCCGGCACACCGACGCGCTGGGCGCGGTGCCGCCCGGATAGGCGGGGATGCGGTCGTTCATGATGTCGAGCCAGCGGCCCTGGCGCTTCAGGTCGAACCATTCCTGGAACTCCCCATACAGCTCGTGCCGGCGCTCCAGCCACACCGAGTCGCGGAACTGCGCCTGCGACAGGCCGAGTGTCAGGTTGGGCACGTTGGAGCGGGTGCGGACCTGATTGATCGCGTCATACGCGGCCGCCGTCGGCCCGCTCACTTCGTTCTGGGCTTCGGCGAACACCAGCAGCACGTCCGCGTACCGCAGGATGATCGGGTTCGTCTCGTTCTGGCTCTTCGTGAGGGCGGTGCGGTCGATGTACTTCATCGTGTAGATGCGTGGTGAGATCTGCACGACCGTGCGCGTGCTACGGTTGAAGTAGGCGTTCGCGCCGACGGTCTCACACAATTCGGTCCAGGTCCAGCCGATCTGGCTGTCGGCCGCGACCGCCGTCTTGATGCTGTCGGGCACAGCGCCCTGGTACCAGGCGGGCGTTCCGGCATCGGCAGATGACGACGATTCCTTCCACCCCGCGAAGATCGCGTAGCCGGGGGCGATCCGCCGGTCCAGCGTGTCGAAGGTCGTGTAGAACACCTGCCGCATGCTCAGGAAGCCGCCTCCGCCGCCGCCCGCGGTCGAGTAGTCCCGGGGGTTGAAGAAGGTCGCGATCTCGGGGCCGGTGTTCTCCTGGTGCGTCGCGCCGATCTGGAACAGGATCTCGTCGCTGTTGATCTGTTGCTGCCCGTCGAACAGCCGCATGTAGTTGGGCTCGAGGGCGACCCAGCCGCTCTGCATCACCCGTTGCGCGGCCAGCCGCGCCGAATCGGCGTACTGCTGCTTGGCGGCGGCGAGCGACGTTCCCGCGAGCTCCGCCCCGGCCATCGTGAGGTACACTTTGGACAGGAGACCCCAGGCCGAGAACGCGGTGGGGCGGCCGCGGTCCGCGCTCGAGTATGTGTGCGACGCGAAATCGGGCGGCAGCTCCTGGGTGGCGGCCTTCAGATCGCTCACGATCGCCGGATACACCTGCGCGATCGGCACCCGCGGCGCGTCGCCGTAGGTGCCGTCGGGCACGTACGGCGTGAGCCGCAGCGGGACGGCGCCGTAGCGCCGGACCAGCTCGAAATAGGCGTAGCCACGGAGGAAATGCGCCTCGCCCCGCAGGCGCTCCTCGAGGGCCGGGTCGAGGCTCACATGGTCCAGCTGACCCAGGACGTCGTTGGCGCGGCGGATGACCTGGTAGTTCGCGGTCCAGGTGCGGCCGGCGAACCACGTGCCGGTCTTTGCGCCCAGGCGACCGAACGCCCACCAGTCGGGGCAGAAGATGTCCGGACCTTCGCAGGTCACTTCCTGCCAGGCCGGATCGATCCAGTCGTCCCAGGTCATCAGCGGCGCGTAGATGCCGTTCACCGCCGCGATGGCCTGGTCGCCGGTCTTGAAGTAGCTCGCTGGGTCGACGAAAGTCTGCGGATGCTCGTCGAGATTGAACAGGTCGTGACACCCGGCAGCGCCGGTGCAGAGGCACGCCGACGCCAGCAGTGCCAACCAGCCGCGACGAGCTCGATTCATGGCGCGCCTCCTTTCAGAAGGTCAAGGTCATGCCGAAGCTGACCAGGCGCGACTGCGGGTAGCTTCCCAGGTCCACGCCGCGCATGGCGGTCGTGCTGAAGGCGCTGACCTCGGGGTCGTAGCCCGTATAGTCAGTGCTCGTGAGCAGATTGATCGCGCTGACATAAACCCGGGCGGACTGCGCCCCGGGAACGACCCTGGGCGGCAGCTCATAGCCGAGCTGCACGTTCTTCAGCCGGATGTAGCTCCCGTCTTCCACGAAGGCATCGGAGAATCGCCCCACGCCCACGCGGTTCGTGGTGACCATGGGGTACTTGCCGTTGGGGTTCGTCACCGGATCGAAGGCGTTCCGGTAGGACTCCAGCGGAATGTTGCCGCCGAACCCGTTGAGCGCGAGGAACTGGAGCCGGTTGGCGTTGAGGATGTTGTTCCCGTGCACTCCCTGGATCAGGGCGCTGAAATCGAAGCGACCGAACGTGACGTGGTTCGTGATGCCGAAGACGTAGTCGGGATTCACGTTGCCGATCATCGTCTTGTCGGCGTCGGTCAAGTGTCCGTCGCCGTTCAGATCCTTGTAGCGATAGTCGCCCAGCTGGGCGTCGGGCTGC
>QHUT01000047.1 GCA_003222055.1 Gemmatimonadota bacterium
CAGTGGGATGAGACCGAGCTGCGGGAGCTGATCGAGTACTCGCGGGGGCACGGCGTAGGGATCTGGCTGTGGCAGCACAGCAAGGAGATTCACGATCCGGGCGCCCGGGAGGCGTTCTTCGCCCACGCACAGGACGTCGGCGCCGTGGGGGTAAAGATCGATTTCTTCGACCACGAGGCCAAAGAGGTCATGGACCTGTACCGGGCGGCGCTCGAAGGCGCTGCCCGCCACCGGTTGATGGTCGACTTCCACGGCGCGGACAAACCCGCCGGGGAATCGCGTACCTGGCCGAACGAGCTGAACCGGGAAGCGGTGTCGGGCATGGAGCGCAAGAGCATGCCGGCGTGGGCGGTGCACGATACCACGCTGCCGTTCACCCGCATGCTCGCCGGCCCCATGGATTTCACGCCGATGCTGTTCGGCGAGCGGCGCCGCGAGACGTCGTGGGCGCATCAGATCGCCACCGCGGCGACGTTCACCGCGCCCTTGCTCGTCTATGGCGCCCACCCCCGGACGATTCTCGAGAACCCCGCGGGCGAGCTGATCAAGAGCATCCCCACGGTATGGGACGAGACCCGCGTGCTGCCGGCGAGCGAGATCGGCGAGCTCTCGGCGCTAGCGCGGCGATCGAGTACGCAGTGGTTCCTCGTGATCGCGAATGGCCCGGTGGCGCGCTCGATCGATGTGCCGCTCTCCTTCCTGGGAGACGGGGTCCACGAGACGCTGCTCGTGGGCGACGAGCCGGAGGATCCGGCGGCGGTGCGGGTCGTGACCCGCACGCTGCGCCGGCAGGACTCGCTCAAGATCGATCTGCGCGCCGCGGGCGGGTTCATCGGGCGCTTTTCTTGACATGCGGCGGTTCGGTGCGGTCCTGCTGTCGCTGCTCGCGGCCCGGCCCGCCGCGGCGCAGCTCGACTCCGCGGCGCTCGCCCGTCTCGAGCGTCCGCGCGTCGTTGCCGCTGCGGAGCGGTATCTGCGTGACGCGCCGTTGACCATCACCGCCATCCCCGCGCCGCACAGTGCGGGCGGGCCGCACGACTTCTACTCGGAAGGCGACTACTGGTGGCCCGATCCCCGCAGCCCCGACAGCCCCTACGTCCGGCGCGACGGGGAGACGAACCCCGCCAACTTTGTCGCTCACCGGGATGCCATACGGCGGCTGAGCCAAATCGTCCCGGCGCTCGTTGCCGCGTACGTGATCACGCGCGACCCGGGATACGCCAGGCATGCCGCGGCGCACCTGCGGGCCTGGTTCGCGGACGAATCCACCCGCATGAACCCGAGCCTGCTCTACGCGCAAGCGATCAAGGGTCGCGCGACGGGGCGGGGCACGGGGCTGATCGACACGATTCACCTGGTGGAGGTGGCGCGGGCCGCGTGGGTGCTCGAGCGCCTGGGGTACCGGGACGAAGCCCTCTCGGGGACGAAGCAATGGTTCCAGCAGTACCTCCACTGGATGACGACGCATCCGTACGGCAACGACGAGCGGACCAGCGGCAACAATCATGCGGCGGCTTGGGCCCTGCAGGTCGCCGAGTTCGCGCACCTGGTAGGCGACGCGCAGCAGCTCGCCCGCATGCGCCGCTTCTTCGAAGACACGCTCGTCGCCGGACAGATGGCCGCGGACGGCTCCTTCCCCCGAGAGCTTGCGCGCACCAAGCCGTATGGGTACTCGCTCTTTCAGTTGGACGTCATGGGGACGCTGGCGTGGGTGCTCGACGCGTGGACGTTCACCACGCCCGACGGACGCGGGATGCGCCGGGCGCTCGCGTTCATGTACCCCTTCATCAAGGACAAACGCACCTGGCCCAAGCCGCCGGACGTGATGTATTTCGATGCGTGGCCCGTCCGTGATCCGGCTTTACTATTCGGAGGCCTGGCGCTCCACGAGCCACGCTACGTGGACTTGTGGAAGACGCTCAATCCCGATCCCAGCGCTGACGAGGTGATCCGCAACTACCCGATTCGCCAACCACTCTTATGGCTCTGGGAAGGAGCCGGACCATGACGACCCGCCGCGCGTTCCTCGAGACTGCCGCCGCGATCCTGGCGTCACCCCAGCGGGTGAGGCCCGCCGCACGCCTCCCGCTCGGCTTCTCCACCCTCGGCTGTCCGGCATGGACATGGCGGCAGGTTCTCGACTTCGCCCAGTCGCACGACTACGCCGCGATCGAGCTGCGCGGGCTCCAGAAGAACATGGACCTGACCCTCGCGCCCGAGCTCTCGCGCGAGGGCGGCCGCATCGAGGAGTCGAAGCGGGAGCTGCGTGAGCGCGGGCTGCGGATATCCGACCTCGGCGCGTCGGCCGAGCTGCACGAGCAGGATCCCGCCAAGCGCGCCGCCCAGCTCGACGAGGCCCGCCGTTTCATCGACCTCGCCGAAACGTTGCGGGCCCCCTACGTGCGCGTGTTCGGCAACAAGTACGTGAAGGGCGTGCCGCGCGACATGATGCTCGCGCACATCGCCAGGGGTCTGCGCGAGCTGGGCGATTACGCCCACCCCAAGGGCGTCACCGTGCTGATCGAGTCCCACGGCGACTTCACCGACTCGCCTTCGTTGCTCGAGATCCTCCAGCAGACGGCCTCCCCCGCCGTGGCCCTGCTGTGGGACGCGCACCATACGTTCGTTTCGGGAAAGGAGCCGCCCGAAGACACCGTGCGCCAGCTGGGCCGCTACATCCGGCACACGCACTTGAAGGACTCGGTGCCTGCGGGACCCGACGGGAAGGACCGGCGCTATGTGCTCACCGGCACGGGCGAGGTACCCGTACGTCGGCAGATCGAGGCGTTGGCGCACAGCGGGTATCGCGGCTTCTACAGCTTCGAGTGGGAGAAGCGCTGGCACCCCGACATCGCGGAGCCGGAGGTCGCATTCGCGCAGTTCGCCACGGTGGCGGGCGGATATCTGCGCCAGGCCGGCGTGGCGGAGTTACCGGCGCAATAGGAAGATCACGGTCGGATCGAGCGGATAGCGCCCGAAGCGCCGGCCGTAGATCGCGAGGCCCCCGGGTAGCTCGGCGTCGACCTCCAGCCGGATCACGAGTTGTCCCAGCGCGGCCGCGCGCTCGAGCGCGTCACGCGGTACCGCCACACGCAGCAGCGTGCCGTAGGAGCCGGCCTCGCGCAGCCGCCGGTCGTGTTTCTGGTAATGCCAGGACAGGATACCCCGGTGGTCGGCCGGGTCGTCGGCGAGCGCTGCCCGACCGGCGGTCACGCCGTTGATGCGCAGCGTCACGGCGCTGGGATACAGCCGCTCGTCGGTCATCGGGTACGCGTTCGGGTTCAGGCTCGGGTCGAGCGTGCCCCGGCCGCGCATGAAGTCGCCCTCGATCCGACCGCTGCCTTCCCGGTCCTTGCCGAACAGCTCCTTGGACGAGACTTCCGCTACGAACACCGCGCTGTCCAGATCGGCGAGCTGGATTCCGGAGGGCCAAGCCACGCGATACTCGAAGAACCCCGATCCCGCGCCGTTCACCTTCAGTCCATCCATCACGTTCCATTGCTTGAGCGGGCGAGCACGAGGACGGCCGGCCCGTCGGGCATGGTGACTGGGAGCGGCTCGAGCGGCCCGGTCATCCACGCGTGGTAGGGGACGCGACGGGTCGTCTCGCGATAGACGCGTCGCTCGCCGAGCGCGTCCCAGCCGTACAATTGGGCGGAGAGCGTGAGGCTGTCGCCCCACGTCTTGCCATCCGTCAGAAACGACGCGTACAGCGGCACCCGCACGTCGGCCCCGGCGGCCGCGGTTTGGCTGAGCGAGTCGCCCACCACGACGTATACCGGGGCATGCAGATCGCGCAGCGACATCCCGTCCACCAGCTCGCCCAGGCCAGTCTCTTTCCCGGAGCGATCATAGCGCCAGTAGCCGTTCCATTCGTTGACCACGTCGTGCAGCTCGGTGTACAGCCAGCCGGCGATCTTGGGGTGGCGCCGGAACGCGTTCACCGCCCGGTGGTAATCCCAGCTCCAGTCGACGTCGCCGGTGCTCCCTTCGTAGCCCCAGACGTTGCCGAACTCGCTGTTGATATCGGGTTGCCGCGCCTGGCGGAAGCCGGCCTCGAAATTCCATGGCGAGCCCGCGTAGGTGCTGTCGCTCACCAGCCGGTCGTGCTCCTCCCACGCCCAGCCCGGCAGGTACGAGTGCCACGAGTTCAGGTCGGTCTCGGTATGGCCGCGGCCGCAGCAGGGCGAGTTGTCTTCCACCAGGCGCGTGGGGTCGAGGGCCTTAGCCGCCCGATAGACCGACGCGACCCATTTTTGCGTCTCGGGACGGTAGGCCTGTTTTCCCTGGACTTTCGTGAACAGCCCCCACGTCTCGTTGAAGAGCACCCAGGCGAAGATGGCAGGATGGTTGTAATCGCGCGCCACCATGCCGCGGAGCGTCGACTCCGCTTCGTGGCGCATGGCGGAGTCGGGCTCACCCCACGAGTTGGGCACGTCCGCCATGATCAGCAGGCCCAGCCGGTCGGCCCAATACAGCTTGCGCGGCGACTCGACCTTGACGTGCTCGCGTAGCCCGGTGAGACCGATACTCTTGGCGCGCAGGATTTCGGCGCGTACGAACGAGTCGCTTGGATACGTATAGAACCCGCCCGGGTGGAACGCCTGGTCCAGCGTGAGCTCGAGGTACAGCGGCCGGCCGTTCAGGGCGACGTAGCGGTACTCGGTTCCGGGAAGGTTGACGACGGAAATCTGTCGCATTCCGAAGTAGCTCCGTACCCGGTCGTCGCCCACGGCGGCATCCACCTCGTAGAGAAACGGGTCGTCGAGCGACCACAGATGGGCGTGCGGGATGGGCACGTCGAACGTCACCTGGTCCGCTCCCTTCGCCACGCGCCAGCTCACCATCGGGACTTGGGCGTTCCTGAAGCGCAGCGTCAGGGCAAGGTCGCGCGGCGCCTTCTCCAGCAGCCGTGCCGTCACCACCACGCGCCCGCGGTCGATGTCGGGCGTGAAGTGCAGTGTGCGGAGCGGTGAGCTTCCTCGCGCTTCGAGATAGGGCGTCTGCCAGATGCCGCGTGCATTGCCGTACCCCTGCTTGCCCTCGAGCTTGAAGGCGCGCGGCGCGTCGTCGATCCGCAGCACCAGCCGCTGCTCGTGTCCGGCCTTCGCGTATTTGGTCAGCTCGAACTCGAATGGGATGTAGCCACCGTCGTGGCTGCCGAGTTTCCGGCCGTCGAGCCATGCGGTGGTGCGCCAGTCGGCCGCGCCGATCACGAGGAAGACGCGCCGCCCGGCCCACCCGGCGGGGACGGCGATGGACCGGGAGTACCAGGCGATCACGGCGCTGTCCGGCACCCCCGACAGCGGACTGCCCCAAGGAAAGGGCACGACGATCTGGCGCGGCGTCGTCAGGTCGCCGCGAGACCAGCCGCGGGCCTCCCCCGAGTCCGGCGCGTCGAACTGGAATTGCCAGGGCCCGTTCAGGTTCAGCCACTGGTCCCGCTGGAAGTCGGGGCGGGGGTGCTCGGGGAGGGGGATGCTCGCCCCCTGGTTACCTCCAGTCCTCACCCACTGACCCCCTCTCCCCTTCGCTGCGCTCAGGGCAAGCTCTTCGGGAGACGCGGAACTCTCCGCCGTCCCCCCTCTCCGAGTGGCGGAGAGGGGGACAGGGGGTGAGGCCTTAGCGCGAACGAAAGAAGCTAGGACAACAGCGATCGTCGCGAACGTTGGCGTCTTACCACGTGCCGTCATCGGCACTGGCCCGAGGGCACGCTCGTCGGCTGACCCGAGGGAACCGGTGTGCCGAAGTCGGGCGATCCATCCGGATGCCACGTGAATTTCTGCATCCGGATCACGCGGTTCCACCCCGGCTGGGAATCGACCTTGGAGTGATAGACGATCCAGTCCTCCAGGCTGTCCGGGGACGTGGTGAAGCTGGCGTGTCCCACCCCGTACACGGTCGCACTACCCGTGAACACCGGCCCGGTCTTGAGCCAGCTGGTCGAGTCCATCGGATCGGCGTCGGGGCTCCTCAGGCGGAGCTGTCCCAGTCGGTACTCCTTGAGCCAGGACTCGCGGGTCGAGTAGATGATGAAGGCTTGGTCGCCGTGGGTCAGAAACTCCGGTCCTTCGTTCAGGTCCAGCTCGGTACCGTGCTCCCAGCTCTCGGTCGGGGAGGAGATGCGGACTCGGCTGCTCTCGATCGTCCACGGATTGGACATGCGCGCGATGTACAGCTGCTGCGGTGTGCGGTCGGTGGGAGCGTTCGCTTCCCACCCCGACCACACCGCGTACAGCCGGTCGCCCAGGCGGGTGACGGTGAGATCGATGGCCCAAATGCCGCCGGTGTCCAGCATCCCCCTGTCGCGGTATTCCCCTTGGGGATCATCGCCGCTGGACTGGAGCACGCCGCTCCGCTGATGGATGAACGGCGGGCCCGCTTCCCCCGCCGCATAATAGATGTACCAGTGGCCATCGATATGGTGGAGCTCCGGCGCCCACACGTTGGTCCGGTTCCACCCGCTGTCCGGAGCCGTCCAGACCCGGACGGCGTTGCTCGTCGGCTCCGTCAGCTTGTCGGACTTGTACACCCAGATCGCGCGGTCCCGCGACTGGATGAGATAGTACCAGCGGCCCTGCCGCACGACCCAGGGATCGGCGCCCGGCGCCACCGGATTGACGAAGCTGCACGCTCCTGCTGGGGGCGCCTGGCCGGCCGACGCACCGGACGGGTTGACGCACGCCGCGACCAGCAACGGGAGCACGGCACGCCGCAGGCTGCGGAAGGGGGGGACGTTGACCGTCCGTCGTTCCCCCTCTCCACGACGTGGAGAGGGGGTCAGGGGGTGAGGCCTCACCAGCCGGGGTTCTGTTTGACGTTGGGGTTGAGGTCTCGCTCCGACTGTGGGATCGGCAGCAGCTCCGCCTTGCCGGCGACGAAGAACTGGAACTCGGCGTCGTTCGTCTGGAGCGCGGGCGTGAGCAGGTCGTGACGCGCGAGATCGGCCCACCGCTGTCCCTCGAGACCGAGCTCGAACATGCGCTCGCGCAGGATGCGGTCCCGCATTTCGGCCTGGGTCAGGCCGGCCGGGAGCGGTGGCATGGTCACGCGCGCCCGCACCCGGTTCACAAAGGGATACGCTTCGGCGGTGCGCCCCAGCTCGTTCAGCGCCTCGGCCTCCATCAACAGGACGTCGGCGTAGCGGATGACGCGAAAGTTGATGGCGGCGTCCCAATCCTGGTCCGGGAGGCCAAGGTAGTACTCGCCGTACTTCTTGAAGAACAGCACGCTGGTATCCGCGCTGTAGCGCGTGGCGAACGGTGTGCCGTACACGTCCATCCCGCCCGGCTTGTTATAGTAGATGGTCAGGTCGAGGCGGGGGTCCACCTGGCCGCCGACCGTCGTGTCCTGGCGGAACTGGTCGACATACCAGCGCGTCGGCCGGCCGTCGCAGTAGCTCGGCCCGCACGGGCCCACCATGCGCGAGATGTTGAGCCCGCGCGTCCCCGCGCTCAGAAACGACCGATCGCCGAACTGCACCTCGAACACCGACTCCACGTTATTCTCAAAGCGGTCGGTGAAGTTGTCCCCGTAGTTCGCCATCAGGTCGTAGCGGCCGGAGTCGATCACTTCTTTCAGGGCTGCCTCCGCCTCGCTCCACTCGCGTTGTTGCAAGTGCGCCTTGCCAAGCAATGCCGTCGCCGCGCCCCACGTGGCGCGACCCACGTCGGCGCCGCTGTACGCCTGCGGCAGTACGGCGTGCGCGTCTGTCAGATCCTGCTCGATCTGCGCCCAGAGCTGCGGCGGCCCGACCGTGGCGGGACGATCAGTGAGCTGGGGCGGGGTGGTGATGAGGGGGACGTTGCCGTACAACGTCACCAGATTGAAGTACAGCAGCGCTCGGATGAACTTCGCCTCTCCGACGATCCGGTCCCGCAAGGCGGCATCCATGGCGATCCCGGGCACCCGGGCGATGACCTGATTGGCCCGGAAGATGGCCTGGTAGTGGTGCTGCCAGAGATCGTGGTTCACCTCGAAGTCGTAGCTCGTGAAGGTGAACTTGGTGAAGTTGGAGAGATCGGTCCACGGACTTTTGATCAACCCGATGTCGGAGCGCAGATCGCTGGCGAATACGAGCCAGCGGCCGTACGTGCCGTTGTTCTGGAGGCCATTGTAGACGGCGTTCACGCCCGCCACGGCGTCCGCCGCCGTGCGCCAGAAGGTCTCGGTGCTCGGCTCGTTGGGATCCGTCAAGTCCAGATTCGTGCATCCGGCAAGGACCGCACCGGCGAGCAGCGAAGCGACCAGTCTCCGGAGTCTCATGGGGAGCTCCCGTGGAAATTACAGCCGAAAATCGAGGCCGAAGGTGACGGTGCGGGGATTGGGATAGATGGCGCCGTCGTCGATGCCGCGCGCCAGCGGATCGCCGAATCCGAGCGTCTCCGGGTCCCAATTTGAGAAGTCGGTGAACGTGTACAGGTTTTGCACGTTGACGAAGATCCGCGGCTCGGCGTCGGCGACGCCCAGCCACCGCCCGACGGCGGCTGGCAGGCGGTAGCCCAGCGCGACGTTCTGAATCCGCAGGAACGAGCCGCTCTCGATCCAGCGATCCGACAGCGGGTTGGCGTTGCTGGCGCCCTGCGGGCCGATCACGGCGCGCGGCGTGGTAGTGCTCGGGTTCGTGGGCGACCAGGGCGAGAGCCCCTGGCGGAAGTTGGAGATGTCGTCCATGCGGTCGGTCCAGTAGCGCGCCACATTGAAGATCTTGCCGCCCGCGGAGCCGCGCAGGTTGACGGTGAAATCGAACCGCCGGTAGTGGCCGTCCAGAAAGAGACCGCCCGTGACGTCGGGGATGGCGCTCCCGGCGGCGTAGCGGTCGTCAAGGTTGATTTGGCCGTCGCCGTTCCGGTCTACGTACCGCACGTCACCGGGCTTCGCGTCGGGCTGCGCACTTGCCTGGACCTCGGCTGCGCTCTGAAAGATGCCGTCCGTCTGGAGCACCCAGAACGTCCCGATCGGAGAGTTCTCGGCGGTGCGGGCGACGCCGAACGGCCCGTCGAAGATCGGCTGGCCGCCGTTCCCGAGGTGGAGCACCCGGTTCCTGGTGGTGGTGAGGGTGAGGCTGGTGTTGAGCTGGAAATCGCCCCGCTCGAGCCGGTGCGTCGCGGCGAGCTCGAAGCCGGTGTTCCGGATCGTACCGGCGTTCACGACGGGGAACTCCGGGACGCCCAGGCTCGGCGGAATCGGCGCCTGGACCAGCAGCCCATCCGATGTCGAGACGTAGTAGTCCATCGTGACGGTGAGTCGGCTCTGGAACAGACCCAGATCGACGCCGATATTCGTCTCTCGGTTGCTCTGCCAGCGGATGTTCGGGTTGGCCAGCGTGAGCTGCGTGGCCCCGCCCGCGACCACGTTCGACCCGAACAGATAGTTCAAGCCCTGCGCGATCGGCGCAGAGAACCGGTAGTCCCCGATGTCCTGGTTGCCCAGCACTCCATGGCTCACCCGGAGCTTGAGGTAGTCCACGTTGCGGCCGAGCACCGGGATCGACGGGTAGAACGGCTCCTGGCTCATGATCCAACCCACCGATGCCGCGCCGAACGTGCCGTAACGGTTCCCCGGGCCGAAGCGCGACGAGGCGTCGCGCCGCAGACTCCCGGTGAAGAGGTAGCGATCTCTATAGGCGTAGTTGGCGCGCACCAGCAGCGCGCGCAGCGCGTTCTCGAACCGGGACCCGCCGTTACCCAGGTTGCTGCGCTGGCCTGCATCGATGACCTGCAAGTCCTCGTCGGTGAAGCCCTCGCGGTAAGCAAGCAAGTGGTCAAGGGTCTGGCGCTGCTCCGTGTAGCCGGCGACGGCGTTGAGACGGTGCGCGGACCCGAAGCTCCGGTCGAATGTGACGAGGTTCTCGACCAGCAGCGAGCTCCGCTCGTCCTGCGTGCTCGTCAGGCGGGCGGGCAGCAACGGATCCCGAAAGCGCAGCTGTCCCAGGTGGATGAAGTTCTGCTGCGTGTACGCCTCGAGGTTGCCGCCGAGGTTGAAGCGGTAGCGCAAACTGGGCAGGAGCTGGAGCTCCGCATAGGTCGTCCCGATCACCTGGTTGGAGCGCCCCCAGTTGTCTTGCATCATCAGCTCGCCCACGGGGTTCGTGCCGAACGTGGGCACGGCGTCGCTGCCGAAGGCGAATCCGCTGGACGTAGTGCTGTCGCGCACGGGGATGGCGGGTGGGAACCGGACCACGTCGATCAGGGGAAAGCCGTCCAGGAACTGCCGCCGCGTGCTCGAAAGCGCCATGTTCTCCCCGAGCGTGAGCCGGCCGCGTTGCAGTTGCGAGTTGATCCGGAAGTTGTAGCGGTGGAACCCGGTCTGAATGATGGCTCCGTCTTGCTGAAGGTAGCCACCCGAGATCAGGTAGCTGGCGCCGGCGGTACCGCCCGACACGGTCACGCCGTGGTCCTGGATGGCGCCGGTGGTGAACACCGCGTCCTGCCAGTCGGTGCTGATGGGCGGCGGGATGGCGGCGCCGCTGATCACCGAGTCGCCTGCGTTCTGGTACGCCTGTCGGGCGATCGCCGCCCACTCTGTGGTATTCATCATTGGGACCCGCCTGGGGATCTGCTGGTACCCGTAGTAGGAGTGCAGCTCGACCCGCGTGTCCCCGCGCCCGCGCCGGGTCCGGATGACGACGACCCCGTTGGCTGCCTGCGCGCCGTACTGCGCCGCGGCCGACGCGTCTTTCAGCACCTCGATCGACTCGATGTCGTCCGCATCGAGGTTGGGATTTTCTGTAAGGTACATCCCGTCCACCACGTAGAGCGGCCCGGGATTCGTGAGGAAATTCTGACCTCGGATGATGACCTGCGCCGGTCGCCCCGGCTCCCCCGAGGCGGAGATCTCCACGCCGGCGACCCGCCCCCGCAACGCCTCTTCGAGGGTCGCCACCTGGGTCCCATGCACTTGGTCCCCCGTGACCCCCGCGCTCGCGTCCGACACGTCGCGGCGCTGTTGCGTGGTGTACCCCATCACCACCCGCTCCTGCAGCGTCAGCGGCGCCGGCTCGAGCGACACGTCGATCACTGCGCGCCCCCCGATCGCCACGTCCAGCGTCTTGTAGCCGATCGTGCGGAACACCAGCGTGCGCGCGCCCGGCGGCAGCTCGAGACGGTACTCCCCTTTGTTGTCGGTGACGGTGCCCTGGGCGGCGCCACCCACGAGCACGCGGACCGCTGGCACCGGAGATGCGTCGCTCGTGCTGACCACTCGGCCGCGCACGCTGTCGGGCGTTTGGGCGGCGCCGACCGCCGCCCGGACCAGCGACAGGAGAAACACAGCGCTTGCCGAGAGGCATCGCGGGCCGAGTCCAGACGAACGGGTCATACGCCCCTCCGGGTGGTGCGGGAAGACGATCCTACCTGGCGTCGGACGCGATGGCAAATCGGCAAGTCCCATGCCGACGTAGTCCCGGGTGGCGCGTGGGACCGAGGCGTGTGAATTTCTCCGGGGAGACCGAGCATGCACCCTATTCTCGACCGCAGAGCGTCCCGCTGGTTGGCGATCGTGTCCCTGAGCGCTGCCTGTGCTCGTGGGGGAGGGGGGGTCGCCCGGGAGCCGTTCGGCACCACCCATCGCGGGGAGGCCGTGAGCGTGTACACCCTCAAGAACGCCCACGGGATCGAGCTGCGGGTCCTCGACTACGGCGGCATCATCCTGTCGCTCCAGGTCCCGGACCGGAGCGGCCGGCTCGACGACGTCGTCCTGGGATTCGACTCCCTCGGGGACTACGAGCGGGGGTCACCGTACTTCGGCGCCCTGATCGGCCGGTACGGCAACCGCATCGCCCGGGGCCGCTTCACGCTCGACGGCCGGACCTACACCCTGGCGACGAACAACGGCCCCAATCACCTGCACGGCGGCGTGCGGGGCTTTGACAAGGTGGTCTGGACCGCCGCCCCGTTCGAGCGGGGCGACAGCGTCGGTCTCGTCCTGAATTACACGAGCCCTGACGGAGAAGAGGGGTACCCCGGCACGCTCCGAGCGACGGTGACTTACACCCTCACAAACGCCAACCAGCTGATCTTCGACTACCACGCCACCACTGACCGCGCGACTCCGGTGAACCTCACGCAGCACAGCTACTTCAACCTGGCGGGCGACGGCAAGGGCGACATTCTGGGCCACGTGGTCACGCTCAACGCCGACCGGTTCACGCCGGTGGACTCGACGCTGATTCCGACGGGCGAGATCAGGAGCGTCGCGGGAACGCCGTTCGACTTTCGCACGCCGACGGCCATTGGGGCGCGCATCGACCGGGACGACGAGCAGCTCCGCTACGGGCGGGGCTATGACCACAACTTCGTGCTGAACAAGGGCGCCACGGGCAACGAGCCGACGCTCGCGGCACGCGTGTACGAGCCCACAAGCGGGCGCGTCATGGAGGTCGCGACGACGGAGCCGGGACTGCAGTTTTACTCCGGCAACTTCCTGGACGGCACGCTGCAGGGAAAGCGCGGCGTCGTCTACCGGCACCGCTACGGTTTCGCCATGGAGACGCAGCACTTTCCCGACTCACCGAACAAGCCCGCGTTCCCGTCGACGATCTTGCGTCCGGGGGAAGAGTACCGCTCGCGTACCATCTACCGGTTCGGAGTTCAGCCATGAAGGCCCGACCTTACCGTGGGCTCCCCGTGCTTCTGTTGGTGTGGAGCTCGATCGCCGCCCGTCTCGCTGCGCAGACGGCCGACTACCTGAACCCGGACCTGCCGCTCGGGCGGCGCGTGGACGATCTCGTGTCCCGCATGACGCTCGAGGAAAAAGTGTCTCAGATGCAGGACGTCGCACCGGCGATCGAGCGCCTGGGAGTCCCGCAATACAACTGGTGGAACGAAGCGCTGCACGGTGTCGCCCGCTCGGGGCTCGCGACCTCGTTTCCCCAGGCCATCGGTCTCGCCGCCACCTGGGACGACTCGCTGATGTTCCGGATGGCCTCCGTTATCTCGGACGAGGCCCGCGCCAAGCACCACGAGTACGTGCGCGCAGGGTCGCGTCAACGCTACCAGGGCCTGACCTTCTGGTCCCCCAACATCAATCTGTTCCGCGATCCACGCTGGGGGCGGGGCCAGGAGACCTACGGCGAAGACCCGTTCCTCACGGGACGGCTCGCGGTGCAATTCATCAGGGGCATGCAGGGCGACGACCCGAAGTACCTGAAGACCGTGGCCACGGTGAAGCATTTCGCGGTGCACTCGGGTCCCGAGCCGGAGCGGCACACCTTCGATGCTGTGGTGAGCGAGCGCGACCTGCGCGAGAGTTATCTGCCGCACTTCGAGGCCGGCATCCGCGAGGGCGGCGCGTATTCCCTGATGTGCGCCTACAACCGGGTCGACGGCAAGGCGGCGTGCGGCAGCGACATGCTGCTCAAGGACATCCTGCGGGGCGAGTGGGGCTTCCCGGGCTACGTCGTGTCCGACTGCGGCGCCATCGACGACATCTATGCTCGTCACAAAGTAGTAGCGACCGCTGCTCAGGCGGCAGCCCTGGCCGTGAAGACGGGTACCGATCTCGAATGCGGCCACGTCTACGCGAACCTGGTCGACGCGGTCAAGCAGGGGCTGATCACCGAGCAGGAGATCGACACCGCGGTCAAACGCCTGTTCCTGGCGCGCTTCAAGCTGGGCATGTTCGACCCACCAGATCGGGTGCGCTGGGCGCAGATCCCGGCCGGCGTGCTCGACCAGGCGTCGCATCGAGAGCTGGCCCGTCAGGTGGCCCGGGAATCCATCGTCCTTCTGAAGAATGCCGGCGGCCTGCTCCCGCTCCGCAAAGACCTGGGCACGCTCGCCGTTATCGGGCCCAATGCCGATCAGTGGCGCATGCTGCTCGGCAACTACAACGGGCTCCCGGCGGATCCGGTGACGCCGCTGCGCGGCATTCGCGAAGCCGTGGGGAAGGGGACGCGCGTGCTCTACGCCCGTGGTGCGGACCTGGCCGATGGGTTCCCCGGGACGGATGTCTCCCCGGCCCCGGCCGACACGCTCCAGGCCGAGGCAGTGCGGGTCGCCGCGCAGGCGGATGCCGTCGTGTTGTGTCTCGGCCTCACCGCGCAGCTCGAGGGCGAGGAAATGCGGGTCGCGATCGAGGGGTTCCGCGGCGGCGATCGCACGCGGATCGACCTCCCCGCGTCGCAGGAGCGGCTGCTCGAGCGCATCGTCGCCGTGGGCAAGCCCACCGTACTGGTGCTGCTCAACGGCAGCGCGCTGGCGGTGAACTGGGCCGAGCAGCACGTCCCGGCGATCGTCGAGGCTTGGTACGGTGGCCAGGCGGCGGGCAGCGCGCTCGCCGACGTGTTGTTCGGTGACTACAACCCGGGCGGGCGCCTGCCGGTGACGTTCTACAAGAGCGTCGACGACCTGCCGCCGTTCGACGACTATCGCATGGCAGGGCGGACCTACCGATTCTTCAAGGGCACACCGCTCTACTCGTTCGGATATGGTCTGAGCTACACCGGCTTCGCGTACAAGAATCTGCGCGCGAGCGCCGCAACGCTTGCCGCCGGTGACACACTCACCGTCCGGGTCGACGTGACGAATGGCGGTAAGCGAGCCGGCGACGAAGTGGTGCAACTCTACGTGCGGCATCGCGGTTCGAGCGTCGCGCGGCCGCGCGAGGATCTCCGCGGCTACAAGCGCCTGACGCTCGGCCCCGGGGAGACCCGCACGGTCGCGTTTCCGCTCGCCGCATCTGCGCTGGCGTATTGGAGCCCGGACGCCCACCGCTGGGTGGTCGAGAACGAGCCGGTGGAGATTGCGGTCGGCGCTTCGTCCGCCGACATCCGGCTCCGGCGGACCATCAGAGTCGCGGGCCGGCCGTGAGACCGCGCCGAGCCGTCGTCAGCCTGCTCGCGCTGCTGGTCGCGCCGTTCGCGCCAGCGGTGGCGCAACGGGAGCGGGCGATTCTGCCCTTCGACCGCGCCTGGCGATTCCATCTGGGTGACGTCGCCGGCGCTCAGGAAGCGACGTTCGACGATTCCGCTTGGCGCCGCCTCGATCTGCCGCACGACTGGAGCATCGAGGGGGAGTTCAGCGATACCAACCCTGCCGGAGCGAGCGGCGGGGCGCTGCCCGGCGGGGTCGGCTGGTATCGCAAGACCTTCTCGGTAGCCGAGCGGGACACCGGCCGGGTGGTGTTCATCGAGTTCGACGGCGTCTACCGTAACAGCGAGGTCTGGATCAACGGGCATTACCTCGGGAAGCGGCCGTATGGCTACAGCTCCTTCAGCTACGAGCTCACGCCGCACCTCCGCTACGGCCGGGCGAGCGACGTCATCGTCGTGCGGGTGGACAACTCGCAGCAGCCCAACTCCCGCTGGTACTCGGGATCCGGGATCTATCGACACGTCCGTCTGGTGACCACGAACCCCGTGCACGTCGACCAGTGGGGGACGTATGTCACCACGCCCGAAGCGACGCCGGCTACGGCTCGGGTGACGATCCGGACGACCGTGCGCAACGAGTCGCGCGGCGATCAGCCGATCACCCTGCAGACGGTCGTCTATGACGCCGCTGGCAAGGCGGTGGCGACGGCATCTGCCGCGGGCCTCGTGCCGCGCGACTCCGTCACCGAAATCGGGCAGGACCTGGTCATCAGGAAGCCGAATCTCTGGTCGGTCGAGCGGCCGTATTTGTACCGGACCGTGTCTCGGGTGGTGTGCGGCGGAAGGCCCTGCGACGACTACAGCACACCGTTCGGCGTGCGGGCCTTCACGTTCGATCCAGACGGCGGGTTCATCCTCAACGGGGCGCATGTGAAGATCCGGGGTGTGTGTCTGCACCACGATCTCGGGGCCCTGGGCGCCGCCGTGAACACGCGCGCGCTCGAGCGCCAGCTTGAGATCATGCGGGGCATGGGCGTCAACGCGCTCCGCACGTCGCACAACCCGCCGGCCCCCGAGCTGCTCGATCTCACTGATCGCTTAGGCTTCATCGTGCTGGACGAGGCCTTCGACATGT
>QHUT01000048.1 GCA_003222055.1 Gemmatimonadota bacterium
AGCGCTCTTCCGTCAGTCCCTGGACGAGCGAGTCGATCCCGGCCGCGTCCTGCGGCAGCGCGATCGTCATGCTGAACGCCTCACCTCCGTACGGCAGATCGAGCACGGTCACCCCTTCGGCTCGTGCGTACCCCACCCGCACGGTGCGCCCGTGCTTCATCATCGGCACCGTCGCAGCGGCGCTGTTCGCCAGCCTGAACGTCCCAGGCCGGGTCAGGCCCTTGTCGAACCGAGCGGTCCAGCTCCCCTTGAAGTAGATCGCGTTGATGAGGTAGGCCACGGCGTCCGAAGGGATGGGATCGGGTACTATGGTCGGGATCTTGCCGTGCGTCTGATCGCTCACCCAGGCGTTGATCGTCGGTGCCGCACTGGGACTCCTGAAGTCGAGGCTCTCGACCCTGGCGTCGAAGTAGCCCTTCATCGTTGCGAGAAAGTCGGGCGTCGGCGCGTATCGCGGGTCGTGGTCGTACCAGGCGGAGTTGGCGATCGTAAACGCCACCTGCGGGTCGAGCCCACGCAACAACGCGATCAGGCTGCGATAGGACTGGTCGACGTCGTCCAGCGTCAAGCCGTCGAGCTGGAGTACCTGCTGCATCTCGGCCTGCGTGGTGCCGCCGGCCCCGTTGTAGGCCATGGCGAGCGCCATCGCCGCGCTGAGCGGCGAGACGAAGAGGTTCGAGTCGGGGCTCGCCTGGCGTGCGATCTCGCCGAACAGATTGAAGGCGAACCGGTTGTCCGCGGTGATGAGTCCGGTTTCCGCCGCGCTCAGCGTGCGCGGCAGCGCGGTGATGGGCTGCGGGGCGGTGAGGGATGGTTCGCCGCATTGCGCGACCAGGATCCCGATAGCGGCCGCCAGCAGGGGACGGACGATCGACCTCATGAGCGACTCCTTCCGGGCAGGTTCGTTTCTTGCGCCACGACCCTTCTAGATTACCTCCGGGACCCCCCTCCGAGGTCACAATGCGCGTTCACGCCGCGTCGGTCGCCTGGTGTTGCCTGGTCGCCACGCTGGCTGTCGGTCCCGCCAGCGCGTGACGCAGCGTCCTCCCGCGCGCCCCCCCCGCCTGCGACTCGGGCCCCTGGTCGCGGTGATGTTCTTCACCGTGTCGGGTGGGCCGTTCGGCTTGGAGGGGCTGGTCGGCTCGGTCGGACCGGGGGTCGCGCTACTGCTGCTCGTGGCCACGCCGTTGCTCTACAGCGTGCCCGAAACGCTGCTCGTGGGCGAGCTGGCGTCGATGCTCCCGGCCGAGGGCGGCTATTACCAATGGGTGAAGCGGGCGTTCGGCCGGTTCTGGGGCTTCTGGAACGGCTGGCTGTCATGGACCTACTCGCTGCTCGACATGGCGATCTATCCGGTGCTGTTGATCCAGTATGTGGGCTTCTTCGTGCCGGGGCTCGGCTGGCTGGAGCGCTGGCTCGTGGCGCTGCTGATGATCTGGGGGGCGACGTGGCTGAACCTGCGAGGGACGCGCGTGGTCGGCACGGCGTCGGGGTGGTTCGTGGCGGCGGTGCTGGCGCCGTTCGGGGTGCTCGCGGCCGTGGCGCTCGCCCGCTGGATCGCGCAACCGGCAACGCCCTTCCCGGTAACGCCGTTTCACTCCACCGGCACGTCCTTCCTCGGCGCACTCGGCATTGGTGTCTCCCAGAGCATCTGGAACTACAGCGGCTGGGACAACGCCTCGACGATCGGCGGTGAGATCGAGGAGGCGTCGGCCACCTATCCGCGGGCGCTCGCTCGCGCGCTGCCGCTCGTGACGCTCGTCTATCTCCTCACGATCATTCCGGTGCTGGCGCTCACCGAGTGGACGGCGTGGACGGACGGCGCCTGGCCGGGGCTCGCGCGCGCGGTCGTGGGCGGATGGCTCGGCGTCTGGGTCGCGCTGGCGGGCATGCTCTCCGCGTTCGCGCTGTTCAACGCGCTGCTGCTCGTGTATTCGCGGATTCCGCTGGTGCTCGCGCAGGACGGTCTGTTACCGGCGGCGCTGGCGCGCACTGATGCGCGGGGCACGCCGGCGAACGCGGTGCTCGTTTCGGCGGTGGTGTACTCGGTGTTCTCGCTCTTGCCGTTCGGCGGCCTGCTCGCGGGCGACGTGCTGCTCTACACGGCGGCGCTCGCGCTCGAGTTCGCGGCGCTGATCCGGCTGCGGCGCGCGGAGCCGGCGTTGCGCGGTGCGTTCCGCGTGCCGCTCGGCGTGGCGTGGCTCGTGGCGCTCGCTTCGCTGCCGCTCGTGGTGCTCGCCCTGGGCGTGGCGCTCGAGGTGCGGAGCCGGGCGATCGGATTGCCGGGCGTGCTCGTGGCGGTGCTGCTCGCGGCGGCAGGGCCTCCCGTGTATGCGGGCTTGCGGGCGCGGCGGGCAGCGGCCTCGGCGGTCGCGCCCTGACCTCCCCTCCTTGCGGACCTCGGGAATCGCGCGCAACGTAGCGGGCGTTTGCCGTTTCGTGCGGCGTAACCAGGTCCGGAGGGATCGTGATACCACGTGTCTTGTTTGTCTCGTACGCGCTGAGTCTCGCCGTCGGCGTCGGCGCGGCGACCGGTCAGCAACGCCAAATCACCGGTCGGGTCGTCAGCGCCACCACTCATGAACCGGTTGGGGGGGCGAGTGTCTCGGTCCTCGGAACCACCATCGTCACCCTGGTGCGGGATCAAGGGCAGTTCTCCCTAGCCGCGCCTCGGGGAGAGGTCACGCTCGTCGTGCGCCGCATCGGCTACAAGCGCAGCCAAGTGGTGGTCCCCACGACTCAGGAGAGCGTGGAGGTGGCTCTCGAGCCAGATGTGTTCAACCTCGAAGCGGTCGTGGTCACGGGTATCGCCACCGGGGTCGAGCGGCGCAACGCCGGCAACGCCGTGGCGGCGGTTTCCTCGTCGGACCTCGCCTACGCGCCCACGCCGAGCATCGAGCAGCAGCTCCAGGGAAAGGTGGCCGGCGCGGACATCCAACAGAACTCGGGAGCGCCCGGCGGCGGACTTCAGGTTCGGCTCCGTGGCGTGACGTCCATCAACGCGACGGCGGAGCCGCTGTACGTCGTGGACGGGGTGATCGTAAGCGATATCGCCATCCCGTCCAACCAGAACGCGGTGACGGCCGCGTCGGGCGGGTCCAACCCCTCGCTCGACCAGGACGCGCAGGTGAACCGGATCGCCGACCTGAATCCCAACGACATCGAGAGCATTGAAATCCTTCGCGGGGCGTCAGCGTCGGCGATCTACGGGCAAAAGGCGTCGAACGGCGTCGTCGTGATCAAGACCAAGCGAGGTCAGGCAGGGGCGCCCAAGTTCGATGTGGTGCAGCGATTCGGGGTGTTCGAGATCGCGAAGAAATTCGGCCAACGAACTTTCCCGGATTCGTTCGCGGCCAAGGCGGCGTTCGGGGCGAGTGCGGCCCGGTTCTTCCGCGCAGACACGAGCAACCCCTACGTGAAACTCCAGCTGCCAGGGTACACGCCGGGCGAAGCGTTCGACCTTGAGGATCAGCTGGCGGGGCGCAAACCGCTGTCGTACGAGACGGCCCTCAACCTTTCCGGCGGGACGGACAACACACAATACTTCGGCTCGGTGACGTCGAAAGACGACGGGGGAATCATCGACAACACGGGCTTCAAGCGCCAGGCCGTGCGGTTGAACCTCGACCAGCGCCTGGGGTCGCGGGTTCATGCCACGCTGAATACGAGCTACACCCATACGCTGGCGCAGCGAGGTCTCACCAATAACGACAATACCGGGACGAGTTTCTACGTCGTGCTCTCGGGCACACCGAGCTTCGTGGATCTGGGTCAGGTGCCGGGCGACACGTTCGCCCGCAACCCGTTCGTGCCGAGCAACCCGGTGCAGACAGCGGCACTGATGAAGAACAATGAGGATGTGTGGCGGTTCATCGGCAGCACGAACCTCCAGTGGGACGCGGTGCAGAATGGACGGCACTATCTGCGCTTCGTCGCGACGGGTGGCGTGGATCAATTCTCGCAACAAAACGCGCTGTTTTTCCCGCCGGAATTGCAGTTCGAGCCGAACGACGGAGAGCCGGGCACGTCGCTGCTCTCGAACACCGACAACCTCAACTTCAACGTGAACGCGAGCGCGATCCATACCTTTACGCCCAGTAGCAACGCGTTTTCGGCGACCACGTCGATTGGCCTACAGCACGCCCAGCGCAAGACCGACATCTCGCGCATCACGAGCCGCGACTTGAACGCAGGACAGCAGAACGTGGCGGCCGGCAAGGACATCCAGATCACGGAAGACCAGTCGCGCATCAAGGACCTGGGCTTTTTCGCCCAAGAGGAATTCCTCGCGTCACAGGAGCGTCTGTTGTTGACGGCCGGGATTCGGGCGGACCAGAGCAGTCTCAACGCGGATGCGAGCAAGCTGTACTACTTCCCCAAGGCCTCGGCCTCGTACCGGTTCTTGCACCCCGCGGGGGCGGTGGACGAGGTGAAGCTGCGAGCGGCGTACGGCGAAGCCGGGAACGAGCCGTTCTACGGCCAAAAGTTCACCTCGTTGCGGATCACCGGGAAAGTAGGCGGCGTCCCCGGCACCGTTGGTGGCGACACGACCGGCGCCAAGGATCTCCGTTTCGAGCGGGAGCGGGAGTTGGAGGGGGGCTTCGATGCGACGTTGTGGAACAGTCGCGCCAACCTGGAGTTCACCGCATACCAGAAGAACGTCAGCGACCTGCTGTTGCCCCGCCAGCTTGCACCGATCGGGGGGGTCAACTTCGAGATCTTCAACGGCGGCAAGCTCCGGACCCGCGGCGTGGAGCTGTCACTCAGCGTGATTCCAGCGCAGCAGCGTGATCTCAACTGGCTCTTCCGGACCACCTTTTCGCGCAACCGCAGCGTCATCACCGAACTCCCGATTCCCGCCTTCAGCGCGGGGGGGTTCGGTGCGTCCATCGGGCAGTTCCGCGTGGAGCAGGGGGCGTCCGCGACGCAGATCGTCGGCAACGACACGCTCACGGCCGCCGACATCGCATCTGGGAATTACCCCGGCAAGAGCGTCGGTGATATTGTGGTCCGGAAAATCGCCGACGCGAACCCCGACTTCCGGATGTCGTTCACGAACGACCTCACCTATAAACGATTCAGCGTGCACTTCCTGCTCGATTGGCAGAAGGGTAGCGCCATCCTGAATCTCACCAGATTGCTGTACGACTTCGGACAAGTCACGTCGGATTACGCGGACCCGCTCCGCGACACCTTGGTCACGAGTGCGGGGGACACGCTGAAGACCGTGGGGCAGAAGCGCCTCGCAGGCTTCACGAAGGTGACGCGGAACTACATCGAGAGCGCCAGTTTCCTCAAGTTGCGAGAGATCACGCTGACCTATGAGCTCCCGTCGAACGTCCTGCACGGCATCTGGCAGGGCGCTCGGTACGCGCGCCTCTCCGTGAGCGGACGCAACCTGTTCACGACCACGCCCTATACGGGAGTGGATCCGGAAGTGAGCAACTTCGGGAACCAACCGATCGCTCGCAATATCGATGTGACACCGTTCCCGCCGAGCCGGAGTTTTTGGTTCGCCGTCGACGTGGGGTTCTAACCATGAGCGCGCCTACGAGGTACTCGAAGATGAACGCGACACGCTGGCTGCCGGCCTGCCTGGGCCTCGTCGTGCTGGCGGCGTGCAAGGACCTGGACGTGCCCAACCTGAACAGCCCCGATCTCGGTGACTTCCAGAGCAACCCGACGCGCAGCCAGGTCCTCTCGGTCGCTTCGGGGTTGCTGATCGGCACCCGCGCGGGGATCGCCGCGCAAAACGGGTACGTGTCGCTCCTCGGCATTCTGGGCCGGGAGTCCTACAATCTTGATCCCGCCGATCCCCGCTTCGTGAGCGAGATGCTCGTGGGCCCGCTCGATGGCGGCAGCCCGGCGTTCGGGGGCAACCTGTGGGCCAACCCGTATCGCAACATCCGGAATGCGAACCTGGAGCTTGCGGCGGTGGACAAGGTGCCCCTCGTGAACGATGCCGAGAAAGAGGCGATTCGCGGGTTCACCCAAACGATCCAAGCGTTCGATTACCTCAAGGTGATCGTCACGCGGGACGCAAACGGCGCCGGGATCCCCACCGACCTCGACCCGCTCGCACCGCCCGCGGCGATCCTGACCAGAGATTCCGTCTTCGCTCACATTACCCGGATGCTCGATTCCGCAGCGGCCCATTTGGATTCGGCCACGACCCTCGGCGCCGGCGACGATCCATTCCCGTTTAACCTGAGCCCGGGGTTCACCGGGTTCACTACTGCCGTGTCGTTCCGCACCTTCAACCGTGCACTCATGGCGCGGGTGCAGGTGTACAAGGGCAGCTTCGGATGCACGACCTGCTGGGACTCGGCCCTGACCGCGTTGAGCGCGTCCTTCATCGACACGACCGCGAGCCTGGACGATGGCGTCTACTACTCGTACTCCACGGTGTCCGGTGACGAGACCAACGCGCTGTTCGATCCGAACGCCCGGGCCCTGGTGGCGCACCCGTCGTTCGAGACCGACGCGCAGCTCCAAGCGAGGAGCTAATACTGATCCGCGCGGAGGCGAACATCGGCAGGGGCGGGGCAGCGGATCTCACCGCCGCCGTCGCGGACCTCAACACGATCCGGATCAAGTCCGGTAAGCTCCCTGCCTACGCCGGCGCCGTGACCCAGGCGGCGCTGCTGGACGAGTTGTTGTACAATCGGCGCTACTCGCTCGCGTTCGAGGGCGGACACCGCTGGATCGATCTGCGCCGCTACGCCCGACTCGCGACGCTCCCCACCGAGGCGACGAGCACTGGGGCTGCCAAGCGGTTCGCCAAGTTTCCCTTCCCCCAGTTCGACTGCGACGCCCGGTCGACCAAGCCGGCGGGATGTGGCACGGAGGCGGGCTTCTAGACACCGCGGCTCACTTGACAGAAAACCGCCGGGCGCGCAATCCGCGCCCGGCGGTTTTTCTTGCCCCTCTCCCCACTCACCCCGCCCGCGCCACCTCGTACAAATACTCCACGTACGAGCGCGCCGCCCCGTCGATCCCCCGCACGGCGGCGTTCTGCGACTCGATCACGTAGTACTCGTCGGGCGCGTGCGCGCCGCTGCCGTGCCCCAACCCAAAATGACCGGCGGGAAGACGCAGCGGATCGCCCGTGAAGACGTAGCCCGGCCACGAGCCCGCGATCCGCGGCAGGATCACCGGATCGATCCCGGAGCGCCGGTACACGGCCACCTGCGCCTTGATGAGCGCCGCGTCCCCCGGCGTGGTCGTGGGGTCGTAGCCACCGGTCATGTTCACCTCGACGTCGCCGAACCCCCGCTTCGCGAGATGCGCCTTGAGCGCGGCGAGCGACTCGGCCGCCGTCATGTCGGGCACGAGCCGCAGGTCGAGCTTCGCCACCGCGCGGTGCGGCAGGATAGTCTTGCCGCCCGGGCCGGTGTAGCCGCCCACCAGGCCCTCGATGTTGACCGTGGGCCGCGACACGAGGCGCTCCAGCGCCTCGACCCAGCTCACGTCGTGCACCCAGTGGTCCACGCCCATCTCCCGCTTCGCGACCGCCTCGTCGAGCCGGCGCGCCGCCGCCGCCACCATCGCCTTGTCGCCCGCCGACAGCGGGCGGGCCTTGTCGGCGTACCCGTCGATCGCCGGCTCGTTGCCGTCGGGCGAGACCAGCGTCGCCAGCGCCTCGACCAGATGCCACGCCGGGCTGTCGACGCGCGCCTTGTTGCTCGAGTGGATGTCCTTCTTGGGCCCGCGGCCCCAGCGCTCCCCGCTCGAGACGAGCTCGCACTCGATCACGCCCTTGGCGCCGAGCGTGATGGTCACCTGGCCGTCGGAGGCCTGGGCCGCCGAGGGCATGAAGATCCCCGCGACGCGGCGCAGCGCGGCTTGCACCTCGGGGCGACGCACGATTTGGGGGAAGTGGGGCGAGCCGATCTCCTCCTCGCCCTCGGCCACGAGCACGAAGTTGAGCGGCGGCTTCTTGCCCACGGCGCGGATGGCGTGCAGCGCGGCGAGGAACGTCGCCTCGGGGCCCTTCTGGTTCACCGCGCCGCGGCCGATCAGCACCTTGCCGAACCCCGGCCGGTCGACGATGGCGGCCGTCCAGGGCGGCGAGGACCATTCGGCGGGATCGGCCTGTTTGACGTCGTACATGAAGTACAGGCCGAGCGTTCGGGGAGCACCGGCGTCGAGCGTCGCGAAGATGCCAGGCTGGCCGTCGGTCGGGATTTTCGTCACCTGATCGAAGCCCGCGTCTTTGAGCATGCGCATGGTGAGCTCGCAGCCTTCGTTCATGCCGCGGTTCTCGGCGGCGATGGACGGCTGTCGGATCCACTCCTGCAGGCGCGTCACGGCTTCGTCGTGGCGCTTTTCGATCTCCGTGAAGATTGGGGCCAGGTCGTCGGAGCGACGCGTCGGTGGGGCGCTGGGCCAGACGAGGGCGGCGCTGGCGGCGGCGGTGCGCTCGAGGAAGGTGCGGCGGTCCACGCTCATGAACGGCCTCCGGGGTCTTGGGGTCGGGGCAGGGGCGCGTTTCAAATTAGTCCGGGGACCGGTCGCGCGGCACCACCAGGCCCCTTCTTGCGGGGGCGCTGAATCGACCGCAGCATATGGGGGATTTTCGTGCGGCTCACCGTGGTGGACTCCGTGGCACCGCTCGAGGAGGCTTCGTGGTACAGCGTACTTCGCTTTTCGCCCTAGGGCTCGTGGCGCTGGGTGCGGCCGGCGCATCCGGCCAGGAGCGCCAGATCGCCGGCCGCGTGACCTCGGCCACGAACGGCGAGGCGATCGCCGGCGTGAACGTGTCCGTGACCGGCGCGGCGTTCGCCGCCGTCACCAACGCCGACGGTCGTTACACGATTTCGGCGCCGTCCGGCGCCGTTACGCTCGTGTTCCGCCGCATCGCGTTCAAGCGGCGCGAGGTTTCGGTCCCGGCGGGTCAGAACGTAGCGGACGCGGCGCTCGAGGCGGATGTGTTCAATCTCGAGGCAGTGGTCGTCACGGGCCAGGCGACGGGGGTGGAGCGGCGCAACGCCGCGATCGCGACCACGAACGTCACCGGAGAAGAAGTTTCGCGCGTTCCGTCGCCTTCTGTGGACCGGGCGCTGGCGGGGCGGGTTCCCGGAGCGATCATCAGCCAGAACTCGGGCGCACCGGGCGGTGGCACGCAGATCCAGCTGCGCGGCAATAACACGGTGATCGGCAATCCCGACCCGCTGTTCGTGGTGGACGGCGTGATCTACAGCGACGCGGCGTTGCCCACCGGCCTGTTCACGGTGACGGGTAGTTCCTCCAATCGCGGGAACGGTGAACTTCAAGACGATCCTGTCAACCGCCTCGCCGATGTGAACTCTGACGACATCGAGTCGATCGAGGTACTGCGCGGCGCCGCCGCGGCGTCCATCTACGGGTCGAAAGCCGCGAATGGCGTCATCGTCATCAAGACCAAACGCGGTCAGGCCGGCAAGCCTCGGGCGACCATCACGCAGGGCCTGGGCTTTTTCGAGTTGCAGCGTGGGCCGGCGACGCGCGTCTTCACCCCAGGCCCGCCCGTGGTGGTGAATCATGGCGCGCTCGGGCCCGACACGATACCGTGGTTCTTTCCCTACGACTCGACCACCGTTATGTCGTACGCGGTGGGTGGTGCGATCCCCAACTATGACCACCTGCAGGAGATCGGCGGCAACAAGCCGCTCGCGTACCGCACAGACCTCAACGTGAGCGGTGGTAACGAAAACACGACGTACTTCCTGTCCGCCGGCAACGTCCACGACGGCGGCATCATCGACAACACGTTCAACAACCGCCAAAACGTTCGAGCCAACGTGGAGCAGGTCTTCTCGGACAAATTGCGTCTCAGCGTGAACACGGCGTGGACCAGGAATCAGACGGACAAGGGGTTTACGAACAACGACAACAACGGCGCCAGCGTCACCTACGCCATTGCGTACATCCCGGGCTTCCTCGGTATTCAGCCCCAAAGTGGTGTCTTCTCGCAGCCGGCCTTCACCTACCTGGGCTCGAACCCGCTGCAGACCATCGCCCTCGGCACCAACGACGAGACGGTCCTCCGTTTCACAGGTGGGGGAACGTTGACCTACCAGGCGGTCCAGAACGAGCGCCAGCGCTTGCAGCTCACTGCCGGAGGCGGCATCGACTTCTTCTCGCAGAACACGCAGGTCATCGGCCCGCCCGAGCTGTTCTTCGAGCAGTCGGGCTCTCTTCCGGGCACGTCGTCGCTCTCCAACGCGACGAGCCGGCAATGGAACTGGAACCTGAACGCGATTCACACCTACACGCCGGGAGCGCTCAAGCTCACCACGTCTGCGGGTGTGCAGGTGGAGGACCGGGAGCTCGACCGCTCGCGCCTCACAGCTCAAGGCCTCCTCCCGGGACAGTCGAACATCGACCAGGGCTCCTCCGTCACTCCGTTCGAATTCAAGGCGAAGGAACGCACGCTTGCGTTTTACGGACAAGAAGAAGCTCTTGCGCTGCAAGAGCGGCTCCTTCTATCGGCGGGCCTACGTGCCGAACGCTCGAGCGCGAACGGTGATATCCGCAAGTACTACATCTTCCCCAAGGCGTCCGCGTCGTATCGGTTCCCGCACCTGCTGGGTGACGGCACGGAGCTCAAGCTCCGTGCGTCCTACGGTGAGACCGGAAACCAACCCCTGTTTGGTCAGAAATTCACGACGCTCTCGAGTACCGTGATCAGTGGCTCCGTGGGCACGGTGGTCACCGGCGTCGCCGGTGCTCCGAACATCAAGCCGGAACGTGTGAAGGAGCTCGAGGCGGGGATCGATGCAAGTGCCTGGAACGGCCGCGCCACGATCGAAGTGACGGGCTACACCCGTCACACCTACGACCTGTTGTTGCAGAGTACGCCGGCGCCGTCCACGGGGTACACCACCCGTATCCTGAACGGCGGCGTGCTCTGGAATGAGGGGATCGAGATCGCGGCCGGCGTCACGCCGATTCAGCACAAGGACCTGAACTGGGTGTTCCGGACCACGTTCACCTCGCTCAAGAACCGCGTGCAAGCGCTGCCGGTGCCCGACGTGTGCACCGTGGAGTCGCTTACGGATACCACGGTGGCGTGCGGCTTCCGACCCGCGAACGCCGGGTTCGGGCTTGCCTTCGGCGAGTTCTTCATCCAGAAGGACAAGCCGATCACCCAGATCATCGGGACGGACACCGTGCCGGGAAGCTGCGTGCGGAGCGGTGGCAGCATCGCGTCCGGCGGCAGCATTTCCTGCACCACCGTCCCCCGCTACCTCGGCCAGACGAACCCGAAGTTCCGGATGTCGTTCTCGAACGACGTGACGTACAGGCGCGTGTCGTTTTCAATGCTGTGGGACTGGCAGGCCGGCGGCGTGGCCCAGAACCAAACGCTGTCGTTGTATGACTGCAACGGCCTGGCGCCCGATTTGCTGACGCCCACGGGGCTGGGCCGATACGAGTCCTGCAACGATACGCAGGCTGCGCCGGCGTTCGTCCAGTCCACGACATTCTTCAAACTCCGCGAAGCGAGCGTGAGCGTGGATCTGCCCGAGCGTTGGGCTACCTGGATCGGTGCCCGCACCGCGCGGTTCAGCGTGACCGGCAGAAACCTGCTGCTGTTCACAAACTATTTCGGGTACGATCCCGAAGTCTCGAACTACGGGCAGCAGGCCATCGTACGGAATATCGATCTCGGGCCGTATCCACCCGAGCGGAGCTTCTTCTTCTCGATCACGGCGGGGTTCTGACGATGACCACCAAACTGACTATTCGTTCGGTGCATGCCGGGGCCCTCGTGATCGTGCTCCTCCTCACAAGCGCATGCTCCGGCTTCTTCGATGTCAAGAACACCAACCAGCCGAACCTGGAGGATTTGGTCAACAACCCGACCCGGTCCAAGCTTCATGACGCGGCTACCGGCATCTTCGCGAGCGCGCGCAGCGGCATCCAGAGTTACATCTGGCGCCTCGGTTCGCTTGGCCGTGAGGGCATCAATCTGTCCGGTAACAACCAGCCCGATTATTCGGAGCCCTACTTCGGTCCGTTGCAGAGCACGGGGTTCGGCGGAAGCCAGTGGACCGACCGATACCAGCACATCCGCAACATCAACGTCTTCCTCGACGCACTCGCCAGAGTGAGTACGGCCGAGGTATCCGACTCCGAGAAGGCAGCGGGTCGGGCGATGGCCAACACGTTGAAGGCCCTCGCCTTCATGTACGTGATCTTCACGCGAGATACGCTTGGGGCGCCCGTGGATGTGGACCTGCCGATCACCGCGCCTCCGGCGGCCTTCGTCACGAAGGACAGTGTGTACGGCTATGTCCTCGGTCTTCTCGACTCGGCTCAAGCCGATCTCCCGCGCGCGAACGCCTTCTGGTTCGCCGTGCCACCGGGCTTCGCTGGATTCGAGACGCCCGTTATGTTCGGAGAGTTCAATCGCGCCTTGGCCGCCAAGGCAGAAGTCATGCGCGCGAGTGCGGCAGGGTGCGGAGCCCCGTGTTACGATAAGGCGATCACCGCCCTCGCCGGGTCGTTTTTCGTCCTCGATTCGACCCAGTTCGGACTCGGCGTCAACTTCGACTTCTTGAGTGAGGCGGGCGGCTTGTTGAACGGTCTCTCGGAGCCGCTGAGCGGAGTGACGTTCTTTGCCCACCCCTCTGACAGCCTGGACGCCCAGCTGCAGCCTGGCGGTCAGTCAGACCGCCGGGTGCTGGAGAAGATCGCCGCGAAGCAAGGCGCCCCGCAGGTACTCGGCGGGATCCCCCAGATCCCCGGTACGCAAAAGTTCACGATCTACCTCACTGGTGGGCAGGCCGATCCCGGACACCCGATCCCGATCATCCGTAACGAGGAGCTCATTCTCCTCGACGCCGAGACGCAGTGGTTCCGCAGCGCGCCGAACAAGCTCCAGGCCATCTCCGACATCAACCTGATCCGCCAGGGCGCCGGGGGTCTGGCGGTAACCCCGGTCACAATCGCGAGTCCAGACTCGGACTTCGTGAAGGAGCTGATCTACAATCGGCGCTACTCGCTCCTGTGGGAGCAGGGGACCCGCTGGCTCGACGCTCGACGCTTCAATCGGTTGGGCGACATCGTAAACGAGTTGCCGAGCCTCCCCTTCGCGCCCAAGGTAATGCCCCTCCCCAAGGCCGAGTGCGATCGGCGCGGTCTCAAAGACAACTGCCAACCACCGAGAAGCTGACGCCTGCGTTGGGAGGACAACAAACAGGGCGCGGAGCGATCCGCGCCCTGTTTCGTGCAAAGGTCCGTCCCGATCACATCTCCTTATACACGTACGCCCCCACCGCCCCCGCCACCGCGTACTCGACCAGCGCCACGATCGTCCCGACCGTGTACATCTTCTGCGGGAACAGCCCCATCGGCGCCTCACCCAGTGCGTGCAGCAGGCCGACGAAGAACCACACGGCGACTCCCGCGATGACCGCGGTCTTGGCCCCCGCGCCGAACCGCGGCCGGATCGCCGCGTACACCCACAGCAATCCGATGCCCGTGACGAAGTCCAGCACCACGAACAATGGCACCAGACTGTCCATCGCCCCCGGCTGCTTCCCCAGCGCCTGCATCGCTGCGGCGATATCCTGCTTCATCATCACGCCGAAAAACACAAAGTCTACGATGTTGAGCACGACGCCCGCCAACAGCCCGCCCACCACGACGCGACCCCAGTTGATCCTGCCCATGTGCACCCCCGTGAGAGGGACGCTCTACACTACGGTACGATGAGCACCGCCACCATCCCGCCCAGCCCGTCAGGCACCGTCGCCACGCCGTTGGGCACCACCCAATCCGACCCGTCCACCAGCAGGTTGAAGTGATAGAGGCCGCGCCGCAAGCCGAGCACTCCTTCCCACACGTCGTCGCCCAGCGGACGCAACGGCACCTGCTCCCACGAGTTCCAATCCCCCGCGATGCCCACGGAACGGGCCCCCGCCATCCGGAACCGCACCACGGCGCTGTCGCCCCGCACACCCGGCACGAGCGGCGCGAACCGCACGCGTGGTGTCCGCGCCGAGCCGTGCAGGCGCACCCCGACGCTGACGAACCCCACCTGGGGGAAGCCCTGATACGGGTCCGGGAGGTAACTCCCGCCGCTCAGCTCGAGCGCGACCCTGGGCGTAGCGAAGAATTGCGCGGACGCGCCCCCGGCGGCCTTCGAGCCGAAGACCGACGACACCCGCCCCCCGGCCCAGAGCGACACGGTCGCTCGCCCCCGCTCCATCGTCCCGATGAGGCTCGCGTCCGTGAACCAACCGTCGGGAAACCGGGTGGGCTCGACGCTCAACTGGAGCTCCGGCGCCCCGGGGTCGCTCTCGGGACGCCACCACACACGCGCGCGGGTGTGCAGCGCCGTGACGGGCAGGTCGCCCGCGATGAGGCCGGTGGACGGGCCGGCGCCGATGCCCAGCCCCCATCTGGCGAACGAGCGGGAGAGTTCCGCGACGGCATGCGCCGCCGCTGTCGAGCCGCTGTCACTGCGCGTCGTGCCGCCGAGCGCGAGCTCGGCTCCGAATCGCAGGGTGTGGATTGGTGCCGTAACCACGGAAAGTCCGGTGAGCCCCTGACCGGCCCACACACTTCCCGGAAGCGAGGCGACCGCGCCCGACACATCCGCCGCCAGCGTCGCGGACGCGTAGCGCACCGCGGGCGAGAGCACGGCCGTGCCGAAGCCCGCGCCGGCGGCATACCGTACGGTGCCGACGCCCAGACCGACGGATACCTCGGTCTGCGCCGCTGCCGGCGCGGGAAGTGTGATCACCGCCACGAGCAGCGCACGAATCGCCCGCTTCACGGCACCAAAGCTATGCGGCGCGCGGAGCGAGGGATACAGTCGGCAAGAAACGCGTAGGGGCGCAGCACGCCGCGCCCCTACGTTCCGGTCTGAATGCTGTTCTGGTTACGGCCGATGCGGGTTTGTCTGCTGCCCCTGCTTATGAGCCGGCGTTGCGGGCGTGGCTCGGTGAGCCGGCTCGGTGGGCACGTCGCCATGCCCCGGCACGGCGCGCGTCGCCCGTGTCGCCGGCTCCGCCGCGTTGGGGTTGCGCGTCACGTCGACCGCTATCACGTCCCCCCGCCGGTGCTTCGCGCGGTGGGCGGCACCTTGGGAGTGCAGCGCAACCATGGCCTTGCCCTGGTCGGACTTATGCTCGGTGGGAGTCTGCGGCGTCTGCGCCGCCAAGAGCGTGGGCACGGCGCACACAGCCGCGAACCCTAGAAGCTTGGTAAACATCGAGTCCTCCTTACGTCGTGAAGTCGGCCGCCCGCTCAAGGTGGGACCACCCGCCTGCCCACTCCCGCGACAGCAACACCGCACGGGCGCGGCTCCGCGTGATCTCACCGAGCCAGGTTGCAACCGAAGTGTTGGCCGTCTCGATGAAGCGGGCGGCGCTGAGCCAGACGTATGCGAACGTCTCGGCGACTACCTCGTCCGCTTCTCCGGGGTCGATGACGATGCCGTAGGCGAGCGCGTACACGCTGCTGCCGTGACGTTGCTTGAGCTCGCGCAGCGACGCAGTGTCGCCGCTCGCCACCCACCCGAGCAGGGTGCGATCCGGCACCGAGCGATTGTGGTGGGGCATCCTCGACCCTCCGTTCTCGCCATAGAAGAGTGCCGGCGCCAGGGCGAGGTAACGCGTTGTGCCGCAAAGTTTCCCCACAGTCGGACGTTACCAACCTCGTGCCCGACGACTCTTTAGAGGCGGACGGGTTGCCCGCGTCGGCCGCGGCCCCTAGCATCACCTGCACAACTTCGGGCAGCGAGGGTGACGGTTGGGTCTCGCGGGCGACGCTACGGACAGCGAGGTCGTACGTGCGGTGCTGGGAGGCGAGGTGGAGCGGTATGCGGTGTTGGTGCGCCGCTACCGCGACCGCTATGCGCGCTACGCGGCCCGCATGCTGGGCTCCCTCGACGCTGGTGAGGACGCGGTGCAGGACGCCCTGGTCCGGGCGTTCGATCGGCTGGCGGACTGCCGCGAGCCGGACAAGTTTGCGGGGTGGCTCTTCCTGATCCTGCGCAATCGCTGTTATGCGGAGCGACGGCGCCGGCAGCGGGAGGGCCGCCCGCTCGACGAGAGAGACGACGGTGTGGCGGCGGCCGACCGACCCGATGGGACGCTCGAGGAGGCTGAACGAATGCGGGCACTCGAGCGGTCGCTCACGCACCTCACGGCGGAGCAGCGCGAAGTATTCGTGCTGAAGCACGTAGAAGGGCTGGCGTACGACGAAATCGCGGGGCGGACAGGGGCGACAGTGGCATCGCTCAAGATGCGCATGCATCGTGCGTACGACAGGTTGCGGGACCTGATGAAGGAGCACCTATGAGCCTCGGCTATCACCCTCTCGTGAAGCGGCTGTTGGACGGCGAGCTGTCGCTTGCCGAGCTTCCGCCTGAGCTGCGGGCCGAGGGAGCGGAGGCGCTGCGCCTGGTCGGCGCGGTGGATCGCACCCCGGTCGTCCTCTCGCCGACGCTCGACGACCGCGTGATGGCTGTGGTGCGCCGGCACGCCGCTTCCCGCACGCGGCGCACGTGGCACTGGCTCACCGCGCCACGCGACGTGGAGCTGCGGGTGCGGGTGCGTCCTGCGGTCTGGGCCGGCGCGCTCGCCATCGCGGCGGGCGTGGCTCTCCTGCTGGCGCGGGCTCCGGGCAGGGCGCCTGCCCCCGCACCAGTGGCGCGCAGCGGGGCACGCGACTCCGTGTTCGTGCGATTCGTCCTGTACGCTCCCGGTGCCCGGCACGTGGCCGTGGCGGGCACGTTCAATCAGTGGGATCGGAACGCCGCGCCCCTGATGCGTGCGGGCACGACGGGCGTGTGGACGACCACCCTGGCCCTCCCCGTCGGCCAGCACCAGTACGCCTTCGTCGTGGACGGCGAGCGCTGGGTGGCGGATCCGGCGGCGCCCGCAATCGACGACGGCTTCGGGCGCCGCAACAGCATGGTGGCCGTGACTATGCGGGGAGCGCACACGCTGTGAGATCCTTCTTGGCGCTCGGGTTCGCGCTGTGTACGGCGCTGCGGTTGGCGGCGCAGGACGTCGGTGCGCGCCTCGGGCGCGTCCCGCCGGACGCGCAGCGCGCCGTCCAGGAGATCACCGCGGACGCCGCGGCGCACGGCCTGCCCACTGAGCCGCTCGTTCAGAAAGCCATCGAGGGCGGCGCGAAACGCGTCCCCGCCGAGCGGCTGATCGCGGCGGTGCGGGCGCTGGCCGCACGGCTGGCAGGGGCCGCGGACGCGGTGCGCGCGGGCGGCCTGGAGAGCCCCAAGGCCGATGTGGTGGAAGGCGGGGCCGACGGGCTGAGCGCCGGGCTTAGCGCCGGGCACGTGAGCGCGCTGGTGCGCGCCAGCCGCGCCGCGTACGATCCGGCGCTCGTGCTGCGGGTCGCCGCCACGCTGGCGGCGCTCGGCGTCCCCCCCAAGCAGGCCGTCCAGCTGGTAGAGGGCATGATCAAGGACGGTCGGTCGCCGAGCGATCTCCTGAGCTTACCGGGCGAGGTGCAGGCCGGTGTCGCCGACGGGGCTACGCCGGCGGAGGCGGCCGAGCGGGTCAACCACGGCGGCGGTAACGGCGTGGGTAACGCTGGGGGCAACGGTCCGTCGCATGGCCAACCCCCACCCGATTGGGTGCCGCCGGGTCAGGGGAAACGCCACAAGCCGTCGAACCCCCACAAGCCGTAGGCCCCTCGCCGGACCGGCGGGGACGCGCGTTACCTCCGGCCCCGGGTATAGGTAGATTCCACTCCCTATGCCCATTTCCCACAATCTCGGTTTTCCGCACCTCGGGGCCGGCCGCGAGCTGAAGCGCGCCACCGAGGGCTATTGGAGCGGCAAGGTCTCCCAGGCGGACCTGCTCAAGACCGGCGCCGCGCTGCGCGAGCGTCACTGGCGCCTGCAGCAGGAGGCCGGCATCGACCTGGTTCCGTCGAACGACTTCTCCTACTACGACCGGGTGCTCGACACCTGCACACTGGTTGGTGCGGTGCCCAAGCGATACGGGTGGGCGGGCGGCCCCGTAGACCTGGACACGTACTTCGCGATGGCGCGCGGGGTCCAGGCGGGCGGGCGCGACGTCACCGCGATGGAAATGACGAAGTGGTTCGACACCAACTACCACTACATCGTCCCCGAGTTCGAGCCGGGCCAGGCGTTCCGGCTGTCGTCCTCGAAGCCGGTGGACGAGTTCCGCGAGGCGAAGGCGCTGGGTATCGAGACGAAGCCCGTGCTGATCGGGCCGGTGACGTTTCTGCTGCTCGGCAAGACGAGGACGGCCCGGTTCGATCGCCTGGCGCTGCTCGACGCGTTGTTGCCGGTCTACGCCGACGTGGTGTCGCGTCTGGCCGAGGCTGGCGCCACGTGGGTGCAACTCGACGAGCCGTGCCTCGCCCTCGACCGCACCCCAGCCGAGCGTGAAGCGTTCACGCGAGCGTATCGCTTCCTGGCCGACCAGGCGCCCAGGGTCAAGATCCTGGTCGCGACCTATTTCGGCGCCCTCGACGACAACCTGGCGACGGCGCTGGAGCTGCCGGTGGCCGGCCTGCACCTGGACGCCGTGCGCACCGGGGAGCGGTTGGCGTCGCTCGTCCAGGCCTGGCCGGCGGGCGGGGGGCGGGAAGGCAAAGTCCTGTCGCTCGGCGTGATCGACGGGCGTAACATCTGGAAAGCCGATCTCGCCGCGGCGCTGCGCCGGCTGGAGGACGCGCTGGAGCGGGCCGGAGCCGCCCAGCTGTGGGTGGCCCCGTCGTGCTCGCTGCTGCACGTCCCGATCGATCTCGAGCTCGAGCGGCGGCTCGACAGCGAGCTCAAGGGGTGGCTCGCGTTCGCAAAGCAGAAACTGGTGGAAGTGGCCACGCTGGCACGGGCGTTGCGCGACGGGCGGGAATCCATAGCGGCCGCGCTCGAAGCGAACGAGCGCATGCTCGCCGGTCGCCGCATCTCCCGGCGCATCCACAACCCGGCGGTGAAGCAGCGGGCGCGAGGCGTGACGGAGCGCGACATGCGCCGCGTGTCGCCGTTCGCCGAGCGGCGGCGCAAGCAGCTGCGCCTGCCGCTCTTCCCCACGACGACCATCGGGTCGTTTCCCCAGACGGCCGAAGTCCGCGCCGCGCGCAAGCAGCTGCACGACGGCAAGCTGACGGCGCCCGAGTACGATGCCTTCATCGCGGAGCAGATCACGCGCACCTTGAAGCTCCAGGAAGAGCTGGGGC
>QHUT01000073.1 GCA_003222055.1 Gemmatimonadota bacterium
GCCTGACGATTCTCGAGCAGGAAGTATTCACCCCGAGGGTTCGATCCAGAGACCGGAAGGTAGAACGCCGTGTCAGAAGTCGGTGCCGCGCCGAAGCTGTGGGTGCCAGCGCTTCCGAGCGGCACGATCGTCACCCAGCCCAGCTGGCTGAGCGACCACGCGTCCATGCGCGATGGGCTGAGGGGCGATGCCCAGTTGCCGGTGCCCATGAGGCTCCACTCCCCGACGCCTTGACTGGTGTAGCGGGTATCGTACAGATCGGGCAGCCCGAACCCGTGGCCGGTCTCGTGCACCACTGTCCCCACCGGCATGATCTGGCTCGGGTCGCAACCGTCCAGACCGCCCACGCCGCTGTCGAGGATGTAGTCCGCGACCTTGATAGGCACACCCTGACTGTTCACGGAGTGCGTTGTGTAGGGCACGACGATGTTCAATGCGTTCTTCAGGTAGGAGCGGCGCGGCCAGAGGTGGTTGTTCGTGGCGCCGCCGCAGGCGCCGTCGACGGCGGGGTGAATAAAGGCCACGAGATCGACGTAGCCATCGCCGTCGGAGTCGTATTGCGTCCAGTCCACCTGATTATCTAGCTTGCGCAGCGCCTCCCGTAACCCGGCCTGCATCCGCGCCCACGCCTCCGAACTGAACAGCCCGTTGCAGTTCGTGGTGCCGAAGGAACTCCCGCTGCACGTGCCCGGGACACCGGTGTAGGTCACTTCGTTGGAGTCGAGCGCTGCATACCCGTAGGATTGACCCTGCACGCTCAGGAGACCGTTCGACATCTGCTCGTAGAAGGAGCGGTACGTGTACGGACGGCCAGCGGAGGCGCCCGTGGGGGAGGCCGCGAACAGCACCTGATTGTACTGGGTAGCGTTGCGCAGCTCCGTCGCAGGCGTGTCCTTGAACTTGAAGAGGATCGCCGGGACCCGGAGCACGCCGGACACCGCCGCACTCGAGGCGAGCGGCACGCCGGCGGCGAGCGACGCACCGGCGGCCGCCATCGGGGCGTTCAGGGCGCCGAAGCTGCGGCGCGACAGGAGTTTCGCCCGCAGCGCACGCACCGCGCGGGCCTGGCGACGCCACACGCCGTCCTTGCGGAAATCGAGTCCCTTGATTTCGCGGCGAATCCGAGGAGGAGGCGCCTGCTGAGCCCCAGTCGCCCCGGGCACGCTCAGCGCACAGACCACGGCCACCAACACCAGCGAACGGGGCGTCACGGGAAATCCTCGGAGCGTGAGCGGGAACCGGCGGCTACGGCAATGCGCCTAAGCCGGCGACGTCGGCGGGGCTGTGTCATGCCTCATACGGCGACCCGCGAGTAGTACCCCAAGAAGCATGAATCCGACCACGCCGCCGACAACTTTCGCCCGGTAGAGCCACGGCAGCGCTTCATCGGCCGGGGTGACGAAGCCGAGCACGATGGAGAAGAGGACAGCGGCGGACCCGACCAGCCCGGCCAGAGCCGTCGTGACCGTCCGCTGGCGACGCAGCCGCAGGTACGCCAGAAATAGATACAGATAGGGGATGAAAAACAGGATCAGGGTGGTCTGCGTGAGCACCAGATAGGCGTTCTTCACCGTCGTGCCGACGAGACTCGCGATTACGAAGACCGTCGCAATCGCACCCTGAACGAGCAGCCCGACGTACGGCGTCTGCCACAGCGGATGGATCCGCCCGAACACCGCGGGCAAGGCGCCATCCACGCCCGCGACATACGGCAGCCGCGCAGAGCCCGCGAGCCATGCGCCTACACCACCCAGGTTCCCCAGCACGAGCAGGATGGCGACGATTGCCGCCACCGGCGCGAGCCAGCCCGCGCCGAGCCGCTCGACCAGGGCGGCGGTCGCCTGCGGCATGCCGTTGGTGATGCTCACGGTGTCGTGCGGCAGGGCGACCAGCATGGCCGCCGTTCCGAGGACGTACATCGCGACGATCGCGAGCCCCGAGACCGCGATGCCGCGGCGCAGGGTGCGCGCGGGGTCGTGGATCTCGTCGCCCAGCGTGGGCGCCAGCTCGAGCCCGGCGAAGGCGAACGTCATGGTGGCGAACAGGTTGATGGACTGCAGGTCGAGGGTTGCAGGAACCAGGCCGCGTGCGGTGACGGGCGTCGCGCTGCCGTGCGTCGTGAGCGACCAGATCGCGAGCACCACGAAAATGAGCCCCGGCAGCCACGTGCCGTGGCCGCCCAGATTCTGTAGCCGCTTTCCCACGCGCAGGCCCACGACGTTCATGCCCACCGCCAGCCATAGCCCGGCGAGCGACAGCGCCGCGATGAACACGTTGTTGTCGCCCAGGTGCACGAAGCGCGGGCCGGCGGCGTACGCGGCGATCGCCGCCGTGGTGACGAGCAGCGATGGGAAGTAAAACAGGTTGTTGACCCAGTACCCCCATCCGGCCATGAAGCCATGCAGCGGCCCGAAGGCGCGCCGCACCCACCGATAAATGCCCCCCGCGCCCGGATCGATGTCGGCGAGCTCCCGTACCGCGATCGCCGACGGCAGGAAGAAGACCACCATCGCGAGCAGCCAAAATCCCAGGCTCGCAAGCCCGAACTGGCTCGCCGCCGTGGTCAGCCAGCGGAGCCCGACGATCGCGCTGATGTTGAACAGCACCACGTCGCGCAGCCGCATGACCCGAGGGAGCTGGTCCGGCGCGGTCACGGCTCGGTCGGATGCACCTTCGCCGCCAGCCAGCCGATGCCCGTGCCGAGCGCCGCTCCACCCGCGACGTCCGTCGGGAAGTGCTTGCCCGCGGAAACGCGCAACGCCGCCACACCGAGCGACGCGGCATACAGCAGTACGGCATTGCGGGTGCGGTGCGGCAACCGCTCCCGCCCGGCCATCACGACGTACGCGGTGGTCGCGGCGAAGGCGAGCGCCGCGTGCCCCGAGGGGAAGGAGCGTCGGCTGTCCCGGTCGGAAGCCGCCGCCGCCGCGTCGGCCGTGTAGAGCACCGGCCGGCTACGGTGGGCGAGCACCTTGAGCCATTGCGACGTCGCCAGCGACCAGGCGAGTGCGTTCGCGTACACCGCCGCGTGGCCGCGCACCTGAGCCGGGGTCGCCCCAGCGAGCGACGCGAGGCCCGAGCCGGCGACGACGCCCGCGAGCAACACGCTGCTCGCCGTCCCGGCGGACCCCGAGAACGTGTGGAGCGCGGCGCGATCGATGCCGGGCAGCGAGACGGGGTCGCACGGCAGCGCGCACGGCGGCGGGCCGTGGGGGAGCCCCGCAGCGTAGGGGATGATGGACAGCCCGCCGGCCGCCACGACCGACGCCGCATCCCACCAGCCGACGCGATACGAAACCTGCGCCGCCGCCGGTCGCGCGGCGACGGTGCACAGAGTGATCGCCACGACAAGCCGGCGCATGCAGGTTCTCGTTCGAAACGGGCGGTCTTCAACTTACGTACCGTGGCAGATCGGTGCTCAAGGGTCGCATCTCTCGTCCCCTTGCGGTTTTAGATCACCGCCACTAGCATGTAGGCTGCATTTTCCCATCACCGCCCTGGGGGCCCCGTGAACACCGAGACCCTGCAGCACGTCGCATTGTTCGACAAGTGCAAGACCTTCACCAAGGCCCGGGAACTGCAGGCCGTGGGCTTGTACCCGTACTTCCGGCCCATTTCCCACTCCGAAGACACCGTCGTCGTCATTGAAGGCAAAGAGCGGATCATGATGGGCTCCAACAACTATCTGGGGCTCACGCATCATCCGGCGGTGCTCGCGGCGGCGAAGCAGGCGCTCGAGCGCTATGGGTCTGGCTGCACCGGCAGCCGGCTCCTGAACGGCACGCTGGACTTGCACGAGCGGCTCGAGCAGGAGCTGGCGCAGTTCTTCGGGAAAGAAGCGTGTCTGGTCTTCTCGACCGGCTACCAGGCGAACCTGGGGCTGATTTCGGGGCTGGTGGGTCGGGGCGACGTGGTGTTCCTCGACAAGCTCGACCATGCGTCGATCGTGGACGGCGCCAAGATGTCCTACGGCGAGACGGTGCGCTTCAACCACGGCGACCTGGCGCAGCTCGAGCGCAAGCTGCAGCAGGTGCCGGGGGGCACCGGGATCATGGTCATCGTCGACGGCGTCTACTCCATGGAGGGAGACATCGCCGACGTGCCCGGCCTGCTCAAGATCTGTCAGAAGTACGGGGCGGCGCTCGCGCTCGACGATGCGCACGCCGTGGGCGTGCTCGGCCCCCACGGCGACGGCACGGCGGCGCACTTCGGCCTCACCGACGAGGTGGATATCATCGTCGGGACGTTCTCCAAGTCGCTCGCCTCGATCGGCGGCTTCGCGGCGGGCTCGGAGAGCGTCATCCATTTCCTGAAGCACAACTCCCGACCGCTGATCTTCACGGCCGCGCTGCCGCCGGCGAACACGGCGGGCGTGCTCGCCTCCCTGGACATCCTGCAGCGCGAGCCCGAGCGGCGCGAGTGCTTGTGGCAGAACACGCGGCGGCTCCAGAACGGCCTGCGCTCGGTCGGCTTCGACATCGGCCCGACCGAGACGCCGATCGTACCGGTGCTCATCGGCCCCCTCGAGAAGACGTTCCTGTTCTGGCGGAAGCTGTTCGAAGCGGGTGTGTTCACCAACCCGGTGGTGCCGCCCGCCGTGCCGCCCTCGCATTGCCGGCTGCGCACCAGCCTGATGGCGACGCACACGGCGCAGCAGATCGACCATGCGTTGGAGGTGTTCGCCCGGCTCGGCAAAGAGCTGGGGGTCATCTGAGCCTTCCGGAGATCGCGCCCGTCACCGACGGGCGCGGTCTCGCGCAGTTCGTCGCCTTCCCCTACGACCACTACCGCGGCGACCCGCTCTGGGTGCCGCAACTGCGGATGGACGTCCGCACCCTGCTCACCCCGGGCAAGAACCCGTTCTTCCAGCACGCCCAGGCGCAATACTTCCTGGCGCGGGTCAACGGGAGGACGGTCGGGCGGATCGCGGCCATCAAGAACGACGCGCACACCCGTGAGCACGGCGACCGGGTCGGGTTCTACGGCTTCTTCGAGTGCATCGACGATCCGACGCCGGCGCGGGCGCTGTTCGACACCGCCGCCACCTGGCTGCGCGCGCGTGGCATGCGGGTGATGCGCGGGCCCATGAGCCCGTCCATCAACGACGAGTGCGGACTGCTGGTGGCGGGCTTCGACACGCCGCCCACCCTGATGATGCCTCACAACCCGCCCTACTACGTCGGCCTGCACGAGGGCTACGGCTTCGCCAAGGCGAAAGACCTGCTCGCCTTCGAGAGCCCCAACGCCCAGATGCCCGAGCGGATCGCGCGCGCGGCCACGGTGATCGCGGAGCGCAAGAGCATCACGCTGCGGCCGTTGAACATGAAGCGCTTCAAGCAGGAAGTAGAGCTCGTCAAGGCGCTCTACAATCAGGCGTGGGAGAAGAACTGGGGGTTCGTTCCCCTCACCGACGCGGAGATCGACCACCTGGCCAAGCAGCTCAAGCCGATCGTCGAGCCCGACCTGGTGTGCTTCGCGGAGCGGCAAGGCGCGGTGATCGGATTCGCCGTGGCCCTCCCCGATTTCAACGTCGCCCTCAAGCACAATCCCTCGGGGCGCCTGTACGGCCTGCCGAAGGTCCTCTGGCATGCGCGCAAGATTCATCGCTGTCGCATCCTCCTGCTCGGCACCCTGAAGGAGTATCGCATGAGCGGAGTGGACGCCCTCATGTACCACTGGATCTGGACCAAGGGCGCGACCCACGGCTATCACTGGGGCGAGGGAGGCTGGATCCTCGAGGACAACGTCCCCATGGTCAACGCCGCGGTGCAGCTCGGGTTTCGTCCGTACAAGACGTACCGGATCTACGACAAGCCGCTGTGAAGGCGTTCGTCACCGGCGGGACGGGTTTCGTCGGGGCGCACCTGGTCCGGGCGCTTCGCGCCCAGGGCGACGCGGTGACGTGCCTGGTTCGTAGCCCCGCCAAGGCGCAGGCGCTGGGATGGGCCGACGTTCGCCTGGTCCGAGGCGACTTGGACGACGCACGGGCGCTGCGCGATGGGTGCACCGGCGTGGAAGTGATCTACCACGTCGCGGGACGCATCAGCGCGCGCGGTCTCGACGAGTTCATGCGCGCCAACCGCGACGGCACGGCCAATGTGCTGGAAGCCGCGGCCGAGCAGCCGCCGCGGCGCTTCGTGCTGGTGTCGTCGCTCGCGGCTGCCGGGCCGACGCAGCCGGGGGCGCCCGTCGACGAGACGCGGCCGCCCTCCCCCGTCACGCCGTACGGCCAGAGCAAGCTCGCCGCGGAGGTGCTGGTGCGGGCGATGGCGTTCCCCTGGACCATCGTGCGCCCGCCGACCGTGTACGGCGAGCGGGATCGCGAGGTGCTCAAGCTGTTCAAGCTGGCGCGGCTCGGGCTCGCCCCGGTGTTCGGTGATGGATCCCAGGAGCTGTCGGTCATCTACGCGGGGGATCTCGCGGCCGCGCTGGTGGCGGCCGCCGCGCCCGCCGCGGCAAATCGGGTGTACTACGCCGCGCACCCCGCGGCGACGACGAGCCGCGCGCTGGTGCGGGCGATCGGGCGCGCGGTCGGCCGAGAGCCCCGCGTCGTATCGCTGCCGGCCCCACTGGTCAGGGGCTTGTTGTGGACGATCGGCTCGGTGGCGCACCTCGCGGGCCGGGCGACGCTGCTCTCGTCGGACAAGGCGGCCGAGTTTCTCGCCCCCGCGTGGACCTGCCGCCCCGACGCGCTGATGCGCGACACGGGATGGCGGCCCGATACCGACCTCGAAACCGGATTGCGACGCACCGCGCAGTGGTACCGGAAAGAGGGGTGGCTGTGAGCACGTTGCACGACGCCAGGACGCCACGTCTCACGACGCTGCTTGCAACGTTGCGTCGTGGCGTCGTGGAACGCCTCGAAGCGGTGGACGTCGTCACCCTCGTCTACGTCGCCGTCGCGACGGCGGCGGTCCTCGCGTTTTCGGGTCACGACCACGCCGGCTGGGACCTGCTGCTCACCGCGCACGCCCAGATCCTGATCCTGGTGCTGATCGCTCCCGCAGCCCGGCAGGCGGGCCCCGTGGGTCGATTCCTGGGCGACTGGTACCCCATGCTGCTCCTGGGAGGGCTGTACGCGGAGGTCGGCGTGCTGAACGTGGACCTCGCGTACCAGCACGACCTGGCCGTCCAGCGGCTAGAGGTGTGGGCGTTCGGCTCCCAGCTCTCGTATCGCTGGATCCGCGAGATGCCGAATCCGCTGCTCTCGTGGTTTCTCCACGGCTGTTATCTCGCGTACTACGCCATCCTGTACGCCTCGCCGCTCGGGCTGTGGCTGAGCGGACGCCGCAGCGCGGCGCGACGCACGATCTTCGCCGTGATGGTCACCTTCTATCTGTGCTACGTGGTGTTTCTGTTCTTCCCGGTGGCGGGCCCGCGCTACGCGTTCGATCTCGCGCACAACGCGGCGACGAGGGTCTGGCCGGCGCGCGCGACGCAGTGGCTGCTCGATCGAGGCGACTCATGGGGGGCGGCCTTTCCGTCTTCACACGTCGCGGCGGCGGTCGTCGCCGCCGTGTGCGCGCTGCGGTACTGGCGTCGCCTAGGACTGGTGCTCACGCCGTTCACGATCGGGCTGGTGCTGTCGGTGGTGTACGGTCAGTTTCACTACGCGGTGGATGCGGTCGCGGGCCTCATCGTGGCGGGCGCGGTGCTTGCCTCGCACACCATCTACTACGCGACGGCCCCCGCCGCCGCACCGGCCGCTCTCGCCGAGCGCGGGCTCGAAACCGGGCGGGCCTAACCCCGGAGAGCGGCCGCGCGCGAGGCGACCGTGTCGAGATCGCCGCCCAGCGCGTCCATCTTCAGTTGGAAGCGGCAGTCGACGACCAGCAGGCCGACGACGTACGCCGTGAGGTTGACCAGGAAAATGACGTTGAAGATGAGCGGATACGGGAGCCACACGCCGAAGTAGAGGGCGAACCGTTTCACGCCGGGGTCGACTTGCGAGCGGTCCGCGATGCTCGTCATGAGCAGGATCGCCGCCAGCGCGAGGAGCACGAGTTTCCACGGCGCGAGCCCCGCCCACCCGAAGCCGGCGAAGATCACAGCCTCCGAGAGCCGATCGACCCACGTGTCGAGCCGCCGTCCCGCCTCCGACGCGAGGCCGTACTCCCGCGCGAGGCCGCCATCGATCCCGTCGAGCACCTGGCCCAGCGCCATCAGGCCGAGCCCCCAGCCCAGCCGCCCCGCCGCGACCGCTGCGCCCGCCGCCACGCTCGCGGCAAATGCCCCCCAGGTCACCTGCGCCGGCGACAGTCCGAGCGTCACGTGACAGAACCGCAACAACGGCCGGATTACGCGATCGAGCGTCCGCCCGGCCGCCGGGGCGAAGTCAAACACGATGCTGGAGCCAGTAGACGCCGACGTTGGCCACGAGCAGCACGGCGAAGCATATCCTTTCTTTCAGCTTGTCTGGAATGCCCGTCAGCCACCCGCGTGTGACCCAGAGAGAGTACGGGTAGAACGGCATCTTCTCGAACCGCACACTGTAATCCATCGCCACGTGAATCGCGAAGAACAGGATCGGCAGCGGCGTTCCAAGAAATACGCACAACGGCACGATCCACAGGAGCGCCACGGGCTCCTGCAGCGAGGAGCGCCAGTAGTAGCCCCGTTTGTCCCGCAGGCCGACGGCGCGGAGGTAGAACGGCGCCTTGACGACGTGGTCGATGTCGGCGCCCATCCCGAACGCGTAGGCGAGCACTTTGTCCCGCCCCTCCAGACCCATCGCTTGCACCCCCAGCGTGGTGGCGAGGAAGTGCGTGAAGACCGTCATGGCGTGGCGGCCCCGGCCGGCGCCGCCCGGCGGCGCCCCGAAAGCCACACGAGGCCCACTCCCGCGCCGATCCACGCGAGATCGCGCACCCGGCTCACGATGGCGGTATAGACACCGAGTGCCGGGTCGAGGCCCAGCAGCTGGAACAGGAGGTAGAGCGCGCCTTCCTTCGTACCCGCCTCGAACGGGACCACAAACAGCGCGTTCTGGACGAGCTGCGTGAGGCCACCGATGACGTACGCCCGGGCGTAGCCGATGTCGAGGCCCACCGACAGGGCGATGAGGAGGTACTCGGCCATGAAGAGGCAGCGGCTGGCGTACTCGAGCGCCAGAGCCTGGAGGAAGCGGCGTGGGCTCGCGTGGTAGAACTGAGTGATCTGCTCGTCCATCGACGCGAGCGTGGCGCGCTTGGGCTCGAGTCGCCGGGCCAGCCCGTGAAGGAGCGGCGTCCGGTGCAGCAGGTCGAGCGCGCCCGCGAGCATGCCCCGCTGGTGGCCCGTGAGCAGCAGCAGCGTCAGCGCGGCGAGCACGAGGAAGGCCGCGGCCAAGAGCGCGACGAGCACGGGGGCATGGGGCAGGAGAATCAGCCCTAGCACCACGGCCGTGAGAAAGCTCAGCAACATGCCGAAGGTGTGCAGCATCTGATAAATCACCGCCGACCCGGCGGCGCGCCGCAGGCCGAGCCAAGGCGCGACGGCGGCGATCTTGAACGGCTCGCCCCCTACGTTCACGAGCGGCGTCATGAAGTTGAGCGAAAAGCTGGCCACGGTGATCGCCCAGGTGCGCCAGAACGGCGGGCGGCTCGGCTCACCCGCCATCACGAGCCACCACGCGCCGGCGTTGCAGGCGCACACCGTGCCGTACAGCAGCAGGATCGGCACGAACATCCAGCCCGTCCGCCGCGCGTCCGCGAGCAGCGCCGTCACGCCGATCCGCGCCACCAGATAGGCGAACACCGCGGAGCCGACCACGAACAGCAGGGCCTGGAGCCGACGACTCACACGCCGTCCGGGATCGCCACGGTCGCGCCGCTCCGGGCCGCCGCGTACGCGTGCTCCACCACGCTCGCCACACGGGCGATGTCGTCCAGGAATCGCGTGCCGGCGTCCCCCGAGTCGAGCGCGGCGACGAACGCCTCGAACAGACAGGCGAACCACCGGGGATACGCCGTCTTGTCGAGCTCGGCCGCGAAGTCCAGTCGCTCAACGGCGCCCCCGCGCTCGAGTCGCAACTCTCCGTCCACCCATTCGATCGTGCCGGCATCCCCGACGAAGCGGATGCGGTTCTCGCGGGTGCGTCCGGCCCACGTGAAGAACATCGTCGCCAGCCGGCCGGGATATTCGAACCGCAGGGCCGCCGTGTCCTCGACGTCGTATCCCGCATGCCGCAGTCGGCCCGTCCAGGCACCCACCGCAGCCGGCATACCCGCGACGTCGAGCAGCTGGTAGACGAGATGCGTGCCGTGGTCGAGCAGCACGCCGCCCCGCCCCGTCGCGCTGGTGCCCCGCCACGGCGTGCGCCCGGCTTCCCCTCCTCCGGCGCGGCCGGGATCGGCCGCGAGTCGGTGGACCGAAAACTCGGCCAGGTGCCAGCGACCGATGGCCCCGGCCGCGAGCCACTCTTTTACCCGCAGCCATACCGGGTTGTAGCGGTACTGGTGGCACGGCATCACGATGCGCCCGCTGGCGCGGGCAGCCGCGGCGATCCGGGCTGCCTCGGCACGGGTGAGCGCCACCGGCTTCTCGCACACCACGTGGTACCCCTGCTCGAGTCCCCACACGATGAGCTCGAGATGGGACGCGGTCGGCGTACAGATGTCGATGAAGTCGAGCGGGGCGAGGTCGCGCAACGCCGCGCGGTCGCGCAGCAGGGGGATCCCGTCCACCGGCGGAACGGCGGGCGCGCTGTCCACGACGGCGACGACCTCGACGCGGCCGCGCAGGGCGGCGCTCCGCAACGCGGGCAAGTGCGACTGCCGCGCGATGCCCCCCGCCCCGATCAGGGCACCGCGGTACCGCCCCGGCTCAGGTGACGCGGGCGTAGGCATTGTGCTCCGCGTCGAGCAGGCCGCCCAGCGCGGTGGCATTCCACTCGTGCATCCAGAGCAGCACCACGAGCAGGAGGCTCATCCACACCGCCTCGGTCCACAGGAACGCGGACGGGCGCCCGGCCACTCCCGCGATTCCGAGCACGGCGAACCGGATGTTCTGCCCCAACCAGGCGCACAAGGGCAGCACGGCGTCCTGGCGCGCGCGGTACTCCATCCGGAACGGCGTCGAGATACCGCCCCGCCGCAGCGCGCGGATCAGCTTCACCGAGCGGGGGAACAACTGGACCTGTCGCACCACGTAATCGCGGTACACGCGTGCGCCGAACCGCTCGAGCAGCGAGCCACGCGGGGTGGGGTGCAGGTCTTCGGGGAGGTCGAGCTCACCCCGGCCGCCTACCCCGATGTAGAGGAACGCGTTGCGCACGAAGTCGATGGCCGCGCTTTGGAACGTGTGCGCGAGCCCGGCCGCCGCGACGAGCAAGCAGGCGCCCGGCCACCAGTAGCCCGAATGGCCGAGTCTGTACATCAGATGGAAGTACAGGTTGACGAAACGAAGGTTGTCGTTGATCCCGTCGAGGGCCCGGCCGAACCGCGTGGACGTGCCGCGCAGCCGTGCCAGCTGCCCGTCCGCCGAGTCGAACACATCCGACACGATGAACAGTCCGAAGCCGATCAGGTTCGTCCAGTGGTCCCGGTAGGCGAACAGGTGGCCGGCGACCAGCCCGATGACGAGCGACCACAGGGTCACCTGATCGGCGGAGATGCCGGTGGGCTGCAACGCCCGGGCGATGCGAATGCCAATGGGCCGGAAGAAGTGGAGGTCCACCCACTCCTCGACCGACCGTCCCTTATGCGACAAGTCGTTCGGTGGCTTCACTGAGCACGTCCTTCATGATGGCGAGGGCGCCCATCGCCTGATCCTCCTCGATGACCAGCGGCGGGTTGAGGCGGACCTCGGGGTTGTAGATCATCGCGAGCACGCCGCGCGACAGCAGCGTGTCGAAAATCCAGCGAGTCGTCTTCTTGTCGAGCAGCTTCCGCGTGCCCGGCACCACGAGGTCCATCCCCAGCAGCAGGCCGCGGCCTCGCACGTCCGAGACGATGGGCAGCTGCGCCGGCCAGCGCTTGAGCTCAGCGAGCATGCGGTCGCCCACCCGGCGCGCGTGCTCCACCAGGTTTTCCTCGACGATCGTCTCCACTGTCACCCGCGCCGCCGCGGCCGCCAGCGGATTGCCGCCGTACGACGACGAGCTGCCGCTCGGGTTGGCCCAGGGCCGCGAGAACGCGATCTCTTCGCGGGCGATCACGCCGCTCATCGGAAACCCGCCCCCGAATCCCTTTCCCACCGTCAGGATGTCGGGCAGCACGCCCTCGTGCTCGATCGCGAACATCTTGCCGGTGCGGCCGAATCCGGTAATCATCTCGTCGCAAATCAGGAGGGCGCCCAGCTCGTCGGCGAGCTCGCGCAACAGCTGCAGGTAGCCGGGCGGCGGCACGACGTTGCCCGCCGTGCCCTGGATCGGCTCCACGATGATGGCCGCCACCTGCTTGGTGGTCTCGACCTCGATCTTCTTGCGCAGGAAGTCGACGCAATGCCATTCGCATGACGGGAAGGTTTTCCCGAACGCACACCGGGCGCATGAGGCGTAGGGCGAGAGGTACGCCCCCGGCATGAGCGGTCCGAGTGCGTGTTTGAAGCTCGATCCCAGGACCGGCAGCACGCCGCCGGTCTTGCCATGGAACCCGCCCCAGAACCCGATCACTTCCGTATGTCCCGTGCGCGCCTTGGCGAGCCGCAGCGCCGCCTCCACGGCCTCGGCCCCGCTCGAGTAGAACTGACTGCGGTTCAGGTCGCCGGGAGCGAGCTCGGCGAGCAGCTTGACCAGCGCCGCCCGGTGCTCGGTGGTGAAGCTCCCCACGTGCACGCGGCCGATCTGCCGCTGCATCGCGGCGACGTACTTGGGATGCGCGTAGCCCAGGCTCGCCACGCCCACCCCGGCGAGCAGATCGATGTAGCTGTTGCCGTCCACGTCGTACAGGACGGCGCCTTCGCCACGGTCGATCGACAGCTGGCTGAACAGCGCCACGCTCTGCGTGCCGGGCGCCAGGTACAGCGCCTCGGCGTCGAACAGCGCCTTGGACCTGGGGCCGGGAATCTGGAGCCTGCGCAAGGTATGGGTCACGAATGTTTCCGGTGAGCGAACCGATGGGTAATGTAGGCTGCGATGGCGTGCGCCGCCGCCTCGCGGAACGGGGCGAAGCTGGGCCAGTCGTTGATGTCGATCAGGACCGGCCGGTCGGGCTCCGGGAACGCGACGTCGCCGCCGAATACCTCGAGTCCGAGAATCGCGGCCGCCTCGAAGGCGAGCGCCTTGAGGCGGTTCTCGTCCACCAACGGGCGCTCGCCGGCGAATCCCGCGTCCGCACCGTACCAATTGAAAAACCGCCCGTCGGTCACGCCATAAAACTTCACCACGGGCCCGGGCACATGCTCCTGCAGGGCCACCCAGGGAATGCCGCGGGCGGTGAAGGCGCGCAGGGTCTCCGCCAGACCGTCCAGGGTCGTCGCGACCACATCCTCCGGACGCTCGGCGTGTACGTCGCCGCGCTTGATCCAGAGCTTCTGGTGATCGGGACTGACCGCGCTGAGATGGCCGGGTGGCGGGAGCGGGGCGGAGCTGGCGAGGATGAGCGTGCGGGGAAACGGCAGCGTACTGTCGCCGAGTCGCCTGACGAGCCGGTACCGGTGGCAATTCAACGCGCTCGACGGGCGGTTCACCACCACGATGCCGTCGGACTCGAGGGGCATGAGCTGCTCCGCCGCCAGCGAGCCCTGGCACATGTTGAGGTAGAGCGCCGCCGCCGGGAGGCGACCCTGCTCCACCTCGCGCTCCGTGGTCTTGGTGGCGCGCCAGCCCTCGGCCTCGAGCAGCCCGACGGTGGCGTCCAGGATAGCGGTGTCGTTCACGCGGTGCTGCTGCGGCGAGTACGACGGGCTGCGGTAAATCGCGACCAGTTGGGCCAAGGTTTACCTTTCGCGCGCGGCGAGCCACGCGTTCGCAGTCTCAAGATCCGATGGCCGATCGATATCGATGATGCGCGGCACCTCGACCGCCGCCACCCGCCGCCCCTCCGCCACCAGCCCCTTGAGGAAGGCACGCATCTTGTGCAAGCCGCGGGCGACGGCGTCCGCCGCGGCCACACGGGCGGCCGCGCTCAGGCCGTACACTCCGCCGGTGACGCACACGGGCGCCACCGGCTCGTCGCTCACGGCGCGCACATCGCCGTCCCCGCGCCGGCTCACGTACACCGGAGACTCGTCGTCCACGTACGGCGTCACAGCGAGCACCAGCTCGGCGCCCTCCTCGAGAAACCGCCCGGCCGCCCCGTACACCGCCTTCCAGTCCTCCGGCCGCATCACCGTGTCCACCATGCTGCAGAACACCGGCCCCGCGGCCATTCCCCGCAGGCCCTCGACCAACGTGTGCAGCGAGGAGGGCGTCCGGCAGGTCACCACTGTAAGGGGTGCGCCGAACCGCCTTCCGTCAAGCAAGCGCCGGACGGCCGGGAAATCCGCACGAACTGCACACGTGAGGCTGGAGCACCCCAACGCGGCGAAGGTCTCGAGCAGGCCAACGATCTGCGGCCTGCCCGCCACTTCGACGAGCGGCTTGGGGACGGCAATCCCGCCCGCCGCGAGACGCGAACCCTCGCCGCCGGCGAGGATGAGTCCGAGCACCTTTAGGCGAGCACCCTTTCGACGTCCACGAAGCGGGCGATGCGGGCGGTGGGGACCGGCGCCTGTTCCCCCGCCCCCGGGGGCAACGGTCGCTCCGGCGGAGCGAGCCAGCAGGTGCGCATACCGAGGGCGGCGGCGCCGCGAATGTCCGCCTCGAAGTTGTCCCCCACCATCCAGGCGCGCTCCGGACGCGCGCTCAACGTGGCCAGCGCGCCGAGGAAGATGCGTGGATCGGGCTTGCTCCATCCGACCACCGCGGAGTCGCTGACTGCAGCGAACAATCTCGCCAGGCCAAGCTCTTCCAAACAAGGCTCGAGGTTGCCGGTAAAGTTCGACACAACCCCCAGCCGGTAGCGCCGGGCCAGCCGCTCCAGGACCGGACGGTTGCGCTCGACGACGGCCAGCGCGTCGCCGTGCAGGCGCCGGGCGACCGCCGCCGGATTCACCTGCGCACGGTCGGGAAGGACCTCACCCAACAGGCGGGCTTGGGTCTCGATCGCGGCGCGGAACCCGAGCGCCGCGATACCCGGCAACCGCGCCAGGGCCTGGTCCGACAGCTTGAAGAACGAATCGAAGGCCGCGAGGTCGAGGGTGCCCCCTTCGGCGCGATACGCCATGTGAAACCGGGGGCTCCAGTGCACGCCGTCCGCGTCGAGCGTGCCGCCGAAGTCCAGCAGCACGACTTCGGGGGTCACTTCAGCGGTGATGCTCGTGCCCGGCCATCTTCATGGGCATCACGGTGCCTGCCATGTTCATCTCGTGTCCACCGGCCAGACGCATGTAATGGAGGTAGTCCTGGTGGTAGAGCGAGTCGCGCGGCTCGGCGGCCGGCCACGTGACGCCGCGATCGGGCACGAACAGGCCGCCCACCACGCCCATGCCGCCGTCGGGAATCGGCTGACCGGTCGGGTTGTCGTACGATACCGTCACGCGATAGCGGTGCTCGGGCACCACGTGCACGCCGAGCCGGGTCCATCCATAGAGGAAAGCGACGGGAACCGACTCGATGTGGCCGCCCGCGTCGGCCACGGGAGCCGCACGGTAGATCACCTCACCCGTCGTCGCGTCCGCAAATTCGATCAAGCGGCCGTAGTCGTGCATGTGCCCCCCCAGACCGACGATCTTCCCCGGCACGATCGGGTTCCCTTCGTACGATCGCGACGAGCGGCCCGGCGGGAGCGTGAACGACTTGTCGCCGACCGGGAACGCCACGTCCATCTGCCAGGGTGAGGCGCTGAACAGCGGCCACGGCCGGCCGGTCGGCGTGAAATTCATGGCGAGCCGGACGCGCGCCTGCGGGTAGGACGCGCTGGTCAGGTTCTCGACCATCGCGCTGGCGACGACGTGCTCCCCGCGCTTGAGCGGCAATCCGAACAGCAGCCGCGGCAGGCGAATCGCGCCGGTCTCGTGCCCGGCCGCGAGCAGGCGCCGCGAGATCGGGAGAAACAGCTCGCGATGATCGGGGTCGATGAGATTGAAGTGATGGATCAGCTCATCGGGCAGCGGGTGTCCGGCGCTGTCCACGACTTGCACCCGGAAGCCATAGATGAATCCCGTCTCCGGAATCTCGAGCGTCGCGACGGGCGGCTGCGCGATCATGTGATGCGGCGTGTTGGCCGGCAGATCCGTCGGGGCGAGATCGATGACGAGCATGCCTGCTGCCGCGTCGCGAAAGATGCGGGCGGCAGCGGCGTCCGGCATGGGAAGAGCCCCGTCGCTCGACCGAGCGAGCAGGAGGAGACCGAGGAGCAGGCGGTTGATCATGGCGCGGGGGAGGCCCCGGGGGTGGCCGGGGCCGTTTCACGCTGCAGTCGAGCCTCGCCGGCTATTGCACGGTGATCGTTATGTGCATGCCCAGCGCCACGTGCGGCATACAGTAGCCCTTGTAGACGCCCGCCGGGGCGCCCGCAAAGGACACGTCGTATTTCTCGTTGGGCTGAGTGAGGAACGGTCCCGTGAGGTCACCCATCGGGTTCGGCATCCCCTTCTTCAGCGCGTCGGCGCCGCCCTTCGGCACCGAGTCGCCGTAGAAGGCAACATTGTGCGGGCCGCCGGATACATTGATGAAACGAACCGTCGTGCCGGTCTTGATCGCCAGCTTGGTTGGCTCGAACGAGGCCTGGCTCGTGCCGTTGCCGGTCATCTTCACTTCGACCACGGCGCCGGCCGGCTCGGCGGTCGGTGCCGGCGTGGCAGCCTCGGCCTGAGACGCCGTCGACTTCTTCTCGCCGCCGCAGGCGACGGCCGTGAACGCGACGAGCGTGGTGAGCAGGGTGAACCGCATTGCAAACTCCCTCCGGGACGATAGACGAGATGGTGCTTGTGAACGCGTTCACAATATATTCGCGAGTCCCGAAAACGGGAGCCCTCCCGTGACGTGCGGGCGTTGCGCATTCGCCGCGCGTCCGCGACACTGATCTCGTCATGCCGGAGCCATCCGTCCCGCGTATCCCCGCCGCCGACTTGGCGCGCCGCCTCGACCAGGGAGAGCGCCTTCAGCTGCTCGACATCCGAACGCCCGAACGCGTCGCCCGCGGCCGCGTCACGCTGGGCGCGACCCTCGACTTTCGAGCCCTGCCCGCCTCGGCGATGTACGAGCTCCAGACGCTCGAGTCGCTGCGACTCGATGCCGCGACTCCGGTGGCGGTGATCTGCGGTCACGGCAACTCGAGTCAGCAGGCCACGCAGTACCTGCGCCAGCGTGGCTTCGATGCGCTCTCGGTGACCGGCGGCATGGCCGCGTGGGAGACGGTGTACCTGCCGCGCCGCCTGTCCCCTACCCCGGCGCTCCAGCACGTCGTGCAGCTCGATCGCGTCGGAAAGGGCGCCCTCTCCTACGTGCTGGTGAGCGACGGCGATGCCGTGGTGGTGGACCCGGGTCGTCACCTCGAGCCGTACGAAACGCTGGCCCGCTCCCTCGGCGCCACGGTCGCCGCGGTGATCGACACCCACATGCACGCCGACTACTTGAGCGGCGCCCGCGCCGTCGCGCGGCACTGGCGGGTCCCCTATTTCCTCCATCCCGACGACGCCCGCTCCCCCTACGATGGCGCAGAGGGTCGCGTCGCGTACCAACCCCTCAGTGACGGCGACACCATCGCGTTCGGTCGGGCCACGCTCGTCGCCACGCACGTCCCAGGACACACGCTCGGGAGCGTCGCGCTGTTGGCCGACGAGGCGTTGGCGCTCACGGGTGACTTTTTGTTCGTGCGGTCGGTGGGCCGCCCCGACCTGGGCGGACAGCGCGACGCCTGGGCAGCCCGGCTGTGGGACAGCCTCGAGCGCGTGCGCCAGACCTGGCCGGGGGACCTCCTCGTCCTCCCCGCCCACTATGCAAGCGAAACGGAGCGTCGCGCCGATCGCAGCGTGGCCGCGCGGTTCGACGTGGTCGCCGCGACCAACGAGGCAGCGGCCATCCAGGAGAAGCGCGAGTTCCTCGCCTGGGTGGCGGACCATACCGCAGCCGCGCCCGAGAGCTACCGCACGATCAAGCTCGCGAATCTGGGACTGGTGGAGGTCGCGGACGCCGACGCGGAGGCGCTGGAATTCGGGCCAAACCAATGCGCCGTCGCATAGGACGGTAGAGGGTGGCAGAGGTCACCACCTCTACCGTCCTCTACCGTCTTCTGCCGTCCTCTATTGCACCGGCGCTTGCAGCACGACGTACACCCAGTCCGAGCCACCCAGTGTGTGCAACCCGTATGGCACGCCGGCCGGAATGTGGACCAGATCGCTCGCCGACACCTCGATGCGATCGCCGTCGAGCAGCATCACGCCGCGCCCGGAGATCGTGAAAACGAGGATCCCGGTATCGTCCTCGACCGAAATAGGCACGGCGGCGCCGGGCCGCATGACCATGTGCTCGAAGGTCAGCCCGTGGAGCATGCCGGGGAGGTTCAGCACCGTGTGGCGGCGGAGCTCGTCGGCCGTGCTGGGAAGCTTCGTCAGGCGACGGTAAGTGTAGCGCGGCACGGTTCCCATCCAGTAGGGCGCGACGACCTACAGCCGGCGGTGCGGGCGCACCCCAAAATGCGGGCCCGCACGCGTTTACCGCAACCCCTTCGCGCACCGTCACGTAGCGCTTCCGCCCCGACGGGCTCCCCATGTCCTGTGTGCAACACACCGGGCCAGCGACGTCTCTCTGGCGTCTCTCACAGGAGCCGATCGTCATGCTGTCCACGCCTCGTCTGCTCGCGCTGCTCTGCCTCCTCACCGCGCCGCTCGCGCCGGGAGCGGCCCAGGGATGGATCGAGCCGATGCGGCCGCTGCCCGCGTTTCCGCGCGGCGCGGTCGCCAAGGTGCGCAGCGCCGTCCAGGTCACGCTCACCGGACGCGCCGCGCGGGTCACGGTAGAAGAATGGTTCCATAACTCCGGCCCCGTGCTCGACGAGGGCAACTACCTCTATCCGCTGGCGGGCGAGGCGGTGTTCAGCGATTTCTCGCTGTGGCAGGGCGATCGCGAGCTGAAGGGCGAGCCGATGGATGCGAATCAGGCGCGCGCGATTTACGAAGACATCGTGCGACGCAAGCGCGACCCCGCCCTGATCGAGCTGGCCGGCCACGGCCTGCTGCGGGCGCGCGTGTTCCCGATCGCAGCGGGAGAAACCCGTAAGATCACGCTGCGTTACACGCAGATGCTCGATCGGGTGGGAGATGCATGGCGCTTCCGGTACAGCGCGGGCAGCGGACCGGGCATCGCGCCGTCCCGGAGCCTGCGGCTCCAGGTCGATTCCGCGGGCCGGTTCGGCGAGCCCTATTCGCCGACACACCGGGTGAATGTGACCCGCGACGCCGACCGGCTCGAGATCACGCTCGCCGACACGAGCGCCCGCGGCGACGTCGAGCTGTTCCTGCCCCTGGCCCGCGGCCTCGTGGGCCTGTCGCTCGTCGCGAGCCAACCCGCCGGCGAGGACGGATACTTCATGCTGCTGCTCGAGCCGGGCCGCGCGAGCGAGGCTCCGGCGCTGCGGCGCGACCTCGTCGCGGTCCTCGACGTGTCCGGATCCATGTCCGGAGACAAGCTCGAGCAGGCGAAGGCGGCGCTGGTGCAGTTGCTCGGTGCGCTGCGGGCGGGGGACCGGTTCCGGGTGATCGCGTTCTCGGGCGGGGTCGAGCGGTACGCGGCGGCGTGGACCGACGTGTCTGGAGAGAGCGTACGAGCGGCGCAGGAGTGGGTGCGGCACCTCGAGACGGGGGGAGGCACCAACGTAGCGGGTGCGCTCGCCGAGGCGATCGCCGCGCCGCCCGCCGAGGGGGCTTTCGGGGTGGTCGTGTTCCTGACGGACGGCGTGCCCACCGTGGGCGAGACCGACCCCGAGCGCCTCGCCGACCAGGCGGAGCGCGGCCGCGGGCCGTTCCGGGTTTTCGCGTTCGGCATCGGGTATGACGTGAACACGTACCTGCTCGACCGGTTGACCGAGCGCGCCCGTGGAATCACGACGTACATCCGACCCGGGGGCGATATCGAGCAAGCCGTGGGCTCGCTCGCGGCCAAGGTGTCGTCGCCGGTACTCACCGACCTCGCGCTCGCGGCCGACGGCGTCGACCTGTATGATCTGCAGCCGCAGCGCCTGCCCGACCTGTTCGCGGGCGACGAGCTCGTCGTCTTCGGGCGGTACCGGGGAGCGGGGAGGGGGGAGCGGTCCCTTACCGTGACGGGACGGAGAAACGGTCGCGAGGAGCGATTCGCGACGGCGGCGCGGTTCGACGGCGAGCCGTCGGGGGTCGGCTATCTCCAGCAACTCTGGGCGGCCCGTAAGGCGGGGGCGCTGTCGCGGGAGATCCGGCTGCACGGTCCGAATCCCGAGATCGTGGACGAGCTGAAACGACTCGCGCTGCGCTATGGCATCCTCACGGAGTACACCTCGTACCTGGTGCAGGAGCCGAGCTTCGCGGCGCGCGCTATCCCGCTGCAGGCGCCGGCACCGCGCGATCAGGCGGGAGCGGCTGCAGTGCGACGCTCGGATGAGGCCCGCAGGCTGGCGGGTTCGATGAGCCTCAGCGCCGTCGTGGTGACCGGCGCGCCCTCGGCGGACTCGCTCGCCGCGTTGGGGCGTGGCAAGGAGAGTCGCTCTCAGCAGGTGGGCGGGCGGGTGTTCGCATGGCGCGATAGCGTATGGACCGACATCGCACACGGCGACTCGTTGCGCGTGGTGAGCGTCGCGGCCTTCAGCCCCGCGTACTTCGCGCTGCTGCGCGCTCTTCCCGAGCTGGTGCAGCCGGCGAGGCTCGAGCCCGCGGTGCTGGTGGCCGGGCGCCGCGTGAGCGTCAAGATTGAGGCCGGGGGCACGACCGAATGGGCGGGGGGCGAGCTCGCGAAACTCGTGACTGACTTCAGGGAATGACGCGAATGCGGAGTGCGGAATGCGGAATGCGGAATTTCAGGGAAGGGTCGTTCACCACGTGACGCTTACCGTGACATTCCGCATTCCGAATTCCGCATTCCGCGCTTAGCCCCGTGCCCCAGGATCTCGCGGAGATCTACCGCACCACGTACCGCGCGCTCGTGCGGTTCCTGTACCGCAAGGTGTGGGACGCCGAGCGTGCGGAGGACCTGGCCCAGGAGGCGTTTGCTCGAGCCGTGGTGCACAAACCGGACAATGCGAGGGGGTGGCTCTTCATCGTGGCGGCGAACATGGCGCGGGACGACGCACGGCGCGCGGCGCGGGAGCGCCGCCACCTGACGCTGCTCACGGCCGAGCCGCAAGCGAGCGAGCCCGCTGCGGACGACGCGCTCCACGTGGAGAACGAGCGCACCCGCGTCCGCGCCGCGCTGGAGCAGCTCACGCCCCGCGACCGGGAGGTACTGCTGCTGTGGGACTCGGGTGTTTCGTACGAAGCAATCGCCGCTCAGACGGGGCTCGCGCGCGGCGCGATCGGCACCACGCTGGCCCGGGCGCGCCGGCGGCTGGTCGAGGCCTACGAGGCGGGACAGCGGGGTGAGCATGTCGCACGTGGATGACGGCCTACTGCACGCGTATCTCGACGGCGAGCTCTCGCCGGCCGAGGCCCAGGGGGTCGACGCACACCTGGCCCAATGCTCCGAATGCCGCCGCCGGCTCGAGGAAGAGCGCGCGCTGATCGCGCGCGCCGCCGAGCTGCTGGCACTGGCCGCACCACCGGACCGCGAGCTGCCGCCATTTCGGGCTGGGGACGTGAAGCCTCCCACCCGGCTGTGGTGGCACGTGCGCCTCCCGCTCGCATGGGCGGCGACGGTCTTGCTCGCCCTCGGAATCGGGACCTACCTCGGCCGGGGAGTCGAACGGGCCCGGCAACCCGACACGACCGCCTACGCCCCACCGGCCGAGCGCCGTGCGCTCGACGCGCGGGCGAGCCCCGAGCTCGCAGAGAAGGAATCGCGCGTCAAGCTGCGCGGCTCGGCACGCACGCCGCCCGCAGCTCGGCCGCCCGCACCCGCCCCGGCGCGCGCTGTGGCGGACAGCATCGCGCCACTGCGCCGGGAGCCGTTGCTGGCACGGGCAGACACGCCCGCCGCGTACGCGTACGGCGAGCGAGCTGCCGACTCAGCAGCGAGGATCACCCACGGAAAAGCATCGCAGGACGAACGCGACCGGTGGCAGAAAGGCGATGCGATCAGCGTCGACAGCGCACGACGCGTACTCGGCGTCGACCCGCTGGTCGTCCCCGGTGTCCCGATCGAGGCGTTCTACCGGGGCCGGAGCATCGGTTACTCCGGCGTCGTGATCGTCGAGCAGGCCCTCGACTCGAATACGATGATCGAGGTGATCAATGCGCGGTCCGCTCCCGCGCTTCTCAACGAGGTCGTGGTCACGGGGGCGCAACCGGTTCGGTCCCGACCCGCCGAGGCTGCCCCTCCTCCCGCCCCTCGACCGGCGCCCAGTCCAGGCGCCGGGCTCTTCCACGACGTGCGGGGCCCGCTGTCCGCGGATTCACTCGCCACGCTGCGCCGCCTGCTTCAGCCGCTGCGGCCGTAGGCGACCGGTACTATTGGAGTAACCGCGGGCCCGCTCACTGCACCACGATCGTGCCGCGCATTGCCTGCGCAACGTGGATGGTGCAGTGATAGGTGTATGTGCCTGTCTGCAGCGTCTGCGTATAGGTGCCCGACATCATCGTGCTCGAACTGAGGGGGAGCAAGCCCCCCGGCCCGGTGTCCCATGTCACGTTGTGCCCGTTCGACGGCGTTGCCCAAGTGAACGTCACCTGTCCCGCCGGTACCGTGTCCAGCGCCGGGCTGAAGAAGTCGTTTCCAACGGTGATCGTCGTGCTATGCCCGCCGCCCCCGCCGCCCCCGCCGCCCCCTGTGCTGTACGGCGACGTGGACCCGCCGCACGACACGAGCAGCACCGCTCCCGCGATCCCTGACACCAGCGACAGCCACTTCGACCGCATGAACCCTCCGGCGTGACACGTGGGGGACGTCGGACGACAGGACGCCCCTTACTACCCGCCGGAGACGCCAACGGGACCGCGACCGAGCCTCGCGGATGTCAGGAAGGCGTGAGCCAGCGGATCGGCTAGTGTCGCTCGCGCTCCACGGCGTCCGCCGCGAGGCGGGGCGAGAGCATCGGGTAGCGCGCGCCGAACCAGCCGAGCGACAGCAGGAACAGCCCGCCAAACAGCAGCGCCACGCCGATTTCGGGAACGCCGAGCGCCGGCCCTGCCCCGCCGTTGATCGACGGCACGATCTCGAGGTAGCGTTCCAGCCAGATGCCGAGCAGGCTCACGAGCGCGAACGTCGTGAGCGAAAGAGAGGACGTCTTGGGCTTGACGCCCAGCAGCCCGATGAACGGCACGACGAACACCAGGAGGAACACCCACACGCCCAGCGGCTTCCACGGACCGATCAGCCGGTAGAAGATGAAGAACGTTTCCTCAGGCAGGTTCCCGTACCAGATCACCAGAAACTGCGCCCACATGAGGTACGCCCAGAAGACCGTGAACCCGAAGCAGAGCTTGCCCAGGTCGTGCTGCTGCTTGGATGAGAACAGTGCGTCGAGTCCCATGCGCCGCCGCAGCGCGATCGCGAGCACGGCGAGCGCCATGAGCGCGGCGAGGAAGCAGCCCATGAAGTAGAACGCGCCGAACAGGCTACTCACCCACTTGTGGGCGAGCGACATGATCAGATCGAACGCCAGAAGGCTGTAACCGAAGGCGTACGCGACGACGAGCACGGCGGCATCACGAGCGATCGCGTCCCGGTTCTCGAGCCGGTCCGCCGGGCGGCCGTCGGCCAACTCGCGGACGTCGGGCGCCAGGTCGTGCTGCACGAAGCGCCACGACAGCCAGGTCAGGAGCGCGTAGATGGCGCCATTCCGGAGAAAGAACGTCTTGGTTGTGAGCCAGGCGCCCAGGTCCGGGCGCCGATCGTGCAGCCACCCGAAGACGTGAGCGCGCCCCACGATGAGCCCGATGAACAGCGCGAGGGAGACCCAGAGGAAGGCCCCGGCCGCCTCGGCCAGCCGGATGACCACGCCGGACCAGTGCCCCTTGGCGAGCTTCAGCGTGGCGGCGAACACCACCATGCCCTGCGCCAGACCGGTCCAGAACATGAAGTTGAAATGCCACGACTGCCACGCGCGCGCTGCGTCACCGCCGGCGAGGGTCCACAAGAACGCGGCGCCCCCGACCAGGGCGAGCACCGTCCCGAAGAGCGTGAAGGTCCGGGCCGGGAAACGCCGCGCCTTCTCGACCAGCTCGGCGCGCGACACGCTCGCCGCGGTCATCGTCTTCCGGTGGGGCTCTTGGCCCCTGCCTGCAGCGTGCGCACGTAATTCACGAGGTCCCAGCGATCGGCGCCGCGCACTTTGTCGCCGTACACGGGCATCAGGCCCCGCCCCATCACCTGCCCGCTCACGATGACCGCGTAAATGTAGCCGTCGGTGCGTCGGGCGATCGTATCGTTCACGAGCGAGCGTACGCCGAAGAAGGGACCGCCCGCCGCCGAGGAAATCGGGCCGTCGCCGTGACCCGTCGGGCCGTGACAGACGAGGCAGTAGGTCTCGTAGAGGAAGCGCCCGTGGTTGATCGACTCGGAGGTGCGGGTGCGGGGATTCGCCAGCCGGTCCGCCGTCTGGAGGCTCATCAGCGGCTCCGCGCCGGTCATGGGGACCGTCCCAGGCACCGGGGGGATCGGGCGGGCGTACGGCTTAATGCTGCGCTGATGACGCATCGTGGCGAACCAGCCGATGCGATGCACGACATCGTCGGGATTGCAGGCGAGGGTGGCAAGCGCGGCAAGGGCGGCAAGGGCCGCACCGGGTCTACGCACGGCGCACTTCCTCCGCCCCGGCCCCACGGAGCAAAGACTCGACCTGGCTCTGGCGCGCCGACTCGCTCGGGACGAAGATCCCGAACTTGTCGTTGGTGAACCGCGCATCGTAGGCCACCGTGCCCAGGCGCCGCGCGGCGAACAGCGCGTTGAAGGCGATGCCGAGAATGGTGGAGAGCGCACCGAACAGCACCGTCATCTCGAACATGATGACGACGTACGGCGGGATCGAGCCGATCGGCTTGCCGCCGAGCACGATGGGCCAGTCGTACGACATGTACAGCGTGAGCCAGGCGCCGATCGCACACCCGGCGATGCCGCCGATGAGCGTGAACATCCGCACCGGGCTCACCGGCTGGTCGAGCGCGTCCTCCAGCTCGTGGCGCGGGACCGGCGAGTAGACCGTGAAGTCGCTGTGCCCGCCCTTGCGAAGCTGCCGAATCGCCTCGAGCACCGCGTCCAAGTGCCCGAAGACCCCGAGCACCCCCGGTGTGGGGGGTGGATGGAAGATGGCGGTCAGCGGGTTGACGAGCTTCACGCCGCCACCGCTTTCCCGCGCCGCGGCGCGGGCAGCACCTCTTTCACTTCGGAGATCGACACCGCCGGGAAGTTCTTCACGAACAGCAGGAACCACATGAAGAACCAGCCGAAGCTCCCGGCCATGATGCCCCAGTCGGCCCACGTCGGATTGTAGGTGGCGTTGGCGAACCGCTCGAACGGCTCGCCTGCGAGCGATACGACGATGATCACGAAGCGCTCGAACCACATGCCGACGTTCACGAAGATCGACACGACGAACAGGGCGACCACGCTGGTCCGGACCTTCTTGGACCACAGCAGCCACGGCAACAGCCCGTTGCAGATGTTCATCGTCCAGCTGGCCCACCAGAACGGCCCGAACGCCCGGTACCAGAAGGCGGCGCGTTCGTGCGGGTTGCCTCCGAACCAGGCCGTGAAGTTCTCGGTGCAGTAGGACATGCTGACGATCAGGCCGGTCAGCAGGCAGAGCTTCGCGAGGTTCTCGAAGTGGTGGATCGTGATGATCGCTTCCAAATGGAACAGCTTCCGGATCGGCACCAGCAGCGTGATGACCATGGCGACGCCCGAGTAGATCGCGCCGGCTACGAAGTACGGTGCGAACAGGGTGGCATGCCAGCCCGGGACCAACGCCATGGCGAAGTCCCAGGACACGACGCTGTGCACCGAGAGCACCAGCGGCGTCGCGAGCGCGGCGAGGTAGAGATAGCCGCGCGTGTAGTGCCGCCACTGTTCGTTCGTGCCGCGCCACCCGACCGCCGTGATGGCGTAGAGCTTCTTGCGCCACCCCGTGGCGAGGTCGCGCACCGCCGCGATGTCCGGGATCAGACCCATGATCAGGAACACGGTCGAGACGGTGAAGTAGGTGCCGATCGCGAACTCGTCCCAGATGAGCGGCGACTTGAAGTTGGGCCACAGGCCGCGCTCGTTGGGATACGGAATCAGCCAGTAGAAGTACCACTGGCGGCCGATGTGGATGAGTGGGAACAGGCCCGCCGTCATCACCGCGAACACCGTCATCGCCTCGGCGGTGCGGTAGACCGCGGTGCGCCACCCGGAGCGGAACAGGAACAGGATCGCCGAGATCAGCGTGCCCGAGTGGGCGATGCCCACCCAGAACACGAAGCAGGTGATGTAGACGGCCCAGTACACCGGGTGCGAATAGCCCGCGAGCCCCAACCCGTAGCGCAGCAGGAACAGCAGGCACGTGATCCCGACCCCGAGCAGCGCCACCGCCGCGGTGAGCAGCGCGAAGTAGCCCATGCCCGGATTGCCCAGGGTGCGCGCGATGGCGCGGGTGACGAAGTCGTACGTGACGCGCGGCGGCGCCGTGTCGGCCATCGCCTCAGCCCTCCACCACGGCGCCGTGCACCACCTTCGCGAGGTAGGTGATCGCCGGCTGCGTGTTCAGGTCCGCGAGCACGTGGTAGCCGCGCGGGTCACGGGCGAGCGCCGCGACCCGCGAGCTACTGTCGCGCAGGTCGCCGAACACGATGGCCTCCGACGGACACGCCTGTGCGCACGATGGCGTGATGTCGCCGTCCTGGACGTTGCGATCTTCGAGACGGGCCCGGTTCTGCGCGCCGCGGATCCGCTGCACGCAGAACGTGCACTTCTCCATCACGCCCTTTTCGCGCACCGTGACGTCCGGGTTGAGCAGCATGTTGAGAGGATCGGGCCAGCTCTCCCACTCGCCGCCCGGCTCGGCATAGTTGTACCAGTTGAAGTAGCGGACCTTGTACGGGCAGTTGTTGGCGCAATAGCGAGTCCCGACGCAGCGGTTGTAGACCTGGCCGTTCAAGCCGTCGGCCGTATGATACGCCGCGTACACCGGGCAGACCGGCTCACACGGGGCGTTGCCGCACTGCTGGCACAGCATCGGTGTGACGACCGCACCAGTGGGTCGGCCCGCCTCCCCACCGGTGTAGTAGCGCTCGATCCGCAGCCAGCTCATCTGCCGCCGGCGCACCACCAGCTCCTCGCCCACGGTCGCGAGGTTGTTCTCGGCGTAGCACGCCGTCACGCACGCCGAGCACCCGGTGCACTTCGCCAGGTCGATCGCCATGCCCCAGCGCGGATGCGGACGCGCGTAATCTCCCAGGGACGCCGCGTCGTGCTGGGCCTCCGCCCAGTCCGCGAGCGCCCTGTCGGCATAGGGCGGCGTCTCCCGCTCCAGGAAGGCGTGCGCGCCGGGCTTGAGCTGCTGCGCCCGGGTGAGCGACAGGACTTCGATCACGCCGCGTCCTTGCTCGCGCGCATCTCCTTCGAGCGTCGCCAGACGGCGGTGGTCGCCGGTCTTCGCCACGGCGACGCTCACGGCGAAGACACGCCCGCCGTACGCGGCGGGTGCGTCACTGAGGAGCTCGAACGCGTTGAACGAGCGGTCCTTGGCGTAGCGGCCGTAGGCCTTGTGGCCCTGCCCGGTGGGGATGGCCAGCACGTCGGGGCGGACGCCCGGGGTGATCCAGACGGGCGCCCGCAGCGCGCCGTGCGGCGACGTGAGACGCAGCACGTCGCCGTTCGCCAGCTGCCACTTGGCGGCCGTCTCCGGGTGCACCTCGACCCACCCGTGCCAGGTGATCTTCGACACGGGATCGGGGAGCTCCTGCAGCCACGGCTTGTTCGCCCCGCGACCGTCGTGCAGCGCGATGGACGGGAACACGATCAACGTGGTGCCTTGCGCCGGCGTCGGGGCGGCGCTCCCCAACACCTGCCCGACGGCCGCGTTCAGGCGCACCGCCTGGACTGGCACCCCGGCGTACACGCCGCCGTGCTGCAGGGCGTCGTCCCAAAACTCTTCGAAGCTCCGGCCCCGGCCGTACCGCCGGTGCAGCTCCTGCCAGCGGCCCTGCAGATAGTCCTTGAACGTCCCGGGCTTGCCCGCGAGCCGCAACAGCACGTCGCCGGCGTGCATCGTGTTCGCGAACACGGGCGCCATCACCGGCTGCTGCAGCGCGTGCACGCCGCTGCGCGGCTCGGAATCGTTCCACTGCTCGAGCGGGTGGAGATCGGGAAGCACGAGGTCGGAGGCGGCGGCGGTCTCGTCCAGATAGGACGAAAAGCTGACCTTGTACGCGACGTGCCCGAGCGCCTGGGAGAACGCGGCCGGGAGCGAGTGCGCCGGGTTGGCGCCATGCACCAGCAGCAGCGCCACCCTGCCCGCGCTCAGGTCGCCCGCCAGGTCGGTGAGCTCCTGGAACGAGCCACCGCCCGCGAGCGCGTGGTTGGGCCCGAATTGCACGGTCTTCCCCACCTGCCCCGCCACGTAGTTGAGGATGTTGACGGCGGCGACGATCTCCGCGCCATTGGGGTACTGCGCCGCGATCCCGCCGGCCACGGCGAGGCCGCCCCGCGAGGCGGCGAACTCGCGGGCGAGGCGCGTGATCACCGTGGCCTCGATCCCGACCGCCGCCGCGACCCGTTCGGGGGCGTTGGCATCGAGCGCAGCCCGCACGCGTCCCACGTCCGCGGGCAGCGGGGCGAGGCGGCGGGCGACGATGACGTGCGCCATCGCGAGCGCGAGCATGCCCTCGGTCCCCGGCGCCGCGGCAATCCATTCATCGGCGCTCATGCCCGTGAGCGCGAGGCGCGGGCCGACGTAGACGAACTTGGCCATGGACGCGTCGCGGCCCCCCGTGAAGGCATGGGCCCGGGTGAAGCTGTTCTGGTAACCCACCGGCGAGAGCCACGTCTCCATGAAGTCGGCGCCGAACGACACGATGTAGCGCGCGTTGGCAAAGTCGTACCAGGGAATCGCGGGCGTGCCGAACGCGATGCGGTTCCCCGCGCGCAGCGCTTCGAACGCGAACGGCTCGTAGGTCACATGCCGGCCGCCGACCTGCCTGATCCAGGCGTCGACCAGCTCGCCGAACGACCCGCTCTCGAGCCCCGTGACGAACGCGATCCCCTTGCCGCGCGCCTCCTTCAGTTTGGCCTGTAGCCGCCCGACGGCGTCGTCCCACGACAGCTTCTGCCACGCGCCGTTCGCGCCGCGGGCCATCGGATCCGTGACGCGATCGGGGTTGTACAGGCCCTGCAGGGCCGCTTGCCCGCGCGCGCACAGCCGGCCCTGGTTGATCGGGGACTCGGGGTTGCCCTCGAGCTTGATCACGCGGCCCTCGCGCACCTTGGCGTGCAGCCCGCAACCGGCCGCGCATTCGCGGCACGTGGTCGCGTAGTAGGTGGCGATACCGGGGACCTGATGCTCCGGGGGCACGAGGTAGGGGACGAGCTGTTCGGTGGGCTCCGGGCCGATGCCGCACCCCGTCAGGGCGGCGGCGCCGCCGCCCGTGGCGCCCAGGACTTTCAGGAACCGTCTGCGGTCCATCGCGTCGGGCCTCAGTAGTGACACAGCGTGCAGTCGCGCGACACGTTGCGCTGGAGGTGGCAATTGACGCACCAGCCCATCTTGAGCGTGGCCACCTGGTAGACCTGCGGCATCGCGCGGACGTCCCCGTGACAGTTGATGCAGCTGTCGGTGCCCAGAACTTTGATATGCCGCATGTGTGGAAAGCGCACGAAGCCGGGGAGCGCGTGCACGCGCACCCAGCGCGGCGGCTGCTTGTTGATCCACGCCCCCTGCACTTTCTTCACCTCCGCCACCTCGGCGCGGCGCGCGGCCGAGTCCTGGGCAGGATGCACCTCACCGCCGAACGCCCGCTTCCCCCCGCCGATCATCTGGTGGCAACCGAAGCACGTCTGTACCGCGGGGATGCCGGGCTCGCTTGAGGCGCTCACCGTGCTGTGGCAATACAGACACGGCACCTGCTCCTGGCCGGCGTGGACGTCGTGACGGAAGAAGATGGGCTGTCGCGGACCCTTGAGCCGCCCCGTATCGCTGATCACGGGGGCCTTGACGGTTGCGGCGGGTTGACCGGTTTGTGCGGCGGCGGGGACGGCGATCGACACGGCGATCGCCACGCCCACCCCGACCCTACCACCCCTCTTCGTCATCCGGAGCGCTCGATGGCGACTGGATCGTTGTGCGTGTGGAACGGCTCGCGGGCGCCGGAATGTAGCGCCGGCGCGGAAGCGCGCACAAGTAGGGCGCGGTCACTCCGGCCGCGCCAACAATTGATGTTTCAGCGTGACGACGCCGACGAACGCGTCGACCGCGTCCAAGTCGGGAAACTCCATCCAGCACCAGCGGACCCCGCCCGCCATGCGCCCGTCGCGCACTGCCTGCCGCGACGCCCGCGGCAGGCCGTCGGTCACGGCGAGCTCGCGCTCCTCGCTCTCGCTCAAGATGAACGTGCCCGAGAGACCGGTCTCCATCGGATGGAGGTAGGCGAGCTTGCGCCCGCCGACCTCGTACATCCACACCCACTTCCACGCCGTCCCCATGAACACCACCTGCTCCGTCACATGGCGGAGCGCCCGGATCGCTTCGCGCGCCTTCTTGAAACGCTGGGCGGCGCGGGGCGGCAGGTCCTTGAGCGGCGCGTCGGACTTGGGACGCTTGCGAGGGCTGCTGTAGAGATTGGTGGCCCAATACCCCGGCGGCTGGTGCTCGATCGGGATCATGATCACCTATTGTAAACGACGGGTGAGCGAACGGAAGCGCCGATCGAGCGCGCGCCCCTCCGCTTGCCGCGTGGCGAGCACGCCCAGCCACTCCCGCACGGCGGCCTCGACCTGCGCCGTGGGCTCCACGTCGGCGCCCTCGATCACACCGTACAGGTCGACCAGCTGACCGTTCAGACGGGCCAAGCTGGCGTCGCCGTTCTCGAGGGCCGCGGCCTGACGGTCGAGCGAATCCAGCGCGGTCGCGAGTGCTGTTCCCGCTGCCTGCTCGCGCGCGCGCCCGATGGCGCCCCGCAAGCCCTGCAGCGCCGCGAGCGCAGTCGAGTCGCGCCACAGTGCGTCCACGACGCGCAACGCCAGGGCCAGCTGGCGACCGAGCGCTCCCGACGCCACCACCACGCGCGGATCCATCGTCACGCTCAAGGCTCGCGTGAGCGTCGCCCCGTCGAGCGTGAGACGGACGGTGTACCGGCCCGGCAGGACCCAGGGACCACGCGGCTCGCGCGGCGTGTCGTGGTACACGGCCGAGATGGGGTACTCGTGCCGCAGGGCGGCCGGAGGTGGATAACGCAGATCCCAGACGAAGCGATGCATCCCGGCGCCGCCGCCGAGGACAAGCGACGAGCGCATCCACCAGGACGGAATGTTCAACCCCGAGTCCTGCGGCGGCACGGTGTCGGCGCTCGAGAAGCGTCGTACGACGCTCCCGGTCCGGTCGAGAATCTCGAGCGCGACCGGCCCCACGGCGGGCCGCGGCAGATAGTAGTCGAGAATCGCGCCGTCTGGAGGATTCTTCCCGACCGGCTCGTCGATCGGGAGCGGTGTGTCGGTGTTCTCGTTCCAGCGGACCCGGACGGCACCGGCGGGCCGGTACAGGTAGGCCGCCGACGCCGTCGCGGCCTCACCCGCCTGGCGCAGCGGCGTGATGTCGTCGAGGATCCAGAAGCCGCGGCCGTGCGTTCCGACGACCAGATCGCTGTCGTGTACGACGAGGTCACGCACCGACGTGGGCGGCAGGTTGAGCCGCAGGGGCTGCCAGTGGCCGCCGTCGTCGAACGAGACGTAGACGCCGCGTTCGGTGCCCGCGTACAACAGTCCACGCCGCGCAGGATCTTCGCGAACGGCGTTGACGACGGCGTTCGTCGGCAGGCCCTGCACGATTTCCATCCAGGTGCGGCCGCCGTCGCCGGTGCGATAGACGTGCGGTCGCAGGTCCGCGAGCCGGAAGCGATTCACCGCCGCGTACACCACGAGCGTGTCGAACCGCGAGGCCTCGAGCAGCGAGACCTTGCTCCACGGCGTCAGCGCGGCGGGCGTGACGTCCGTCCACGTCCGGCCGCCGGTGTGCGTCACGTGGATCAGGCCGTCGTCGGTACCGGCCCAGAGCAGGCCGGCCTTCCGGGGGGACGGCGCGACGGTATAGATCACTCCCCGGTGCTTGCCTTTCTCGGGGTCGAGCGACGCGAACGCGCCGAGGTTCTCGGGCACTGCATATGTCGCGCGCGTCAGATCGGGACTGATGGTCCGCCAGCTGCGGCCGCCGTTGGTCGTCTGGAACAGCACGTTGGCGCCGAAGTACAGCACGTGCGGGTCCAGCGGCGAGAAGAGCAACGGCATGGTCCGCACCCAGCGGTACTTCCCGGCCCGCACCGGCTCGGGCGACACGTCCTGCACCTGGCCCGTGCTCCAGTCGAAGCGGCTGACCCTGCCACCGTACACGATGGTGGGGTGCAGCGGATCGGGTGCGATGTAGCCGTACTCCTCGGCGCCGACCGGATGCCACTCCCGGAACGTGATCTGACCGTCGTCGCCCCGGCTCACGATCCCGACGGAGCCGCTCTCCTGCTGCCCGCCGTACACCCGATAGGGAAAGCGACGGTCGGTTGCCACGTGGTAGAGCTGCGCCGTCGGCTGGTTGTACCACGAGCTCCAGGTCTCGCCGCCGTTCACCGTCACCACCGCGCCCTGATCACCCGCGAGCAGGATGACCGTGGGGTCGTCCGGATCGATCCACAGGCGATGGTAGTCGTCCCCGCCGGGGGCGCCGCGGAACGCGGTGAACGTGTGCCCGCCGTCCACCGACTTCCACGTCACCACGTTGGCGACGTACACGACGTCGGCGTTGGTGGGGTCGACCTTGACCTCGTTGAAGTCGCCGTCCCGCCCCCACAGGCGCTCGTCGGCGTTCGCGAGGCGCCAGCTCTCGCCGCCGTCATCCGAGCGGTACAGCCCGCCCCCCTTGGTCGCGCCTACCACGGCGTACATCCGACCCGGCGCGCTCGCCGACGTGGCGATCCCGATGCGGCCGAGATGCTCCGCGGCGCCGGGGAGGCCGGCCCCGACCTGCCGCCACGTGGTGCCGCCGTCCGTGGACCGATACAGGCCGTTCGCCTGCGACAGCGTCCATGAGCTGCCGATCTCCCACGGCGCCTGCCGCGCGGCCCACAACACCGCGAACACCGTCTGGGCGTTCGCGGGATCGAACGCGAGGTCCACCGCACCGGTGTTCTCGTCCTTGTCGAGCACCTTCTGCCACGTGTCGCCGCCGTCGATGGAGCGGTACACGCCGCGCTCGGAGTTCGGGCCGTACGGAGACCCGAGCACCGCCGCGAACACCCGATTCGGATCCCGGGGATCGACCACGATCGCGGGGATCTGGAGGCCGTCCGTCAAGCCGAGGTGACGCCAGGTCGTTCCGCCATCGGTCGATTTGTAGATCCCGTCGCCGACCGAGAGGTCGGGACGCTGCAGGCCTTCCCCGCTTCCGACATAGAGGGTGCGCGGATCCGATGGGGCGATCGCAATCGCCCCGATGGAGCCGGTCGGCTGATCGTCGAAGATCGGAGTCCAGGTGCGCCCGTAGTCCCGGCTCCGCCACACGCCGCCGTTGTTGACGCCGATGTAGAACACGGGCGGCCGACCCGGGACTCCGACCGCGGCGACGGTGCGGCCGCCCCGGAACGGACCGATCTGGCGCCAGCGCATTTCCCCGAACAGGGCCGGATCGTACTGCTGGGCGCGGACCGCAGGCCCCACGCCCGCGACCGACATGGCACAGAGGATGACCACCTGACTCAGACGAGCCACGGTTCGACTCCCGCTAGAGGGTGCGTGTCGCGGCACGGAAGCGCCCGGGGTCGAGCAGGCGCGCGACCGACACGCCCGGGACGCTCATCCGACCGTCCTTGCTCATCGTCAGCTTGACCACGTCCGACGCTCGCCCGAACCAGCGGGCGCTCGGCTCCAGATCCGAGGGATAGACGCACGACGGGAGCGCGGCCACCGCGATACCGACCTGGGAACCGATGCCCGACTCCGGCATCGTGCCGGCCCAGAGCCGGGCCCCGCACTCCGCGGCTACGCGATAGATGCGACATGCCTCGGCCAGCCCGCCGATGCGATGCACCTTGATGTTCCACACCATCGGCCCCTCGAGCGCGACGATCTGGCGGGCGATCCCGGCATCGCGCAGCGTCTCGTCGAGACAGAGCGGGGTCTCGAGGGCGCGCGCCAGCCGGGCGTGGCCCACGAGCTCGTCCGGCGCGAGCGGCTGCTCGATGTAGAGGAGGCCGGCGGCATCGAGGGCGCGCAGCGCGCGCTCGTCGCCGGGCCATTCGTACGCGCCGTTGGCATCCACCGTGAGCGGCAGGTCCGTCCCCGCCATCCCCGCGCGCGCGGCCCCGACCGCGACCTCGTCCCATCCGGGCGCAACCTTGATTTTCACACGCCGGTAGCCGTGTTGCAGCGCGTCGTACACACGACGCGTGAGGGTGTCGGGACGGCGATCCTCGGGGATACCGAGGGCCACGCCGCAGAGGAAGCTCGCCGCCGGCGCGACGCCCAGCCGTTCCGCCACCAGTTGGGCGAGCCCAGTGCCACGGCGGTGGGCCTCGAGATCCCACGCCGCGGTCTCGACGCCCGCGCGCGCGAACGGATTCCCCCGCACGTGCTCGCGCAGGGCGGCGTCCACCGCCTCCGGAGAATCGAACTCCCGTCCCGCAATGCGCGGCACCAGCACCCGGGTGAGCAGATCACGCGCGCTGCCCAGAGTCTCTTCCGAGTAGAACGGCAGCTCGTCGGGCGCCGCTTCGCCGTAGCCGACGTGCCCGTCGCCGTCGTGGAGCACGACGACGATCGAGCGGCGCGCGTCGATGCGGCCGCCGGAGATGATGAACGGCTCCAGGAACGGAAGCTCCAGCTCGTGCAGCTCAACCCGGGCGAAGCGCATGGGCCCGCACGTCGAGGAAGTGCAGCTCGCCGTCGCGCCGCTCGATCTCGCCGCGCGCCTCGAGCTCCAGCACGCCGGCGATCAGCCCATCGTCTGGCGCGAACACCAGCGCATGCAGGGCCCGCGCGGTGCGCGAGCCGTGCGTCGCGGGATACTGGGACAGCGGCAGCTGGAAGAACGTGTGCAGCTCGACGCTCTCGCAGCCGCGGCGGGCGTAGTCGAGGATCATGCGACCGGAGCAGATGTTGCCGGTGCCGGTGAGAGGGCGGTAAAGGGCGGCAGAGGGCGGTAGAGGGCGGTAGAGGTCTAATACCCGCAGATTCCGGTCACTCAAGTCCCATCCGCCATAGGCCATTCCCCGTTCGGGATCGAACAAGCGATTGAAGCACACCAGCGCATCCGCCCCCGCCCCTGCCGCCGTCTGCATCATGTCGAGTTGAAAGCCGTCGTCGAACCGTGCATTCATGAGCTTCACCGCCACGCGCACCGACAGCGGGGCGGCGGCGCGGATCCGGTCCGGCACTTCCCGCAGCCAGCGAAGGATCTGCGCGCGATCGTCGGCGAGCGTGTCGCCGGCGAGCGTCGGTGAGAAATCCTTCTCCACGATCAGCGGCGCCGTGCCCCAGGCCTGCGCCACCCGGGCGGTCGTGTGGCGATATTCGGCGTCGCGGAACGGCTCGTGGAGCCGCGGCAGGTGATACTTCACCGACGGCACCACGAGCGGGCCGCCGGCACGCGTCAGGTCCCGGCCGGCGCGTACCAGAGCGACGTACTCGTCGAGCGTGCGGTCCCAGCCCCGGCCTTTCCACGTCACCGTCCAGCCCGGCCGGCCGTCGGCGGCCCCGCGCCGCTCCACCCGCATGCGGGTTTCGTGAATCGCCCAGGCCGCCATCGCCTGTACCCCGGCTTCGTCCTCCGCGATGACCGTCTTGAGCACCACGAACGCCAGCCCGGCGGCGGCGTCCTCCTCCAGCTGGCCCGCGTTGAGCGACAGCTGCCCCGAGCCCTTGCCGATGGGATGCGGCAGCGTCTCCCCGGCGTAGCGACCCGTCAGATCGATCCGATACGCGGCGCGCACGTGCGCGGCGAAGTCGGGCGGCAGCCCCCGCTTGAACCGCTCGAAGTCGTGCTCGAGCTTCGCGCGCACGGGCCGGTCGGCTAACCCCGGAGCGATGGCCCAGGGCCAAAGCGCGCCAGGCGAAACTGCGCGTCCGGAGTCCCGTCGCCGAGTACGAGCCGCGCCACCAGCTCACCCAGCGCCGGGCCGTGCTTGAACCCGTGCCCCGAGCCTCCGCCCACGAGCCAGGCGTTCGCCGCGGCCGGGTGGCGATCGATGATGAAGTGCTCGTCCGGCGAGTTCTCGTACTGGCACACGCGTGCTTCGACCAGCGGAGCGTCCTTGAGCGCCGGAAAGCGGAATGCCAGGTAGTCGCGGGCGCTGCGTAGCGCCTCCGCCGACGGCACACGCTCGCCGGCGGTGGGGTCGAACGCCGGCCCCCGCGCGTCGTCCGCCACCTTGAACCCCCGCCATTCGTTCCCGGGGATCCCGTACATGAAGTGATTGGCGTGGTCGGCCCACACGGGGAGCGCCTCCTCGGTGAAGCGCGCGTCACCGGGCGGCGTGCCGAAGAAGAACACTTCCTGACGCGTCGCTCGCACGCGATCGCCGATTACCTCCGGAAACAGCTTCCCGAGCCACGGCCCGCAGGCGAATACGTACACGTCTCCCGCCAGCGTGCTGCCATCGCTGCAGCGCAGGGCCTCGCCCGGCGAGGGTGGTTGGACCGCGACCTGACGATACATGCCGCCGGCCGCCAGCAATCCCTCGAGTACCGCGGCACAGGCGCGGCGCGCCGTGAGATAGCCGCCGTCCCGCTCGAAGATCGCCCAGCGCACGCGCGCGCAGTTGATTTGCGGGTAGCGTTTCGCGGTCTCGGCACCGCTCAGCTCCTCGAAGCGACATCCAGCCTCCTTGAGCAGCGGCAGCGCAGCCTTCTCGTACGAATCGTCGTCCTCGACGAGCCACAGTACGCCGATCGGGTGGAGGAGACGCTGCTTCCAGCGTCGCTCGTGCTCCCGCCACAGCGCGAGCGCGCGCACCGCCATGTGCGTGTAGACCGCCCGCGGGCCATAGGTGGCGCGGA
>QHUT01000049.1 GCA_003222055.1 Gemmatimonadota bacterium
ATTGCCGACCCCTGGTCGACTCCCGTGAACGTCGGGCCTGTCGTCAACGGCACCCAGGTGGACGCCCGGCCGGCGCTCTCGTTCGACGGCACGACCCTCTACTTCCAGTCGACCCGCCCCGGCGCCGTCGGCTGCACCAGTCCCACGGGTCCTTGCGTGTTCGACCTCTGGGTCACGACGCGCACCAGACTCGACGACGGCGACGATGACGATCGACGGGTTAGACCCCGCAGGAAGGTAAAGGAGCGCTAGCCCGCCGTCGCGATACACTCGATCTCAACCCGCGCGCCCAACGCGAGCCCGCTCCCGGCAACCGTCGAGCGTGCGGGTGGTTCTTTCGGGAAGTACGTCGCGTACACCTCGTTCATCGTCGCGTAGTCCTTGATGTCGACGAGGAACACGGTGCACTTCACCGCCCGCTCGAGCGAGCTCCCTGCCGAGGTGAGCAGCGCCTTGACGTTCTCGAGCGCCTGCCGCGTCTGGCCCGCGATCCCGGTGTCGGCGAGCTCGCGCGTACCGGGACGATTGCCGATCTGACCGGAGAGATACAGCATGTTCCCGACGCGCACGGCGGGTGAGAAGGGCAGGCCGACAGCGGTTCCGGGCGGCTGGATGACCTGACGTTGCTGGGCTGCCGCGCGGGCCGCGACGGCGAGCACGAGAACGAGCAATGACACGGCTTTCATGGTCGCTTCCTCCTGGGACTGGATTCCCGCACGACACTACAAGGGCGCGCGCCGCAGGGCGAACACCGGCCACGTGAGCACCAGCGCCAGCCCCCCCGCCGCGCTCGTCAGAAACGCCGTCCCTGCGCCGAACCGCTGGAACACCACACCCAGCCCCACTCCGCCCACGAGCGCCGCGAACCCGGTGACACCGTGATAAACCCCGAAGCCGCTCCCCTGCCGCGGGCCCGCCAGCCGCGCCACGAGCGCCCGCTCCGGCTCTCGGTCAGCCCTGCCACCAGGCCCAACGCGAGGAACCATCCCCAGGCCGCCGTTGCCGTGCCCGCGCGCGCCATCCCCACCGCCAGGATCGCGTAAACGAGCCACCCCAGCCACATCGTCTGCCCCGGCCCCAGCCGGTCGCTCGCCGCTCCGCCGAGAAAGCTGGACGTCGACCGCACGACGTGCACCGCGGACCACAACAGCGGCACCACGGCCACCGGCACGCCCAGCTGCTGGGAGCGCAGAATGACCAACGTGTCGGGCATGCGGAGGAGATAGAAAAACGAGATGGCGAGAAGAGCGGGCGGGAGGGGGCGGTAGAAGACGGTAGAGGACGGGAGAGGAGTCGTGTCGGGCAGCACCTCTACCGCCCTCTGCCGCCTTTTACCATCCTCTACCGCCCAGACGGCCAGCACCAGCACCAGAACCCCCGGCACGATGCTCGCCCCAATCACCGTCCGCAGGTTCGCGCTCCCGGAGGCGAGCAGCCACCACGCGAGAACCGGCCCCAGCACGGCGCCCGCGTGGTCCATGCCGCGCTGCAGCCCGAACGCCCGGCCCCGGAGCTCCGCGGGAGTCGCGTCCGCGATGAGCGCGTCGCGCGGCGGCGTGCGCAGCCCCTTCCCCAGCCGGTCCACCACGCGCAGCCCGATCACCTGCCACGCCGCCCCGGTGACCGCGATGACGGGACGCACAACGACCGCGGTGAAATAGCCGAGCACGATCAGCGGCCCACGCCAGCGCGTGCGGTCCGCGAGCCGACCCGCCCCGAGCTTGACCACGGCGGCCGCGAACTCCGCCGCCCCGTCGAGCGCGCCCAGCGCGCCGGCTCCGGCGCCCAGCACGCCCGTCACGAACGCGGGCAGGAGGGGGTAAATCATCTCGCTCGCGAAGTCGTTCAGGAGCGAGACCCAGCCGAACAGCTTGACCTGGGGAGGAAGGACCCCGGGCCATCGGCCCGGGGTCAGCCGAGCGGGATCCCCTCGGGGCGGCTGACCCCGGGGCGGCGCCGCGGGGTCCTCAAGCATTCAGCCCGAGGCCCCAGCGGATGAGCGTGACCGGAAGGCCGCCGTAGCGCAGCAGCGCGTCGTGGAATGCGCGCAGCGTGAACTTCGACCCTCGCGCCGCGCGGAAGTCCTTGCGCAGCTCGAGGATCTCGCGGCGCCCGACGGCATAGCACAGCGGCTGAGCGGGCTCGGCGCAATAGCGGCGCACTTCCGCTTCCGCGTTAACCCGATCCACATGCAGCTCGGTGACGAACTGGTCCACCGCCTGGTCGAACGTCATTCCCCGGGTGTGCAGTCCCACGTCGAGCAGCACGCGCGTCGCGCGCCACAGCAGATGAACGCGCTGGAAGAATTCTTCCTCTTCCGACCGGTAAAATCCTTCCTCGCCCATCATGTCTTCGCAGTACAGCGCCCACCCTTCGACCGTGAGCGGCGTCCACACGTTCTTGCGCGTATCCGACCGCTGCGCTTGCGCGTGCACCAGATGGAGGTGATGCCCGGGGTATCCCTCGTGCAGGGCGGTCACGCCGAGCTCGTGGCGGCAGTGGTCGCGCAGGATGCGCTCCTGCGCCGCCGCGGGAAGCCGTGGATCTGGCAGCGTGACGTAGAACCAGCCGGTGCGATCGCTCGAGTACGGGCCCGGGCTGTCGTAGGCGGCGAACGGGATGATGGGTCGCATGAACGCCGGCGTCGGCACGACGTCCAGCGGGGCGTCGGGGATCAGCGCCAGGCCGCGCGCCGCCACGAAGTCGCGCGCCCGCCGCATCTCCGCCGCGTAGGACGCGACCAGTGCCGCGGCGGGAGGGTGGTCGGCGCGCAGGTCGTCGGTGACATCCTGCCAGCGCTTGCCGCCATCGAACCGCGCCGCCCGACGCCCCAGGTCGGCCTCGAGCTCTTCCTTCAGGTGCAGGCCGTAGCGCCACAGCTCGGGAGCCGTGTCGCGCAGCGCATGCTCATAGTGCAAGTGAAAGTTGAAGTCGTCCTCGCCCAGGGCAAACTGGTCCGACGCCGATTCCAGCCAGCGCTCGAGGTCGTGCGCGAAGCTCGCCAGCGCCGCCACCGCGCCCTCCGCCGCCGCCGCCAGGCGCTGCGCCTCGGCCGGCGCCGCGCCGGCCAGCGCCGTTTGCACCTCGCGCACGAGCGCCATCCCTCCCTCGTTCACGCGCAGCGCCGTCTCGACGAACACGCGCACCGGCTCGACCAGCGTGGCGCGCGCATCGTTCAGCAGCGCCGGCACGTCCTCCAGCCGGCCTGCGAGCGCTCGCGCCTTCTCGGGCGTCGAGCGGTCGCCCCGACCCAGCAGGAAATGCAGCCCGCCGAGCAGGTGCGATAGCCAGAACGCGGGGTTCTTCGCCTGAGGGCGCTCGCGCTCGAACCGCCGCAGCAGCACCCGCAGGTCGTTCAACAGCGCCGTGCGGTCGATCTCGTCCTCGAGCTCGGCGACTGTGCTCTCTTCCAGCGCGGTGCCCATGGACTTGAGCGCGGCGAGATGTGGCGCCAGCGCGACCGGGCTGAATCGCCCGAAGCGGTCGTCGTACGTCCGCACACCCGCCTGCGTCGCAGCGACGGGGTCCACGTGCCAGCGCAAGTCGAAGTAGGCCCGCTCGATTTGGCGGAACGCCCCTACCGCCATACCGCCTGCTTGAGGAGCCGGTGACACTCGTCGTCCGACAGGACGCGGTCGGTGCGTTTCGCGGCCTCGAACAGCACCCGGCACTGGGCCTCGTCCTCCGGGTCGTAGCCGTGCGTCTCGAGCCAGTACTTCACGTTGGAGAGTCCCGAGACCGGGGAGATCTCGATCTTCTGCTCGAGGCCGAGCTCCAGCGCGGGGACGGAGCTGTAGACGCGATCGGCGAGCCAGGCATGCCCCTTTTTCTTGGCTTTGATGATCGCCGCCGCGTGCACCCCGGTCCCGGTGCGGAACGCGTCTCCGCCCATCACGGGGTAGTTCACCGGGATGGGCACGCCCACCGCGTCGGCGACCAGCCGGCAGTACTCGGGCAGCTTCGCGATGTCGTGCCGATGGGCGCCCAGCAGCTTGAGATTCACGATCAGCAGGTCCATCTCCGCGTTGCCGACGCGCTCCCCCACGCCGAGCGCCGTGCCGTGCACGCGGTCCACCCCCGCCTCGATCGCGGCGAGGCAGTTGATCAACCCGAGGCCGCGATCCCGGTGCCCGTGCCAATCAATTTTCACTGGGTTCCGCTTGACGATTTCCTGCTTGACGAATTCAACCAGAGCCTGCACTCCAGCCGGTGTTGCGTGGCCTACGGTGTCGGCCAGGCAAATCCGTGTCGCCCCGCAGGCGATGGCCGTCCCGTACAGGGCCTTGAGGGCGTCCGGCTTGGCCCGGGTGGTGTCCTCGGTCACGTACATCACCGGCAGGCCGTGCTTCACAGCGTACGTGACCGCTTCCTCCGTGGACGCGAGGATCCGGTCCAGGGTCCAGTCTTCGGCGTACTGCCGGATGGGCGACGATCCGATGAACGTCGCGGCCTCGATCGCGATCCCGACTTCGTCGGCCACCCGCACAATCGGCTCGATGTCCGCGATCACCGTGCGGGCCGCGCAGTTGGGCGCGAGCGGCAGCCGGGCGTCGCGGATCTCCGTCGCGAGCGCCCGGACCTGCTCCACCACGCGCGGGCCCGCCCCCGGTAAGCCGATGTCGGCGGCCACGATGCCCAGGTCGGCCATGAGATGGAGCAGCCGCTGCTTGACGTCGAGCGCGGGGTCGCGGACGGAAGGGGATTGCAGGCCGTCGCGCAGCGTCTCGTCGTTCAGGTCGACCCGGGCGCGCGTCCAGTCGAAGGACGACGCGCCGCCCGCCCGGTTCCAGTCGTAGATCAATTCGCGCTCGTCCATGAACTAGTGTCGCCTGGACAGACGCCAGCCGCAAGACGCCAAGCCGCAAGCGGTTGTCAGGTCGCAAGGCGCCAGGTCGCCTTGCCGTGTGACCTGCAACTGGTGACCGCTTGCGGCTTAGCGTCTGTCAACTGCACTGTAGACTGAACAACTGACCGCTGATGAACGATCTAATCGCCCGCCTGCTCGCACACGAGCGCATCCGCGCCGCCCGGCGACACGTCGAGCGCGCCGACGACCTGACGCTCGCGCGTCAGGCCGCGCTCTCCGCCACGCCGGCGCCGACCGGTTCGGAGGGAGCGCGCGGCGCGCGCCTCGTGGACTTGTTCCGCGAGGTCGGGCTCGCGGAGGTGGGGGTCGACGACGCGGGCAACGTGCGCGGCTGGTTCGGAAACGGGGGAAGGTCCCTGCCTGCCCCGGTGGTCCTGGCCGCGCACCTGGACACGGTGTTCGGTCCCGAGGTGGACGTGCGGGTCAAGCGGCGCGGCCAGCGGCTCGAAGGTCCCGGCATCTCGGACAACGCCCGCGGCCTCGCGGCGCTGGTGGCGGTGGCGGACGCCCTGGTGGCGACGGGGGTCCCGACGACGCGGCCCATCCTGTTCGCCGCGACGGTCGGGGAAGAGGGGTCGGGCGATCTCAGGGGGGTGAAATACCTCTTGAACGGGAAACGGGAAACGGGAAACGGGAAACCCGCGGCCTTCATCGCCCTGGACGGCGCGGGGCTCGAGCGCGTGATCCACCGCGCGCTCGGCTCCAAGCGCTATCACGTCGTGTTCCGGGGGCCGGGCGGCCATTCGTGGGCCGCCTTCGGCGTCGCCAACCCGGCGAACGCCGTGGGGCGCGCCGCCGCCCTGCTCGCGGACCTCCCCACCGTCACGGCACCGCGCACCACGTGCGCCGTCGTCGGCCTAGGGGGCGGCACCGGGCTCAACTCGATCCCCCAGGACGCCTGGCTCGATCTGGACCTGCGGAGCGAGGATCCCCGCGCCCTGGCGCAGCTCGACGTCACGGTCCGGGCCGCGCTCGGGCGCGCCGCGGACGACGAGAACCGCACCCGCACCAAGGGCACGCCGCCTCTGCGGGTGGAGGTGCAGCTCGTGGGCGATCGCCCCTGCGGCATCACGCCGCGCGCCCATCCCCTGGTGCAGGCAGCGATCGCGGCCAATCGCGCGCTGGGCCGCGACGCCGAGCTTGCCACCGCCTCGACCGACGCGAACGCGCCGATCGCGCTCGGCATCCCCGCGATCGCGTTGGGCGCGGGCGGCAAGGCCGGCGACGCGCATCTCACCACCGAATGGTACGAGAACGTCGAAGGCGCGCTCGGAATCGTCCGCGCGCTCCTCGTCACGGCCGCGATGGCGGAGGTCGGCTAAGCCCGGGCCGCCCCTGACCGGAGGGCCCGAGCCACCGCGAGCGATTCCCGGCTGTGGTTCGTGGCGCGGAGCTGCGAGGAATAGATGTGCCGCACCACCCCCTCCGGATCGATCACGTACGTCACGCGACCGGGGATGAGCCCGAGCGTTTTTGCGACGCCGTACAGCTCGCGCACCTTCCCCTCGCGGTCGGAGAGCAGCAGGAACGGGAGTCCCTGATTGGCCGCGAAGCGGCGGTGCGACGCCACCGAGTCGGCGCTCACGCCGATCACCTCGGCGCCCGCAGCCGTGAACGCGTCGTAGCTGTCCCGGAACGCCCGCGCCTCGACCGTGCACCCCGGCGTCTGATCCTTCGGATAGAAATACAGCACCACGGTCTTGCGGCCCACGAGATCACGCAGCCGGACGGGCGTCCCCGTCTGATCCGGCAGCGTGAAGTCCGGCGCGACATCTCCAATGCTCACCTTTCGAGTCGTCACTGCTGGTCTCCGTTCCATGTGGTACAACTTACCGTCGTAGCGTCGCAACGTCGTGTCACGATCTCGTCAATGCGCCGCCGCCGCCCCGCCCGGCATCCCCTTGCTCTTGTGCATCAGGAGCAGCAGCGGCAACGACAGCACGAAGCACGCGCCGAACAGCAGGAACAGCTGCTCGAACGACAGCATCATCGCCTGGCGCGTCACCTGCCCGTTCAGGACCATCAATGCTTTGGAGTCGGCCAGTGGTGCAGGCGTGCCGGTGGCGATCAACCGGGCGGCGATGGCGCCCAGTCGCTCCCGGGTCACCGCGCTGTACTGCGTCACATTGGCGATCAAGTCGGCGCGGTGGATGGCCTGGAACCGCTGCACCAGAGTGGCCGAGATCGCGATGCCCACGCTGCCACCGAGCTGCCGCATGAGGTTGAACAGCCCCGTGCCGTTCGGGATCTTGCTCATGGGCAGGTCCGCGAGGGCCAGGTTGGTGAGCGGCACGAAGATCAACCCCAGCCCGACGCCGCGGAAAATCAGCGGCCAGAAGAAATCACTCATACCGCTGTCGGTCGTAAAGTGCGCGTGCTTCCACATGGCGAGTGCGAAGATCGCCACCCCGGCCACGATCGACAGCCGCGCGTCGAACTTGCCCGCCGTGCGGCCCATCGTCGCCATGGTGAACGCACTCGCGAGCGCACCCGGCAGGATCACGAACCCGGTCTGCTCCGCGGTGAAATTCTGCAGGTTCTGCAGGTACACCGGCAGCACGAACACCGTGGCGTAGAGGCAGATGCCCAGCACGCCGCCGAAGACGACGCCCACGGCGAGTTGCCGGCTGCGGAGAATCCGCAGGTCCACCACCGGATGCTCGGTCGTGAGCTCGTGCCACACGAACGAGATGAGCGACACGGCGCTGATCAGGCCGTACATGATCACTTCGCGCGACTCGAACCAGTCGAGCCGCTCGCCGCGCTCGAGCATGGTCTGCAGCGTGCCGATCCCCGCGGCCAGGAGCAGCAGCCCCACGTAGTCCACCCGCTCCGCCTTCTGCTGATAGCGTGAGTCGTTCACGAAGCTGAGCGACAGCGCGAGCGCCAGCATCCCGATGGGGATGTTGATGTAGAAGATCCACGGCCAGCCGAACGCGTCGGTGATGTAGCCGCCGAGGGTGGGCCCGAGCGTCGGACCGACCATCACGCCCACGCCGAAGATCGCCATCGCGGTGCCGTATTCCTCGCGCGGAAATTCCTCGTACAGAATGGCTTGTGACGTGGAGAGCAGCGCCCCGCCCCCCAGTCCCTGGATGATGCGCCAGAACACCAGCGAGGCGAGGGAATGCGCATTGCCGCAGAAGAACGACGAGGCGATGAAGATCGCGATCGAGCCCGCGAAATAGCGCCGTCGCCCGAAGTACGCCGACAGCCAGCCGGTGATGGGCAGGATGATCACGTTCGCCACGATGTACCCGGTCGACACCCAGGCGATCTCGTCGAGCGTCGCTCCAAGGTTCCCCATCATGTGGGGGATCGCGACGTTCACGATGCTGGTGTCGAGCAGCTCCAGCACGGACGCGAGCGACACCGTGACCGCGATGATGTAGCGGTACTTGTAGCGGTCGGGGCTCGCGCCGAGCGCCGGGGCCTGGGCCTGGAGAGCAGCGGTGGCCACGGGTCTGCTACTTCGTCTGGATGGTGACGACCACGCTCATCCCGGGCCGCAGGGGATGCGCCGGATCGACCTTGTCAGGCCGGATGCGGACCGGGACGCGCTGCACCACCTTCGTAAAATTCCCGGTCGCGTTGTCGGGCGGCAGCAGCGAGAACCGCGCCCCCGTCGCCGGCGACAGGCTCTCCACGTGCCCTCGGAAATGCGCGCCCGGGTAGGCGTCGACGGTGAACTCCACCGGCTCACCGGGCTTCACGTTCGCGATTTCCGTCTCCTTGAGATTGGCCGTGAGCCACACATCCTGGAGCGGTACGACGCTCATCAAGGGCTGACCTGGCTGTACCAGCTGCCCCAGCTCGACGGTCTTCTTGCTCACGACCCCGGAGGACGGAGCGATGACGCGCGTGTACGAGAGATTCAGGGCCGCCTGGTCACGGGCAGCGCGCGCCGCGCCGACCCGGGCGTCCGCCGCCAGGAGCGACGCCTGAGCCGCCGCCAGCGCGGCGTCGGCGGCGCGGGCGGCCGCCTCGACCGCGTCGAGCTGCTGCTTCGAAACGATCTCCTGCAGCGCCAGCGGCCGCACGCGGTCCAGGTCCGCGTGCGCCTTTAACGCATTGGCCTGCGCCTGCTCCACCTGGGCCTCCGCTTGACCGACGCGCACCCGATTGCTCACGCCCGCGAGCGCCACGGCCAGATCCGCCTCGGCCTGCGCCAACCGCACTTTGTAATCGCGATCGTCCAGCACGACCAGCGTATCCCCCGCCTTGACGCCCTGGTTCTCATCGATCCGTACGTCGGTCACGAAGCCGCCGACCTTCGGCAAGATCGGGACGATATGCCCGTCCACCTGCGCGTTGTCCGTGGAGACGTGGCTCAGGCCGTAGATCCAGCGCCGCGCGCCCAGCGCGACCAGCGCCAGCAGCACCAGCCCCATCACCGCGAACACCGTGCGCCGCCGGCCACCGGCCTTGGGCTCGGCGCCAGGCGCCGGGGAAGCCGGGGGAGCCGCCTTCGCGGCGGAATCGCGCCTGATCTCTGGTTCGATCGTCGTAGCCATAGACTCGCTCGTTTGATCCGTTGGTCGATGTGATGGGTCAGTGAAGGGTCCGGGCGACGCCCGCCGCCCGTGCCAGGGAGACACGCGCGGTCGCGGCCGCGAAGCGCGCGTCGATGTCCGTATCCCGCGCGCGAATCAGGTTCGACTGCGCGTCGATCACCTCGATGTTGCCGGCGACGCCCGCCTTGAAGCGCTCGCGCGACTGCGACAGCTCCTGCCCCGCGAGGCGCAGCCGCTCGGCGGCGACCGCCTGCTGCGCTTCCGCCGAATGGAGGTCGAGCAGCGCGCCGTCCACGTCGGCCGCGATCTGCTGGCGCAGGTCGCGCTCCCGCACCTGCGACTCGCGCACCACGGCGTCCTGCTCCGCCAGCCGCGCCTCGCGGCGGAAGCCGTCCAGGATCGGGACGCTCACCTGCAGCGCCGCAAGTCGGGCCGGTTGACGAGGCCCGCCGCCACGACCGAGTCGCGCGCCGCCGGCACGTCCGCCGCGCCCAGGGTCGCGGCGAGCGTGTCCGTGAAGGCGAGCGGTGTGCCGGGGTCGATCCCCAGGGCGCGGGTCAGGTCGATGCGCGCCCGGTCCAGCTGGTTCCTCGCGACGAGCAGCAGGCCTTCCGCGGTGACGAGCTGTGTGCGGGCCCGCGTCACGTCGATCGCGGCGCTCACGCCCGCCGCCTTCTGCGCCTCCGCGAGGCCCACCAGCTCGGCCGCGATGCTGGAATCCGCCTGGCGCGCCGCCACCACCGCCTGCGCGCGCACCGCCCGCAGATACGCCAGTGCCGCGGTCAGCGCCGTGCCCTCCACGGTCACGCTCCGCTCGGCGCGACTCCCGTCCGCCTGGGCTCTGGCGGCCCGGACCCGCGCCGCACTGGACCAATCGAGCAGCGTCTGCGACGCGCTCACGCGAGCGTCAAACAAGTGGAAGGGACCGATCAGCTCGGGGAGCGACTGCGGCGGACCGGCCTGCGTCGGGATTGAAAAATCGATGCCCAACGACTTCGAGTTGAAGGTCCGGTCGAGCCACGACCCGCCCAGGGACAGCGACGGCAACAGCGCCGCGCGCGTCTGCCGCACGCGCGCGTCCGCCTCGTCCGCCCGCAACCCGGCCAGCGCCACCGCAGGCGCCTCACTCGAGGCGACACGCACGGCATCCGCGAACGAGAGGCGCCGCGGCGCGCCGGCCGCGGGGACCTGAGCCGCCAGGACGTAGGGCGCGGCGACGAGCCACGCCAGGAAGCCCACCAGCCGACGATCAGCGTTTCGCGATGCCATTGAGATACAGGTCGATGTGGGTGTCGAGATAGTTCTGCACGTTGAAACCCTCCGGCATGCACGACGCAAACGCGCGCCGCGCCACGGTGGCGTGCATCAGCGGCGACATCGCGAGCTTCGCGGCGACCAACACGTCCACGGGACGGAACTCGCCGTTGGCAATGCCCCGCTCGATCACGCCGGCCATCAGGCGGTGTCCGCGGGCGACGACTTCGTCGTAGTAGAAGCGCGTGAGCTCGGGAAAGGTCGCCGCTTCCGCCATCATCAGCTTGGGAATGCCGGCGAGGGAGGTCTCACCCACCAGCCGCCAGTACTCCCGCACCAACCGCTCCAGCAGCTCGCGCGCGCTGCCGGTGAACGACCGCGCCAGCGCCTCTCCCTGAGCGATGACCGGCACGATCGTTTCGCGCACCACCGCCTTGAACAGGGCTTCCTTGCTGTCGAAGTAGAGGTAGACCGTGCCCTTGGTCACGCCGGCATGGCGCGCCACGTCGGCGAGCTTGGCGGCGGCGAAGCCGCGCTCCACGAACACCTCGAGCGCGGCGGCCACGATCTCGCCCGGGCGCGCTTCCTTGCGCCGCTGCCAGCGCGGCGGTCGCGGGCGTTTCGATGGAGTGACGGCGTGGCTCACAAAAGATCCCCAGGATTTAGTTACTGAACGGTCAGTAAGTAAGTCCGGTTCCCCACACGCGTCAAGGGACGGAGTAAGTTACTCGGCGGTCTGCAGTAAGCTGATGTGCTTCAAGTGGTTGCGTGACGATAAAACACGATCAGCCCGGTACTGGGCGGCCTGACCCCCAGCTGCCGCAGCAACGTGACGAGCTGGCCACGATGATACGTGGAGTGATCCACCGCGTGGCGAAACATCTGGTGGAACGTGTGCCGATATTCCCCGCCAGTGCTGGGCCGCACTGCGAGGGTCTCGAGCAGGCGGCCCTCGCCGAACCCCGCCAGGAACGCGAGCCGCTCCGCTTCGATCGCTTCCCACCGGGCGCGCGCGGCGGCGAGTGTCGTCAGGTCTTTCCCCTGTGACACGGCGGGATTGGGCCTGCCGAGCCAGCGGCTGAGCCACAAGTGCTCCGCCCAGACGATATGACACAGCGTGCCGTGAATCCCGCCGTGGCTGCTCTTGAGATCGCGGAAGTACGACTCGGCCGGCAGCGGCTCCAGCGCCGCGAAGCACTGGCGGTTGGCCCAGGCGTTGTAGGCGAACAGCTCCCGCACCTCGGCGACATCCATGCTACGTGGCGGGTGCCAGCTCCCCGGCGTCGAGCACGCTCGCCTGCACCGTCCTGTCCTCGATGACCTGATCGTCCCCGATCACCGAATCGCGCACCGCGCTCCGGACCACGCGCACGTTCCTGCCCAGGATGCTGTTGGCGATCGTGCTCTCCGTGACGTGACTCCCCGCCTCCAGCGACACGTTCGGCCCCACCGTCGCGTCGTGGATCTGCACGCCGTCCTCGATGTAGACCGGCGGGACGATGGTGCAGCGCGGGCACGGGCCTGTGGGGAGCCGGGCCCGGCCGTTGTCGAGCAGGTGCCGGTTGGTCTCGAGCAGCGTGTCCACTTTGCCGCAGTCGTACCAGCCGGCGACCGGCGCCGTGAACAGCCGCCGGCCGCGGTCCACCATGTACTGGAACGCGTCGGTGAGATAGTACTCGCCCCCCTTGCCCGGAGGCTGGGTCAGCACGTGGGCGATGCCATCGAACAACGCCTTCCAGTCCCTGACGTACTGCAGCCCGATGTTCGCGAGCCGCGAGACCGGCGTGCTCGGCTTCTCGACGATGCGCTGCATGTAGCCCTGCGGGTCGGTCACGATCACCCCGAACCGCTGGTAGTCCTCGACCTCCTTCGCCCAGATGATCCCGTCCGCGTCCACCCGCTTGACGAGCGACAGGTCGGCCTCGAACAGCGTGTCCACGAAGATGATGAGCACGGGCCCGTTCACGTAGGGGCGTGCGAGATTGATCGCGCCCGCAGTCCCGTCGAGCGTCTTTTGCTCGACGAAGGTCGCCTTGACGTCGTAGTGCTCGACGACGTAACGCTCGACGACGTTTTTCAGATGTCCCGTGATGACGATGATCTCGTCGACGTCGAGGGGCTTCACCGCGTCCATCACGTAGTCCATCACGGGTCGCCCGGCGACCCGCACCAGCGGCTTGGGCACCCGCCTGGTGAGCGGCAGCAGCCGTGTGCCTTTCCCGGCGAGCGGCACGATCACTTTCACGGCACCCTCCCGTAGCGGTCCTTCAGCCGCACCACGTCGTCGATCTCGGGCGTAGAAGCCTCGAGCAGATCGGTGGCCGTGACGGCCTCGAATTGGTGGATCAGCTTGGGCTCGATGTGGAACGCCTGCCCCTGCGCCATGCGCCGCTCGCTCAGCTGTCCGTCCCGCTGGATCCGCAGGATGATCTCTCCCGTGAGCACGTAGATCGACTCGTCCTTCTTATTGTGGTACTGCAACGACAGCACGTGCCCGGGCTCGATGTGCAGGATCTTCCCGACGTACCGGTCGGTGCGGGCCCAGATCAGCTCGTGGCCCCAGGGCTTCTCCACGCGATAGGGGAGGTCGCTCATGGCAACCTTGGATTGCGGATTGCGGATTGCGGATTGCGGAATGTCCAGGGGAGGTCGTGGCGCTCGACGCTCACCCTGCCAATCCGCAATCCGCAGTCCCCAATCCGCAATCGCCTCATGATGTGGCCAGGCTCAGCCGCAACGAAGACGGTGAAGTGACGCATGCGGTGACACACACCCCGCACCCCACGCATCCCTCCGGCCGGATCACGGGCCGGCCTCCGGCATCGAGTGCCAGCGCCTTCTCGCCCACCGGACAGGCCCGTGCGCACACGCCGCACGCCACCCCCTGGAACGTGATGCAGCGCTCGGGGTCGAGCTCGAGCACGCCCATGTGCACTTCGTCCCACCCTCCGGGCGGCGGCACCAGCGCCCCCGTCTCGCACGCGCGGGCGCAGGGCATCTCCGCGCACACCACGCAGGCCTGGATTCCGGGATCGATGATCGGCGTGCCGGCGGCAAGGCCCGCCGCCGGCGGCGCCTTGATGATCGCCTGCACCGGGCACACCGTGACGCAGTCGCCGCAGCGCGTGCACGAGGCCAGGAAGCCGATCTCGTCCGCCGCACCGGGGGGCCGGAAGTAGCGCCGCGGCGCCACGCGGCGCTCGGTGCGCACCGTCACCTCGTGCAGCAGCCGGCCGAACGCGTCGCGAAAGAACCCGCGGCGATCGTGCGCGCGCGTGTCCATCAGAAGCTCGGGGAGAGGCTCACCTGCCACCGCAACGCGAGCCGCGCCTTTCCCGAGACGCTGTCGGCGGCGAACTGGAAGGGAGCCACCACGAACGGCACCTCGAACCGCAGCGTCCAGTCCAGGTCGCGCAGCTGGTGGCGGGTCACGAGGCCGAGCCCTCCTTCGTAGAGAAACGTGGATCCGCGACCCGGCTTGGTCGCCGGCACGGCGACGGTGTCCACGACACCGGCGTCGGCGAAGCCCATGAGGGATGCCTCCCGCAGGAATCCATGGTCGCGTCGCCCCAGAGAGCGCGTCAGCTCGCCGTTCACGCTCACCGCCCAGCGCCCACCGAGGTCGCGGCGGAAGGACCGCAGATTGGCGTTCCCCGGCGCATGGTAGTAGAAGTCCGGCCGCAGGAACAGGGCGCCCCGACTCCGCAGCAACGGGTCGCTGAACGTCTCGTACGGATCCGCCCCCGCGATGGGAATACGCCGTTGCCGCACCGGCGGCGAAGCCCCGGTGTAGCCGCCGGCGAACAACCGCAGCCCCAGCGTAGTCCGGGCCCAAAACGGGGTCCGTACACTGGCCTCTCCGGTGAATCGCCCGAAACCCTCGAAGTCGTAACGCGTGGCCGAGACGATTCCCCGGCCCGGGCTCGAGTACACCACGCCCCCCCGGGCGACGAAGCGGGCGTGCAACACGGTCGCGCCATGGCGCGTGGTGGTCGCCCACCAGGGCCCCCCCTCGACGCTACCCGCGTCGTCCCACAGCCCCCGGTCGAGGTAGCCCAGCTCCGTGGTCGCCATCCACAGGGCATCGAACCCGACGTGCGGGTCGGCACCGAAGTCCAGGTGCTCGCGCAGTGAGCGATCCACGGAGAGCTTCGCCCCGGCACGTCCCTCCGCCGCCCACGCGCTGACGCTCGTCTGGCTACGCGGCTCCGGATGCCCGATCGGATTGCTCCAGCGGCCGTAGAAGCTGAAGCGGTTGGTGGCGCCCCGGCCGGTGGCCAGCGCGGGCAGCAGCAGGCCGCGGTCGTAGCTGCCGAGATAGTTGGAGCGCTCACGCAGGCCGACCGTGAAGCCGCCGAATGTGTTCGACCAGGCAACGGGCAGCCAGGCGCGCACCAGCCGGTCCCGCCGCGCGGCCTCCCGCGTGGGATCGTCCAGCCGGAACGTCCAGGCGCCGCGCCCGACCAGGGCCCGCGCTTCGCGGTTGTTCAGCAGGTTGTAGTCGTGCGTGCGGCCCCGCGGGTCGAGCACGAGCCGCCCGGGTCGCGCGGCGGTGACGAACGCGACGCGCTCCTCCGCGGGCTCGCCCGTCGCCCGGGCATAGATCGTGTCGGCGTCGCCGATTTCCACCGGCAGCCGGCCCTCGCCGCGCCGCTCGATCGTGACCACCGTGCGCCAGCGGCCGTCGGCCAGATGGTGCCGTTCGACGCCCTTGAGGCGGTAGTCGAACAACGGCGTGGCGTGCAGCCACTCGCCGAACAGCCATTTCAGGTCCCGCCCCGATACGTCCTCCGCGACCTCACGCAGGGCGTCCTCGTCCACGTGCTTGAGCCGCCAGCGGGCAAAGTAGGCCCGCAGGATGCGGCGCATCGTCTCGTCCCCCACGACGTAGCGCAGCTCCTCGTAGAACAGCTGTGCCTTCGAATAGACCATCGCGTTGTAGGTCGTGAAGTCGCGGTATCGCTCACCCGGAAACGACACCGGCTCGCTCCAGCGCTCCAGGTCGAGCCACAGGACCTCGGGCTCGAGCGCGTCGTACGCGGGCGGCCCGCCGTGCGTCTCGAAGAACCAGCCGGTCTGGAAGCTCGTGAACCCTTCGTCGAGCCAGCCCTCCCGCCACTCGTTGTTCGCGAGCTGCCCCATGGTGTACTGATGGCCGGCTTCGTGCACGATCAGGCCAAGGCCGGCGCTGCCGTCCATGATCATCATGGGGAACTCGGTGCCGCCTCCCTCGATGCGGTGCACGTTGGTGAGCTGCGGCCACTGGTAGGTGCCGTACAGTGAGTCGAGCCAAGCGAGGGCGGCGACCGTATTGCGCACGGCGACGCCGTTCCCCCATGTGGCACGGTCCTCGGGCAGATACAGCACGCGCACCACCGCGTCGCCGTAGCGGCCCTGCTCGTAGCGGTATTGCGGGTTGAGCGAGAACGCGAAGTGATGCACGCGTTCGGCCCGGAAGCGCACGCATTTCCGCCCCGCGGTGACTCTCAGCCCCGCGCATCCGGGAGCGGCGAGCGGGGAGCGGTACCAGAGACGCTGATAATCGATTTCCTGCGCGGGATCGACCCTCGCTTTGTCCCAGCCGGGATCGCCCTCGACTGGAACGCCGGTGGCGCCGATGACCTGATCGTCGGGCAGATCGAGCGTCACATCGTAGGTGGCGAACTCGCCGTAGAACTCTCCCGCGGGATAGAGTGGATGGTCCTCCCATCCGTACTTGTCGTACACCACGACTTTCGGATACCACTGCGCGAAGTCGAAGCGCCGGCCCTGACGCCCCTGACGGCGCGGCAGCGTCGAGAGACGCGCCTGCCACTCGATTTCGACCACGAGCGAATCGCCCGGCACGAGCGGCCGGGCGAGCGTCCAGTGCGCGATCGTCGAGTCGGGCGCGTACGGGTAGTCGGGTCGCAGCTCCCGGCCCATCAGCGTGGCGGCCGTGATCCGCTCGAACGCGTAGTCCGGATCCACGAGGTGCTGAAACCGCTCGCGCTCCTCGGCGGAGTCGGCGGCGGCCCAGCGCGACCCCGGCCGGAACGCGTTCAGGTACTGATGCACGTAGAAGTCGCGCAGCGTGGTCGAGGAGCGGTTGACGTAGCTGATCCGCTCCCGCCCCGTCAGCACGCCGGTCGGCTCGTCGAGGGACGCGGTGATGCGGTAGCTGACTTGCTGCTGCCAGTAGCCCGTCGTGTCGCGGGTCAGAAGAAGAAGAAAGAAGGAGGCGAGCGATGGCATAAGGATCGGGAAGCTACACAGCAAGGAGCGCGCCGGGGAGGTCGCGCGCGATTGCGATGTCGAGCGCGCGATTCGGACGCCGGTCGGGCGAGCGACGCCGGGCATCTTCGCCCGCCGTCCCAAACCTCGACCAAGGAGTCACCATGCTGTCCCATACATCACGCCTGGCCGCACCCGCGGCGCTCGCCCTGTTCGTGGGCGGGCTCGCCTGTTCCGATCGCAACCCGGGCACGGGACCCGCGCCGGGCACCCGCGCGGGATCGCCCGGTACCGCTCCCCCGGCCGCCCCCGCTCCGCCGGAACAGCTGGCCCGCGGACTCGCTCTCGCGCTGGGCGACCCCGCGTTCCGCGCTCGGGTACGCGCCGAGCTCGATCGCTCGCCGTACCGCGAGCACAAGCTGCCATTCCAGCGGTTCCTCGCCGCCGACGGCGGGCTCGCCCTCGCGGAGTTGGCGCGCGGCACCGGGCGGGCCGCGACCGCTCTCGCGCGCGAGGCCGACCGCGCCGTCCCGCTCGAGATGTACTTGCCCGTGCCGGCGCATCGCCGCGCGTGGACCGGGGGCCCCGACGTGCTCGTCGCCACAGCGATCGCCGACCACGACGTGCCCGTGGCCTTCGACGTGCACGGCAACCGCCGGCTGCTCGACCCCGAACGTCCGCCCACGACCCCCGTCATCGCGCTGGTCCCGGTCGAGACCGATTTCTCGACCAAGCCCTCTCCGCTGATCGCGTGTCTCGAGTACTGCGACGGGGTCGGGGGCGGGGGCGGGGGCGGCGGCGTCTCGCCTCCTCCGCCATCGCCGGGCCTGTACATGACCAAGGCCCATTTCGTGGATGATTTTGAAGGCTGGTTGAAAGGCAGCCCCGAATTTGAGGTCCACATCCTCGGGCAGAAGGGGCAGACCGACTCGCTGACCGACTACCAGTGCGCCGGCGAGAAGCAGCCCGCACCATACACCTTCGACCAGAACGACCTCGACTGGAGCGGCAGCGTGATGTTGTTCAGCAAGGCCCAGCTCGACGCCTACAACGCCAAGCATCCGGGCCAGAACGTCCGCGTGTTCGTGGTCGAGGACGACGACACGGCGTGCGAGATCAAGGCGGACCGGGACATTCTCGGAAACCTCTTCAAAGCGGTGGACGATGCCAACAAGGCGCTCTCGGCCGGGAACGACTCGAGCAGCACGATTCAGAAGGACTACAAGCGTGCCAACGCCTTCCAGAAGCTGTGGGCGGCGCTCGCGGCGTTCTTCAACACCAACGACGAGCTGGTGGGTAACGCGGTCGAGGATGTGGTCGTGGGCGCGTCGTACCCCGGCTACAACTGGATCGTGAAGGGCGAGAACAACGTGACCAACGGCTGGATCAACCTGCAGATGAAGTGACCCCCAACGCGGGAGGAATCATGCGGATGCTCGCCGCAACCTGTGTCGCAGTCGTTCTCGCCGTCGCTCCACGGCCGGCATCGGCCCAATGGGGCGTCGCGGCGGAGATCGGGGTCGCCCGCTTCGGCGGTTCCTCCCGCGACACCTCCGGCACCACTGTCGGGCCGTACCGGCCCACGACGTTCGAGCTGCGCCTGGACCGCGGATTCGGGCCCGCGCGCGTGGCAGTCGCCCTGATGTACGCGAAGCCGGGGATCGCCGGCGAGCAGGCGGGCGTGGCGCTCGTGCAGTACGGCATCGCGTCGTTCTGGGAGATCGCGCCGCAGCTGTCGCTCCGGCTGGCGCGGTTCGGCGTCGGAGTCGACCTGCGGCTCGAGGCGGGGCCCGCCGTCCAACTGTGGCAACTGGCTGGTGAGAGCCGCAACCGAGTCGCTGCCCGGACGGCGGCCGCACTGGAATGGCCGCTCACCCGGGCGTTCACCGGCTCGTTGCGAGTCAGCGGCATCCTCAGCGGCTCCGTCTTCGACGCGGGCGACACGCCGGCGGGCGTCGAGCGGCGTGCGACGCGACGCGTCGGCGTCGCGGTCGGCCTCAGGTATCGGCTGTAAGGGCAGAAACGCCGACGGCCCCGGTCGTCCCGGGGCCGCCCTTTGCCGCCCTTGCCGCCCTTGCCACCCTTGCCGCCCTCTGCCGCCCTTTCTCTTACTCCCCCGTGAGCATCTTCCTCCGCAGCACCGCCAGCCTGCGCTTGAGCGAGCCGTCGTACACGCGGTCGCCCACCCGGACCACCACCCCTCCGATGATCCCGCGGTCCGCCCGGAAGTGGGCCCGCACGTCCTTGCCGAGCGCCGCGGTGAGGCGCTCCACGATCTGCTTCTCGAGCCGGGCGTCCGGTTCCTCGACGAGCACCACGCCCGCGTGCACCCGGTCGAGCTTCGCGTCCACCAGCGCCTGGTATTGCTGCGCGATCTCGCCCAGGAGCCCCTGCCGGCCGCGCCGCACCACCGCCTGGAGAAACCGCACGAACTCGGGGGGCGTGACGTCCGCCAGCGCGCGCTCCAGCAGCGCCGCCTTGGTGGCTTTGGCCACCCGGGGCGAGTCGAGCGCCACCGCGATCCGCTCGTCCGCCTCGAGCGCGCCCGCCACGGCGTCCATCAGCCTGCCGTACTGCTCGACTGACCCGCCTTTCCCATCCTGCGCCTCGGCCGCGAGCAGCAGTGCCTCGGCGTAGTTGCGGGCGATGGTCGTACTTTTCACGACGTCCGCCCCGCCTCCAGCTGCGCCAGGTATTCCATCACGAGCTTGCGGTTGGTCTCGCTGTCGAGCTGCGCTTCGAGCAGCTTGGACGCCGCGGCGATCGATAGGTCCACTGCCTCGCGCCGCAGCGCCTCGATGGCCTTCTCCTTCTCGGCGCCGATCTCCTGGCGCGCCCGCTCGAGCAGCTGCTCATACTCCTGGCGCGCCTTGGCGAGCAGCGTTTCCCGCTCCTTGTCGGCGACCGCCTTGGCCCTGGCCAAGATCTCCTGCGCCTCGGCCTTGGCGGATGCGATGGTGCGCTTGTGTTCCTCCAGCAGCCGGGCGGCCTCGGCGCGGGCGCGCTCCGCCTCCTCGAGTTGCTGCTGGATGCGGCGCTCCCGGTCCTCCACCGTCTTGAGGATCGCCGGCCAGCCGAACCGCCACAGCAGCGCCAGCAGGACGCCGAACACCACGATGGTCCAGAAGATCAGCCCCGTATTGATGGAAAAGGGGGTGAACTCGCCTTCTTGGACGAGCAGCAGCAGCGCCGGCATCTAGAGCAGCTTGAAGAGCAGGGCGAAGACGAGCGATGCGAGCCCCACACCTTCGATCAGCGCCGCGGTCAGGATCATGGCGCCGCGGATGTCGCCCGATGCCTCGGGCTGGCGCGCGATCGCCTCCACCGCCTGCCCGCCGATGCGGCCGATGCCGAGCCCCACTCCGATCACCGCCAGCCCGAGCCCGAGGCCTGCACCCAGCAGCGCGTTGGCGTTCTTGGCCGCGGCGGCCAGGTCCGCGCCGGTCGGCTGTCCACCCTGAAGCAGCGTCACGAGGTCTACCATGGTCTCCTCGACGTGAGTTAGTGCGCGTGCTGCATCATGCCGATGAACACCGACGTGAGCAGCGCAAAGATATAGGCCTGCAGGAACGCCACCAGCAGCTCGAGCAGCATCATGAACGTCACGAACGCGACCGACCCCGCCGCGACGAGCCAGCTGCCGAAGATGAAAATCAGACCGAGCAGCGCCAGGATCACGAAGTGCCCCGCCGTCATGTTCGCGAACAACCGCAGCGTGAGGGCGAACGGCTTGACGAGCTTTCCGATGATCTCGATCGGCGTCATGATGAACGCCATCGCCACCGCCCCGACCCCCTTCATGCCGGGCGGCACGAACACGATGGTCTTGAGGTAACCCCGGGGGCCGAGCGCCCGGAACCCCGACACCTCGATGGTGACGAACGCGGTGAGGGCGAGCGCGCCGGTGACGGCGAGATTGCCGGTCGGCGTCGCGCCCCACGGCAACAAGCCCAGCAGGTTGCAGTAGAGGATGAAGAAAAAGAGCGTCAGGATGTAAGGCGCGAACTTCTCGCCGTCGTGCCCGATGTTCGCGATCGCCACGTCGTTGCGCACGAACAGCACCATCGCTTCGACCGCGGCGCCGAAGCCGTGCGGCGCCTTGCCCTCGCGGTGGCGCCGCTCCACCTGGCGGCCCGCGTACCAGATAGTCAAGAAGACCAAGCAGGCCGCGATGATCATGAAGATGACGTGTTTCGTGGGAGACACATTGATGCCGAAGATCACCCAGTTCGTCGGCAAATGGGTCTCGAGCCCGAACGGCCACTCGATCACGTGACTGTCGGACGTGTGCTCGAAGATCGCCTTGCCGATGTCGGGACCCTGCATCATCGCAAGAATCTCGTCTCCAGATAGAGCAGCGGCAGCAGCACGCCGAGGAAGCCGAGCGACGCCGGGAGCGGGCCCAGCGCGGCGCGGTGGGTGGCGGCGAGTGCAAGGACCAGGCCGAGCGCCAGGGCGCGCACCCCCATGCCGCCGAGCCAGCGCGCCATGAACACCGGCTGGGCGGCCCGCATCGCCGGCCGCAGCAGGGCCACGGCGCCGAGCTGCGCCCCGAGAGCGGCCGCGCCCCCGATGCCGGCCGACCGGCCACCCAACCATGTCACAACCACCACCAGCACTCCACCCAGCGCGAGGAGCAGGAGATACGGACTCACCTTTCTCGTTTCCCCTTTCCCCTTTCCCCGCCCGTGTCGCTTTTCACCCGGTAGTAGATGCTCATGAACCCGCCGAACCCGCCCACGCCTGCGCCCACCAGCGCGAACAGCGGCCGCGTGCCGAGCCAGCCATCCACCACCCAGCCGAGCGCGCCGAACGCGAGGATGGCGAACGCGAAGCTGAAGCCCAGCGCGACGTAGGAGTAGCCTTCGCCGAAGCTCCGGCCGAAGCGATTTCGCTCGTCGTCTGGCATGATGCGGACGGGAACATACGCGCTTGTGAAAAATTTCGCAAGCAAAGTCCCAAGCACGCAAACTTATGTGGCGCTTGGGAGTATGATATGCTAACCTAGGACCGACATGACACCCAACCCGTCCCCAGTCCCTCGTCCCCCATCCCAGGTACGGGGCGATGTGGAGTTGCTGGAACGGCTGGCGGCCGCGCGTACCGACCTGCTCGCCCAGGTGGGCCGCCGCATCGTGGGCCAGCAGGATGTGCTCGACGGCATCCTTACCGCCGTGTTCTCGGGCGGCCACGCGCTGCTGCTCGGCGTCCCCGGCCTCGCCAAAACGCTGAT
>QHUT01000050.1 GCA_003222055.1 Gemmatimonadota bacterium
GCGTTCTTCTGGTCGGACGGCGTGATGCAGGACATCGGGACGCTCGCGGCACCCGAGAGCAGCCCCGTCGCGATCAATCAGAGCGGTCAGGTCGCCGGGAATTCCGGCCCACGGGCGTTCCTGTGGGATGGGGGTGTGCTGACACCGCTCGATTCGCTAGCGGACGGCTACAGCCACGCGAACGGCATGAACCAGCGCGCGCAGATCGTCGGCCGGTACCGCGCCCGCTCCGGCGCGCTGCACGCCTTCTTGTGGGACGGGGGCCGGCTATCCGACCTCGGCGGACTCCCCGACGGCGACGAGAGCGAGGCGATCGCGATCAACCGCTGCGGCGCCATCGTGGGCTGGGCCCGATCCGCATCGGGTGAAATGCACGCCGTGCTGTGGCGGCGGGCGTCGGCGGCCACGCAGACGGTGGCGCGGCAGCCCTGATTCGGCTCAGCGTCCCGCGCTGGCCTTCTTGCGCCCGGGTTCGTGGAACTGCTGCCGCTCCGTCGAGCCCTCCATCGCCGTCACCGACGACGTGCCGCCGGTCGCGATCTGGGTGATCTCGTCGAAGTACCCTACGCCCACGAACTCCTGGTGGCGCACCGCGGCATAGCCGTCCTTTTCGGAGGCGAACTCGCGATCCTGGAGGTCGGCGTACGCCGCCATCCCCCGCTCCCTGTAGTCCTGGGCCAGCATGAACATGCTGTGGTTCAGCGCGTGGAACGCCGACAGGGTCACGAACTGGAACTTGTACTGCAGGGCGCCGAGCTCCCGCTGGAACGCGGCGATTTGCGCATCGCTCAGGTGCTTGCGCCAGTTGAATGAAGGAGAGCAGTTGTACGCCAGCAGCTTGCGCGGATACTTCGCGTGGATCGCCTGGGCGAACTTCGTCGCCTCCGCGAGATCCGGCTTCGACGTCTCGAACCAGAGCAAATCCGCATATGGCGCGTAGGCGAGGGCGCGTGCGATGGCCGCGTCGACGCCGTCGCGTACCCGGAAGAACCCTTCGGCGGTCCGCTCCCCGGTCACGAAGCGGCGATCGTACTCGTCGCAGTCGCTCGTGAGCAGGGTGGCGCTGTTCGCGTCGGTGCGGGCGATCAGGATCGTGTCCACGCCGCACACGTCCGACGCGAGGCGCGCCGCGACCAGCTTGGTGACGAACTCGCTCGTGGGAACGAGCACCTTGCCGCCGAGGTGGCCGCACTTCTTGACGGATGCGAGCTGATCTTCGAAGTGCACGCCCGCCGCCCCGGCGTCGATCATGTTCTTCATGACCTCGAAGGCGTGCAACGGCCCGCCGAACCCGGCTTCCGCGTCGGCCACGAGCGGCGCGAACCAGTAGATCGAGTGGTCGCCCTTCAGGTGGGCGATCTCGTCGGCTCGCTTGAGAGCATTGTTGATGCGCCGGAGCAGTGCGGGAACGGAATCGGACGGATAAAGGCTCTGGTCGGGATACATCGCGAGCGCGTGATTGGCGTCCGCGGCCACCTGCCACCCGCTCACGTAGATCGCCTTCAGCCCGGCCTGGACCTGCTGGATCGCCTGGTTCCCCGTGATGGCCGACAGCACGGCGACGTAATCGTCGTCCCGCAGCAGCTCCCACAGCCGCGCCGCACCGTAGCGCGCGAGCGAGTATTCGATGTCGATCGAGCCGCGCAGCCGGTAGACGTCGCCGGCTCCGTACGGTCGCTTGATGCCGTCCCAGCGGGCATCCGTCGCCCACGCGCGCTCGAGTGCCGAGGTCACTGCTTGCTTGTCCATAGCCGTCCCGTCCGGAGAGTCAGTCCAGGTAGTCGTACGCCACCGTCGTCAGGAACTCCGCAAACTCCGCGCCAGTGGTCAGGTCGGCCAGAATCCGCGCCGCAAGCGAAAACTGTTCGGCGCTCGCAACGTCCGCACCTACCCTTTCGGGTAGGGAGGCCATCACTTCGGAGAGCGTCTGTTGTATCAGGGCGGCATTCACGTAACGCCCGTCCTGCAACTGCGCACCGTGGCGCTGCCACTGCCACACCTGCGCGCGGGAGATTTCCGCGGTGGCGGCGTCCTCCATCAGATCGTTGATCGGCACGCACCCAAGGCCTCCCAGCCACGCCGCGACATAGCGGACCGCCACGTCCAGGTTGAGGCGCAACCCCTCGAACGTGATCGCCCCCGGCGGTGTGGCCAGCAGGTCCTGGGCGGTGACGCGCACGTCGTCGCGTTGTCGCTCGATCTGGTTCGGCCCCGTCATGTGGGCGTCGAACACCTCGCGCGCCACCGACACCAGGGCGGGATGCGCGACCCAGGTGCCGTCGTGTCCCTGCCGCACCTCGCGCAGCTTGTCCTGGCGCACCTTCTCGAGCGCCTGCGCATTGAGCGCCGGGTCGCGTTTAATGGGAATCTGCGCCGCCATGCCTCCCAGGGCGTGAATCCCACGGCGATGACACGTGCGGATCACCAGCTCGGCGTAGCTCTTGAGGAACGGCTGCTCCATCGTGACGCGCGCGCGATCGGGGAGCACGCGCTCGGGGCGGCGACGCAGCTTCTTGATGTAGCTGAAGATGTAGTCCCAGCGCCCGCAGTTGAGGCCGCTCGAGTGGTCGCGCAGCTCCCACAGGATCTCGTCGGCCTCGAACACGGCGAGGATCGTCTCGATCAGCACCGTCGCGCGGATCGTGCCGCGGGGAATGCCGAGCGCGTCCTGCGCGAAGTTGAAGACGTCGTTCCAGAGTCGCGCCTCGAGGTGACTCTCGAGCTTGGGCAGGTAGAAATACGGACCGCTGCCCTTGGCGATCAGTGCCGCCGCATTGTGATAGAACGCCAGCCCGAAATCGAACAGCGATGCCGAGATCGGCGCGCCGTCCACGTCCACGTGCTTCTCGACCAGGTGCCACCCGCGCGGCCGCACGACCAGCGTGGCCGTGGTCGGCGCGAGCGCGTAGCGTTTTCCCTCGGGGCTCTGGTAGGAGATCGTTCCGGCGACGGCATCCCGCAGATTGCGTTGACCGACGACGTTGTTCTCCCAGCTCGGGGCGTTCGCGTCCTCGAAGTCCGCCATGAAGACGTTCGCGCCCGAATTGAGCCCGTTGATCATCATCTTGCGGTCCACCGGCCCCGTGATCTCCACCCGGCGATCGCGCAGATCCGGCGGGATCGGGGCGACCGTCCACGCGCCCTCGCGGATGGCGCGGGTGTCGGGGAGGAAGTCGGGCAGGGCGCCCGCGTCGAGCTGCGCCTGGCGCTGGCGGCGGCGCTCGAGCAGCTCGCGCCGCCGCGGCTCGAAGCGGCGCGCCAGGGCGGCGAGAAAGTCGAGCGCGCCCGCGCTCAACACGTCCTCGCACCCGGCGGGCGTGGGCTTGCGAAGCTGGATGGCGGACTGGATCGTCGTCATGTCAAACCCCTGCGGGCATACCTAAGACTAACGGTGCGGCGTAGTTTAGACGACCGATATGGCTACCCGTCTGATCGTCGCCGGTGTCTGCCTGCTGGTCTTGGGGGTGGCGTTGTGTCGCGCGGGAGTCGCGGCGTTGCGCACCAGACGCTGGGCCGGCGGCGTGCTGCGCGGGCTCGCGGGCCTCCTGTTTCTCGCCTTGGCGGGCCTGGCGGCCGCGATCACCGTGGGCCTGCGCGCCTACCGGGCCCTGACGCTCGAGGTCCTGGCGGCGACGGTCACCACGGAGCCCGTGGGGCCGCAGCGCTTCCGGGCGACGATCCTCCTCCCCGACAAGCGCCTGGCCATGTACGATCTGGCGGGGGATGCCATCTACATGGACGCGCACATACTCAAGTGGCACCCCTGGGTGAATCTGCTGGGGCTCCACACCTCTTACGAGCTGGACCGGGTGGCGGGCCGCTACAACGAGGTGTCCGACGAGCGCGTCAGGCCGCACACGGCGTACGCGTTGGCGCGGCCGGCGTCCATCGATCTCTTCTCGATCGCGCGGCGCCGGCTGCTCGGGCCCCTCGTGGACGCCGAGTACGGATCCGCCGCTTTTGTCACGGGCACGAGGCCCGCGCAATACGAAGTCCGCGTCTCGACGACCGGATTGCTGATGCGGCCCGTTCTGCACACGTCGCCCGCAAAGGGAGGTTCCGGCTGAGGAGCGCTTCGCCGCTCCCAACCAATCACGGCCCGGCGGCATCGTAGCAGTGTGCCGGCCTCCCGGCCCCCCGGCCCCCCGATGCAGGCGGACCCGAGCGATCTCATCCAGCGTGCGCAGCAGGGCGACCAGGCCGCGTTCGAGGCGTTGTACCGCGCGCACGTGGGTCGGGTGTACGCGCTCTGCCTGCGCCTCACGGCCGACGTCGTGCGTGCCGAAGACCTCACGCAGGACGCGTTCGTGCGGGCGTGGGAGCGGCTCGCGAGCTTCAGGGGCGAAAGCGCGTTTTCGTCCTGGCTGTATCGGCTCACGGTGAACGTGGTGTTCCTCGGCGAGCGGGCGAGCCGGCGGCGCGCGCGGCGGGTGTTCACCACGGATGACCCGGCGGCGCTGGAGCGACCTGGCGAGGGGTCCGGCACAGCAGGAGGGCGAGTGGACCTGGAGCGCGCCGTAGCGGCGCTCCCCCCGGGCGCACGGGAAGTGTTCGTGCTGCATGATGTGGAAGGCTACCGTCACCACGAGATCGCCGAGCTCACGGGGATCGCGGTGGGAACTTCGAAGGCACAGCTGTTCCGGGCGCGCCGGCTGTTGCGGGAGGCGTTGAGCAAATGATGTGTAGCGACAGGGAAGCGCAGCTGAACGAGTACGTGGACGGCACGCTCGCGACGGGAGCGCGGGCGCTCGTCGAGACGCACCTGGCGCAGTGTGCCGGCTGCCGGGAGGCCGTGGCCGAGCTGCGCGCGCTCGTGGACGGAGCGCGGGGCTTGCCGCGGACGATCGAGCCGGCGTCGGAACTCTGGGCCGGGATCGCCGGGCGGATCGGGAAACGGGAAACGGGAAAGGGGAAACGGTGGTGGGGGGGAGCGCTTGCTGCCGCGGCCACGCTGGTCATCGGCTTCGCCATCTACCGTCTTCTACCGTCTTCTACCGCCCATGACCGCCGGGAGGGGAGGGGTTGGGTGGCAGTGCAAGCCGACTACGCGCGGGCGGCGGACGAGCTCACCGCAGCCCTCGCCACCGAGCGCCACCGTCTCAGGCCGGAGACCGTGGCCCTGCTCGAGCACAACCTCGGCGTCATCGACGCGGCGATGCGCGAGTCACGCGACGCATTGGCTCGTGATCCGGGTAACGTCGAGCTGCGCGGCCTGTTTGCCGCGGCGGCCCGTCAGAGGGTCGAGTTGCTGCGCTGGGCGACGCGAGTGGCAACGTCCAGCTGACCATGAGGGCGTACATGACGCGACACATCGCCTGGTTGGGGCTGGGGCTCGCGCTGGCCTTCAGTGCCCGGGCGGGGAGCGCCGCCGCTCAAGCACGGCTCCCTCAGATCCCGCGGATCGAGCAGCGCTGGGCCTTCGCCGCCGATGGGTCGGTGCGCATTGTCGATCCCTCCGGCCGCATCCGTGTGATCGGCTGGGACTCGGACAGCCTGGCCGTGTGGGCCCGAGGACCCGGTCACTTCGCCGCCGACGGCAATGCCAGCGTGCGCAAGCTCGTCGTCACGGGCCGGGCCGAGCTCGAGGTCCACGTGCCGCGTGGCGCGCGCGTGTGGGCGAAGTCCACCTCCGCGGACATCGACGTGGAGGGCGTCGACGGGACGCTCGATCTGAACAGCGTGGCCGGCGCGATCCACGTGGTGGGGACGCCGGCCGATGTGACGGCCGAAACGATGGACGGGCCGGTCGAGCTCGCCGGCGGCACCGGGCGGGCTCGGGTGAAGACGGTGAGCGGCGCCATCCTGTTGCGGGGGGCGAGTGTGGACCTGGGTGCGTCCACGCTGAGCGGCACGATCGTGGTGCGGGCGGCAGGATGGCAGCGCGGCGGCAGCGGCGTGCAGCGCGGGCATTTCGAGTCGGTGACGGGCGACGTGCGGTTCGACGGCGAGCTGGGGCGCGGGGGCATCGTCGAGCTCGAGAGCCAGAGCGGCGCGATCGAGCTGCGGGTGCCGGGGACGACGGTGGCCGACTTCGACCTGCTCACCATCGGCGGGTCCGTCACCAACCGGCTGACGGCGGACGCGCCGCAACGGGGCACGCTGCGCTTCTCGACCGGTACCGGCGGGGCGCAGGTGACGGTCCGCAGCTTCAAGGGTAGTATTTCCCTTGAGGCCAAGTGACCGTCGCTCGCGTGGTCGCCGCGCACCTCTGCGCTGTGGCAGTCGTTGCCTGCGGCAAGCAGTCGCCCACCGGCGGCGGACCGGCGCCCACGACCGACACACTGCAGCTCATCCCCGTCGCGACCACCCTGTCCAACCCTGATTATCTCACGGCGCCGCCGGGCGACGTGAATCGCCTGTTCGTGGTCGAACAGGCCGGGCGGATCCGCGTGATTCAGAACGGGCAGCTCGTGGCGACGCCGTTCCTGGACATCGTGAACAGGGTCAGTTCCGGCGGCGAGCGCGGGCTCTTCAGCGTCGCGTTCCACCCGAACTATGCGAGCAACGGCTTTCTCTACGTCGACTACACCGACGTAGGCGGCGACACGCGCGTCGAGCGCTACACGGTGAGCGCGGACTCGAATGTCGCGGACAGCGCGTCCCACAAGCTGATCCTGTTCGTGAAGCAGCCGTACGCGAACCACAACGGGGGACTGGTCGTGTTCGGCCCGGACGGGATGCTGTATATCGGCACGGGCGACGGGGGCGACGCCGGAGACCCGCAAAACCGTGCCCAGAACCGCGACTCGCTGCTCGGCAAGTTGCTGCGCATCGACGTGAACACCGGTGACACGACGCCGTACCGGATCCCACGGGATAATCCCTACGCGGCGGGCGGTGGACGCGGGGAAATCTGGGCCATCGGGTTGCGGAACCCGTGGCGCTTCGCGTTCGATCCGCCAGCCGGTCTCCTCTATGTCGCCGATGTGGGCCAGAACCTGTGGGAGGAAGTGGACGTGCAGCCCGCGAGTCAGGCGGGCGTCAACTACGGGTGGCCGACCCTCGAGGGTACGCATTGCTACAAGCCGCCGATCGCGTGCTTGCCCCTGGGGGTGCTCCCGGCGCTCGAGTACTCCCACTCGGATGGGTGCTCGATCATCGGTGGGCTGGTGTATCGCGGCACGCGCTCACCGGCGCTGCTGGGTCAGTATTTCTACTCCGACTTCTGCTCGGGATGGATCCGCAGCTTCACCTACGCGGGCGGCGCCCTGGCGGGCCGGACCAACTGGTCCCTGAACGTCAACCTCGGTAACGTGCTCTCGTTTGGGCAGGACGCCGCGGGCGAGCTGTACGTGCTGTCGGTAAGCGGCGTGTACCGGCTGTCGGCGCCCTAAACCTTCCACGCGCGGGCGGCATCCCACAGGCAACCCGTACCGAGAGGTTGCCATGCAGACCCGGATTCGCAGTCTCGCCCTCGCGGCGCTCGTGAGCGTCCTCGTGGTAGTGCCGGCCCTCGCCAAAGGGCCGCCCTGGATCTCGATCGAGCTGCCGGTCAACCCGTACGACCAGTCGATGCGCGGCGCGTTCCTGCTGGTGCATTCGTTCCACCACGGGACGGCCATGGGCTATATCGTCACCGGCACGGCGGAGGGGATCGTGAACGGCGAGCGCCGCTCGGTGAAGCTCGAGTTCGCGCCGACCGGGCGGGAAGGGGTGTACGCGCTGCGCCAGACCTGGGGACAGGAGGGCACGTGGACGCTCGTGATCAAGGCGAACCAGGGTCCCGATGATGCCGCCACCGCCGTGGTCGATCTCGGCCCAGATGGAGCAGTGGCGGCGATCCGTGTGCCCACGATGCAACGCGGCCAGTGGACTGTGCCCGCGCCGGTGTCGCTGAGCGACGTGGACACTGCGTTGCGGGCGCGCGCCGCGGTACTGGCGCGACGGTCGTAGATGTCGCCTAAGAGCCCCGACCGACGGAAGCGGGTCGGTCGGGGTTTCCCGCTCATGGGTTCTTGACGCGTCTCTGACATGTCCCCGACATAGCGCTCCGTTGACACTCCTGAGCCGCCTGATGTGGCTTCACCATCCGCCGTGTGAGTTCCCGTCGTATACGAATCAACAGGAGGCCGTCATGCGCGCACATCTGTTGGGAGGATTGACCCTTGCCGCCCTGGTGGCGCTGGGCAGCTGCAAGGACGACGTCGGGATCACGGTGAGTGAGCGGTTCACGGCAACTCTCTCCGCCGCCAATGAGGTACCGTCGGACAGCTCCACTGCCACCGGCAAGGCGACGTTCACCTATCTCTCGGACCTTGGCAGCATCTTCTACCGGCTCGACGTGGCGGGCATCGACAGCGCCTTCGCCGCGCACATTCATGGACCCGCCGGCGTCGACACCAACAACGCCGTCATCATCAACCTGTTCACTAGTTCGACGGGCACCAAGATTGGGTTCACAGGCACGCTCGCGCAGGGTGTGTTAGGCGAGCTGGGCGCGCCCGTGGGCATGACCATGGATTCATTGCTGGTGCTGCTGCGCAACGGTCACGCGTACGTGAACGTGCACACCCGCGGACCGGTGAACGCCACGACGCACAGCGGCGGCCATGGCGGCGGGGAGATCCGTGGTCAGGTGGCGAAGCAGTAACGACTAAAGCGGGGTACTGGAGTGGTGTCCCGGAGTGCGGGGTGGAGTTCCCCGCGCATCGCGGCGAGCCACTCCATCTGTTTTTCAGCCTTTTATCAAGGGAGAACGACCGATGAGGCTCGAACATCGGAGTCGATTGTTGGCAGTTGGCACGGGGCTGCTCGGTTTCGCGTGCGGAGGAAGCGGCGGCGGTGGGACGGGGCCGTGCACGCCCGGCGCCGCGACGCAGCTCGTGAAGAACGGCGGGGACGCGCAGAGTTGGTACTTCGACAACCCGCTTCCGACCGCGTTGAGCGTCAAGGCGTTGGACGCGAGCAACTGTGCCGTTCCCGGCGTCGTCATCAATTGGACCGTCGCGTCGGGCGCCGGCGACGTGAGCCCCAGGCAGAGTACCACCAACGCAAACGGCGTCGCGACGACCGTCGATTCGGTCGGCTCCACCGCGACACAGACGGCGAGCGCGACGTTCACCGGTCTCGCGAGTCCAGCGACCTTTACCGAGCACGCGACCTCACCACCCACGGCGATCGGCGCTACGGTGGGCGACAACTTCTTCAGCCCACGCGACACGGTGGTGCAGGCCAATGGAACCGTGACATGGACCTGGAGCGGAAACAATCCGCACACCGTGTCATTTACCGGGGGTCCGGAGTCGGGTAATCCGGCGGGCACGCCTCAGACGTCCGGCACCTACGCCCGCACATTCACAAGTCCTGGAAAGTTCAACTATTTCTGCAAAGTCCACTCGACCATGACCGGGACGGTCACGGTCGTGCATTGACGCAGAGGGCAGCTGGGGGCGGGGAGCGGTACCTGCCGATGCACGGCGGGTACCGCTCTACGTTTCCCGGTCCTCGCTCGCGCCGGGGATCAGGTTAGTAGATTCCTGTGAATTCTAGAGGAGATGACCGGATGACGCTCCAGCGTGTGGGAGATTGGGGCGCGCTGCTGAGTACGCTTTTGGCATCAGGTTGTAACGGCGGGGAAACCCAGCCCCCCGGACCGCCGGCTGACCTGACGCCGAGCGGAGGAGGGCAAAGCTGGTACTTCAATAATCCCTTGCCGGCGCCTTTGGGTGTCACCGTGTTCGACGTGAGCGGTCGGCCGGTGCCCGGCGTGGTCGTGACGTGGACCGTGACGTCCGGGGACAGCTCGGGCGCCGTGAATCCGGCGCAGAGCACCACCGACGCGAACGGGATCGCGAGCACGACCGATTCGGTGGGTTCCTCGACCATCCAGCGGGTCAGCGCGACGGTGACTGGTCTGCTGAGCCCGGCCACGTTCACCGAGTTTGCCACCACGCCGCCGACGTCGGCCGCGGTAAGCCTGGAGAATTTCGCGTTCAACCCGCAAAATTCGGTGGTGCAAACGGGCGGGACCGTCACGTGGACGTGGAACGACGGCACCGCAAACCACACATTGAACTTCAACTCGAACGACCCGACGCCTCGGCCGCCCGACAAGCCCCAGCAGGCCAGTGGGAGCGTGGTGTTCACCTTCACCACCGTCGGGACCTACAACTTTTTCTGCGCCATCCATCAATACCAGGGCATGGCAGGGAAGCTGACGGTGGTGCACTGAGAGGTTGTTCCCACTCTAAAGAGTGGGCCCAGGGAACCACTGCGCCTGAGGCGCAGTGCTTTGTCGGGCCCACGCTTCGAGCGTGGGAATATCGGTGAGTCGGGCTACGTGGCCGCCACCTTCCCGATGGGCAGTCTCCTGATGCGCTTGCCCGTCGCCGCGAAAATCGCGTTGCACACCGCCGGCGCCACCGGCCCGACCGAAGGCTCGCCGATCCCTCCCTGCTTGTCCTCGCTCGGCACGACGTGCACCTCCACCACCGGCATCTCCTCGAGGTGCAGCATCGGGTAATCGGTGAAGTTGCTCTGCTTCACGCGGCCCTTGTCGATGGTGATCTCGCCGTATAAGGCAGCCGTCAGCCCGTAGACGATTCCGCCCTGCAGCTGGGCCTCGATCTGGCCCAGGTTCACGGTGGGTCCGCAGTCGACGGCGCACACGACGCGATGCACCCGCACGCCCCCGTCGGGCGCGACCGACACTTCCGCCACCTGCGCGCACGTGGTCGGGGCCCATTCGGCGAGGGCTAGCCCTCGGCCGCGACCGGCCACGAGCGGCGTCCCCCACCCGGCCTTCTGGGCCGCGAGCTCGAGCGTCCGCAGGTGGCGCGGCTTGTCGCGCAGCAGCTGCCGGCGCAGCTCGTACGGATCCTTCCCGGCCGCCACCGCCACCTCGTCGAAGAAACATTCCGTGACGAACGCGTTCTGGGAGATCCCGACCGAGCGCCAGAAGCCGCGCGGCACGAGCGGCAGATCGACCGCCACCTGATCCACCAGCACGTTGGGGATGGCGTAGGGGAGGTTGGCCGCCCCGTCGATGAGGGTGCGGTCGATGCCCTTGTCGAGCGGCCCGAACTTGAGGAGGATGGGCGGGGCCACGATCCGGTGCGTCCAGGCGACCGGGTTGCCGCCGGCGTCGAGCGCCGCGGCGAAGCGGTTGTAGGTCGCGGGCCGGTAGAAGCCGTGCTGCACGTCGTCTTCGCGCGACCAGATCACCTTCACAGGCGCGCCGGCGGCCTTGGAGACGCGGACCGCCTCGGAGACGAAGTCGGGCTCGAGCCGCCGCCCGAAGCCCCCGCCCAGGAACGTGGTGTGCACGCGGACCTGCTCCTTGGGCAATCCGGTGAGCTCCGCCGCCACCTCCTGCGCCCGAGTCTGATTCTGCGTCGGAACCCACACATCGCACGCTTCGGCGCGCACGTGGGCGGTGCAGGTCATCGGCTCCATGGTGGCGTGGTGCAGGAACGGGACTTCGTACACGGCCTCGACGCGCTTCGCCGCTCCGGCCAGCGTGGCCGCCGCGTCGCCGTCCTTACGGGCTTCCACGCCGGGTTGCTCCGCCAACTTGACGAACTGTGCCCGGATGCCGTCCGAGTCGAGCGCGGCCGCTTCGCCCTCATCCCACTGGATCTCGAGCGCGCGTCGTCCCGTCACGGCCTGCCAGTAGGTGTTGGCGACCACCGCGACACCCGCGGCGCAGCCGGCCGCCCACGGCGCGTTCGGACCAGTCCCGGTCCAGGGACTTGGTTCCAGGGCGACCACGGCGCGCACCCCCGGCACTGCTTTGGCCTTGGTGGCGTCGTATGACTGGAGCTTCCCCCCGAACACCGGGCAGCGCTCGATCGAGGCGATGAGCATGCCCGGCACCTTCACGTCGATGCCGAAGATCGCGCTGCCATCGACCTTGGCGGGCGTGTCGAGCCGCGGCACTCGCGTGCCGAGCAGGCGGAAGTCCTTCGGGTCCTTGAGGGGCGGATCTTTCGGGACCGGCAGCTGGGCGGCCTTAGCGACGAGCTTGGCGTACGTGAGGCGTCGTTTGCTCGCGCTGTGTACCACGATCCCGCGCTCCGCGCGGCACGACGCGCGATCGACGTCCCACGTGGACGCCGCCGCGTCGATCAGCATCTCGCGCGCGGCGGCGCCCGCCTTGCGCAGCAGGTCCCACGACGTGCGGATCGCCGTGCTCCCACCGGTCGACATGCGGCGCGACCACCCGGCCGCATTCTCGGGCACGGGCCCGAGGCGCACCTTGGACCAGTCTGCCTCCAGCTCTTCGGCGAGGATCATGGCCAGGCCGGTCTGCGAGCCCTGGCCCATCTCGGACTTGTCCACCGTGAGCGTGACAATGCCGTCGGAGCCGATGCGCAGCCAGGCGTTGGGGGAGAACGGCGCGTCGTCGATGTCGGCCCGTGGCGAGCGGGACGGCAGGTGGAACGCGATGACGAGTCCAGCGCTGGTCGCGACGAAGTCGCGGCGGGAGAGGGTGGAGCTCATGGGGCCTCCTGAATACGTGCGCGGTGCGCGGTACGCGGTGGCCGCCGATGCATCAGAAGCCTTCGGTCTCCGGAAGCAACCGCGCACCGCGAACCGCGCACCCGATTCTTATGTCAGTTTCCCTATCGGCAGCTTTCTGATCCGCTTCCCCGTGGCCGCGAAGATCGCGTTGCACACGGCCGGCGCGATCGGCGGCGTGCCGGGCTCGCCCGCGCCGCCCTGCGCGTCGGTCGACGGCACGATGTGCACCTCGACCCGCGGCATGTCGGCCATGCGGAGCATAGGATAGTTGTTGAAATTGCTCTGCTGCACGCGGCCCTTGTCGATCGTGATTTCACCCCACAGCGCCGCCGTGAGCCCGTACACGATCGCACTTTCCATCTGGGCCTCGACGATGCTGGGATTCACCACCGGCCCGCAGTCCACCGCGCACACCACGCGGTGCACCCGCGGCGTGCCGTCCGGCCCCATCGAGATCTCGGCGACCTCGGCCACGTAGGTCTCGAACGACTTCCACACGGCGATGCCGCGGGAGCGCCCTGCCGGAAGCGGCGTGCTCCAGCCCGCCTTGCTCGCGGCGAGATTCAGGACGCCGAGGTGGCGCGGCGCCTTGCCGAGCAGGTCGCGCCGGTACGCGTAGGGGTCCTTCTTGGCGGCGTGCGCCAGCTCGTCGATGAAGCTCTCGACCGCGAACGCGTTGAAGGTGTTGTTCACGGAGCGCCAGAAGCCCACCGGGATCCCGGTGTCGGGCATGTGGTAGTCCACGTGCACGTTCTCGATCGCGTAGGGCATGCCCACGCCGCCCTCGACGGCTTCTCCGTCGATCCCGTTCTTGATGGTCTGGGGGAACACGCGCGCCATGATCGACGGCGCGACGATGCGGTGGGTCCAGGCCACCGGCTTGCCGCTCGCATCGAGTCCGGCATGGAACGCGTGATACGAAACGGGGCGATACTGGTCGTGCTGAGTGTCGTCCTCGCGCGACCACACGACTTTCACGGGAGCCCCTGCCGCCTTCGACGTCTCGAGCGCTTCCTGAATGAAGTCCAGCTCGAAGCGCCGGCCGAAGCCGCCGCCGAGGTACGTGGTGTGCACCTGCACCTTCTCGGGAGGGACGCCGCCGATCTTGGCGCCGAGCCCTTGCACGCCGGTCTGGAACTGAGTGGGAGCCCAGATGTCGACTCCATCGGCGCGCACGTGCGCCGTGCAGTTCATGGGCTCCATCGTGGCGTGGGCGAGGAACGGGAGCTCGTAGGCCGCCTCGACCTTGTTCGCTGCGCCGCCGAGCGCGCCGTCGGGATCGCCGTCGTGACGGGCCTGGGCGCCGGGCTTTTGGGCGGTCTCGGTCAGGAGCTGGGAGATGCTCGCGCTCGATGCCTGCGCGTTGGGCCCCTCGTCCCATTTCACGTCGAGCGCGTCACGGCCCTTTTTGGCGTTCCAGTAGCCGTCGGCCACCACCGCCACGCCGGAGGAGATCTGCACCGCGTCCTTCACGCCCGGGACCGCCTTCGTTTTCGTGGCGTCGAAGCTCGCGACCTTGCCGCCGATCGCGGGGCAGCGCGCCACCACGGCGACGAGCATGCCGGGCACCTTGGTGTCGATCCCGAACTGCGCCGAGCCGTCCACCTTGGCCGGAGTGTCGAGCCGCTTCACCCGGTGCCCTAGAATCTTCCAGGCCTTGGGCTCCTTGAGCGTGGGATTCTCGGGGACGGGCAGGGACGCCGCCTTGGCGGCGAGCTGGCCGTACGTCAGCTGCCGCTTGCTCCCGGTGTGGATCACGGCGCCGCGCTCAGTGCGGCAATCGACTCGGTCCACCCCCCACGTCTGGCACGCGGCCGCGACGAGCATCTCGCGCGCGGCGGCGCCCGCTTTGCGCAGCGGAGTATATGCGGCGCGCACGCTGGTACTGCCGCCCGTGCCCTGGAAACCGAATAGCGGGTTGACGTAGCTCTTGTCGGCCGGCGCGGACTCGATCTTGAGCTTGGTCCAGTCGGCGTCGAGCTCCTCGGCGATGAGCATCGGCAGCGCGGTGCTCACTCCCTGGCCCATCTCGGAGCGGTCCACCACGATGAGCACGCTGTTGTCCGGACTGATCCGCAGCCACGCGTTGGGGGCGAAAGGCGCCACCGGTGTCGGGGCGAAGCGCCCGCCGGCCGGCAAATGGAACCCGATGACGAGCCCGGCGCCGGCCGCCGCGGTGGTCTCGACGAATTCGCGTCGCGAGACCTTTGGGAGCGCGCTCATGTCACGCTCCCTGCGCGGCCCGGTGGATCGCCGCTCGGATGCGCTGATAGGTGCCGCAGCGGCAAATGTTGGTCATCGCGGCGTCGATGTCGGCGTCCGTGGGGTGCGGCTTCTTGGCGAGCAGCGCCGCCGCGGCCATGATCT
>QHUT01000051.1 GCA_003222055.1 Gemmatimonadota bacterium
CAAACGTTCTACCAGACCGAGAAGGACTTCGATGCGGCCACGCTCGCGCCCTACTCGACGATGCTCAACCTCACCTACGATCAGAACGGCATGGGGTGGTGGGACGGCTTCCTCCTGCCCGACGACAACGTGCAGTACCGCGATCCGAATCGGGAGAACGATGTGTTCAATTGGTCGGCGACCAACGTCGACTTCACTTGGGTCTGGGCGACCGCCTACAAGGGCGTGATGCGCGCCAACGTGATCCTGGACCAGCTCCCCAAGGCCACGAAGTTCGTCGACCCGACGAAAAAGCCGCGCTACGAGGCGGAAGCCAAGTTCATGCGCGCCTGGTGGTATTTCCTGCTCGCCCGCAACTGGGGCGACGTCCCGATGGTTACCTCGGTGGCGACCAGCATCGCGGCCACGCAGGTCGGCAATTCGCAGCCGGGGGAGGTTTGGGACCTGATCGAAAGCGACCTGGATTTCGCGGCGACGAACCTGCCTGCGGACTACGGCACCGAGAAGGGCCGAGCTACGAAGTTCACGGCACTAGCGCTGCTCGGAAAGGTGGAGCTGTACCGGGCACAATGGTTCAATCAGCCGGCCAAGTACCAGGAGGCAATTGGGCACTTGACCGCCGCGGCGGCCGGCCCGTTCAGCCTCGTGCCCGATTACCGCGACAATTTCCGCGAGCAGACCGAGAACAACTCGGAGTCGCTGTTCGAGGTCCAGGCCACCGCGGGCGACAACATCAACGCGTGGGGCGCCACCGACCTCGGCGGCGCGGCCGGTCATGCGTGGCCGATCTACGTGAGCCCGTCGTGCTACTACGGGACCGGCGGCGGGTGCGCACCGAAGGCGTGGGGGGAAGGCTACGGGCAGATCGACATCACCCCGTCGCTCGCGAGCGAGTTCGAAGCGGGCGATCCGCGCTCGGCCGCCACCATGTACTCGACGAGCGAGGACTACGGTGGCGTCCCCTACCAGATGCGGACCGATACCAGTCCGCCGCAGGCGGTGCTGTGGTCACGGACCGGTCATACGCCGGCCAAGTACGACCGGCCGTTCGACGCGAACCGCTTCCCCAACAACCTGTCGACCAACAACCTGCGGCTGATCCGCCTGGCCGACGTGCTGCTCCTCCTGGCGGAGTCGAGGCTGCTCGGCAACAGCGACGTGGCAGGGGCCGCGGCGCTCATCAACCAGGTGCGCGCGCGCGCCCGGCAGACGTACACCATCGTCAACGGGACGGCTCCACCGCCCACGGTCTTGGCGGACGTGCCGACGGGGGTGACGAGCGACTCACTCATGACGCTCCTTATGCACGAGCGGCGCGTGGAGCTGGCGCTGGAAGACAGCTACCGCTACGACGACCTGGTCCGCTGGCATCGCGCCGGCCTGATCACCCTCCCGAACGCCGTGACGTTCGGGTTCCCCGAGTCGAATGCCAACTGGCAGCCGCGGAACCTGCTCAAGCCGATTCCGCAGCGTGAGCTGGACGTGAACCCGAACCTGAAGCAGAACACGGGCTACTGAGCGGGGACGGCAGGAGACGGTAGGGGATACTCGGTCTGGCACGGCCGGCCGGCCGCGAAGAGTCGCGAGTGAACTCGCGGCTCGGCCCTGTCAGTGAACTGACCCCGGCACCGCCGCTTCAGCGGCAGGGCCGAGCCGCGGCTTCAGCCGCGACTCCGAAAAGCCGCGAGTAGACTCGCGACGGTGCGCGAGCCCCGGCTTCAGAACCAGGTCCCGGCCATGCCCGCGGGAATCGTACACCGTCACTCTGGCGATCTCTTCGGGCACCTGCAGAAAGCGGGACGACTGCGACAGGTAGCCCGAGCCGTAACAGAGCTCCTGTCTTCGGGTCGTGCCATCAGCCAGCGTGAACACCGCGTAGGCGTCGAGCGCGCCGACCCGAACGCTGCGCGTGCGGCCGCGGTGCGATGGCGCGAATACCTTCAGGCTGTCGTCGTTCTGGGTGACGAGTACCAGCGAATGCGCGTCATCCAGCACCAGCTCCGCGACGGCCTTGGCGTCACCATCCACGTAGAACCCGCTCGCGGCCCCGCTCACGTAGCGGAACTGCCCATTGCCGTCCCCCAGGAGGACGGCGCCGATCGAGGCATCGACCCAACCGGTCTGCGTGTCCACCGCGTGCGAGTTCCCCACTAGCAGCACGTCCAGGTTGCCATCGCCGTCGTAGTCGCCCGTCAACATGCCGAAGACGGGAGCGATCTGCGCCCGGTGGGGGAGCGCGCGGAGCGCGAACCTCCCGCTCCCCAGGTTCTGCAGGTAGGCGCTGGCGAACGTCACCGCCGTGCCCGTGTAGGCCCGCTCCCGCTCCGCCCGCGAGAGCGTCCGTTCGAGCGTGGCCTCCGCGTAGTCAGTGTAGCGCGGGAACCGTTTCATCATGCCGGCCACCTGATCGGTGATCAGGTCGCGGGACGCGACCGGATATTCCTTCCCCTGGAGATAGTAGGACAGCACCGGATCCACGCTGCCGTTCTGGTCGAAGTCGGCGGCGTACACCCGCACCGGCTCCTGCTCCGTTGCCCGGTACTTCGTATTAAGGCCCAAGTTGCCGACGATGTAGTCGAGGCGCCCGTCGTGGTCGAAGCCCCCGGCGACGATGCTGTTCCACCAGCCGCGCGTGTCGCCGAGCCCGGTGGAGCGCGTGACATCGACCAAGCGGCCGCCGACGTTCTTGAAGAACGTGAGGGGCATCCACTCCCCGACGACGATCAAGTCGATCTTGCCGTCCTGGTCGAAGTCGGTCCAGAGCGCGCTCGAGACCAGGCCCACATGCGCAAGGCCGGGAGCCACGCTGTCCGTCACATCCGTGAAGTGGACCGCGCCCGTCGCGCCCGGCCGCGTGTCGTTGTGAAGCAGGTAGCTGCGCGGCGGCAGGGGGTACTGTCCCGGGATCACCCCCCCGCCGATGAACAAGTCCAGTTTCCCATCGCCATCGTAGTCCGCCGCCACGACCGCCGACCCGCTGGTGGCGACCCCGGGCAGCGCGTCGGGGGCGAGCGTGAAGCGGCCGCGCCCGTCGTTCAGGTACAGGCGGGCCCGGAAGGTGGTCGAGTCCGAGGTGATGAAGCTGCCGCCGCTCACCACCAGCAGGTCGTTGTCGCCGTCCCCGTCGGCATCGAAGAGAAGAGCCCCCATGTCCTGCCATTCCTTCCCGCCGGGGAGGACGCGCCTCTCGAAGCGACCGGGCGAGACTTGCAGGTAGATGGCCTTCTCGTGCCCCCGATCGGTCCCGACGTAGACATCCTCCCGCCCGTCGCCGTCCACGTCGCCCACCGCGAGTCCCGGGCCGCCCTGGGAGAACGTATGCGGCAGGAGGGGCGTGACCTTGAAATCGGGGACGACGCGCGCCTCGTGCCTGAACGCGAGTCCATCGCTGGTTGGTACCGCCTGAAAGAGGCGCGGGTCCGGGATCCCGGGCGGCGACGCGGGGCACGGCTTGGCGTCCCGGTGATCGACCGTGAGCACTTGGTTAGCCGCCACATGACGCAACAGGTGACAGGCGCCGTCTGGCCAGTGAACCACGGCCGAGTCGACCGTGCGCAGCGCTCCCAGGCCGAAGTGCAGGAACGGCTCGACGGTGGACAGGTAGCCGCGGCTGGGATTGAACTCGAGGTACCGGCGCGCCGGGCCCGCGTAAAGGGTGACCTGCGCGCCGTAGCCATCCCGGTTTCCCTGAGGACCTCGGAACGCGAACCGGAGGAAGTTGTGATTCGGCAGCCGCTCGGCCGTGTTCTCGAAGATGAAGGCGGGCCCGTCGAGGTTATTGACCACGAGGTCCAAGTCGCCGTCGTTATCGAGGTCGGCGTACGCCGCTCCGGTTGAGTAACTCGGGACCTCCACCCCCCACGCCCTCGTCCGATCGCTGAACGTCAGGTCTCCGTTGTTCCTGAAGATGTAGTTGGCGAGCTTGCCGCGAGGCCGCTGGCGCAGCCACGCGAGCAGTCGCTGCTTGCGCTCCCGCTCGAGACCCTGGCCGCCGGGCTCCGGCAGGTAGCCGGGGCTCACCCGCCGCACGAAGGCGAGATAGTCGAGGTTGGTGACGTCGCGCGGATACCCGTTGGTGACGAACAGATCCTTCCACCCGTCGTTGTCGTAATCCGCGAGCAGCGGGGCCCAGCTCCAGTCCGTCGCGTCCACCCCGGCGAGCTGTCCGATCTCGCTGAATGACGGACGGCCATCCGGCCCGGTGCCATTGTTGAGCTGCAGCGTGTTGCGCACGTACTCGGGCTCGTAGCCGAGCCGTCGGCTCGTCTCGAACTGGTCGTAGCTCTCTCCGGCGAACAGGAGCTTGCGGCGCTGGTTGTCGGGCGGAAGCATGTCGAGGACCATGATGTCGACGAGCCCATCGTTATTGACGTCCGCAACGTCCACGCCCATCGCGGAGAAGCTCTGATGCTTCAAATACTCCGCTGCCCGGTTGGTAAACGTCCCGTTCCGGTTGTTGATCCACACCAGATCGTTCGAGAGGAAATCGTTGGCCACGTAGACGTCGGGCCAGCCATCGCGGTTCAGGTCGGTGACCGCCACGCCGAGGCCGTATCCCTCGGCCAGGATACCGGACCGTCGCGACACGTCGCTGAACGTGCCGTCGCCGTTGTTGCGGTACAGCCGATCGGTGCTCGGCGCCTGCCCGTCGCCGATCTTGGGTCGGATCCTGTTGCGGTTGTAGGACTCGAGCGCGTTCTTGAGGAGGTAGAGATCGAGGTCCCCATCCCGGTCGTAATCGAAGAACACGGCGTGCGTGTTATAGCCGGAATCGGCGATGCCGAACCGCCGTGCCTCTTCCACGAACCTGGGCGTGCCGTTCTTGTCCGGGCCCTGGTTGACGAACAGGAGGTTGCCGCGCCGCGTCGGGTCGGGGCCGCCCACGGAGAGATAGAGATCCGGCAGCCCGTCCTGATTGATGTCCACCACGGTCACGCCGCTGACCCACCCGTGGGTCCCCACGCCGGCGGCCTCGGTGACGTCCTCGAAGCGGAGATGCCCCCGGTTCAGGTACAGGCGGCTCGAGACCATGTTGCCGGCGAAGTAGATATCCGGCAGCCCGTCGTTGTTCACGTCGGCGATCGCCACGCCGCCGCCGTTGTACAAATAGTCGAAATCGAGGACGTTGTAGACGGAGTCATCCTCGCGCAGCGTGTTAGCGAACGCGATCCCGGTTTCGGCCGGGGAGCGCAGCTCGAACAAGGGTGGGACGCTCGTCATCCGGCACGCGGTGACGAATAGGGTCAGCGCGGGCGCAGCCGTGACTCGAAGGGCCACCGCCATACCGGGGGGAGGACGCGCGGGGGTCGCGCCTACTGGTGTCGAGTCGTGATGACGATCACACCATTGCTCCCCCGCATGCCGTACAGCGCGGTCGATGCGGCGTCTTTGAGGACGTCGATGCGCAAGACATCCTGTGGGGTGAGGGCGGCAAGGGCCTGGCCAACGCGCTGCTCGAAGACGGGTGTCCCATCGATCACAATCAGCGGTTCGTTGCGTCCCAAGGGCGGGGTCGTCCCCCGGATCCGGAGCGAGAAAGTACCGTCCGAGCGACGGATCACCTGTACACCCGGCGCGCGCCCCTCGATGAGCTCCTCGACGTGCGCACACATCCGGGCGCCCGTTTCGTCCCGCGTCACCGTCGCGTCCGACGTCGCTGTGACCACCGGGGACCCGCCTTCGGGAATCGGGGACTGCGACGGACGCCCCGGAGCGCAGTGGGTCGTCAGGAGGACGGTGACTACGCAGCGGAGCGCGTACCGCGGGAGTTGCTCCGGCATTCGCATTGGGGCCCTCCTCTCGCTCGTTTGAAAGGATAACCGCACACCCCCTATGAGCGCGGCGGCACGGCCGCGGCATAGCAGTCGCGGAAACGCTCGTAGATCCGCTGGTAGTCGCGGTGGGCTGCGGGATCGGCGTCCGCGAGCGGCGCCCGAGTCAGCGTGCATTGCACCGCGGCCCTGAGATCCGGAAACGCGCCGACGCCGACGGCCGCGAGCAGCGCCGCGCCGTAGGCCGGCCCCTCCTCGCGGTTCACCGTCGTGACGGGCAGGCCGAAGATGTCCGCCTGCAAGCGGCGGATGAACGCGCTGCGCGCCCCCCCGCCGGTCAGGAGCAGACTCCCCGGAGCCAGCCCCAGCTCCCGCAGGATCGTCACGCAATCCCGCAGCGCGAAACACACGCCTTCGAGCACCGCGCGCGTCAGGTGGGCGCGCGAATGGGCGAGGCTCAGGCCGACGAAGGCGGCGCGCAGCGAGGCGTCCCGGTGAGGCGTGCGCTCGCCTTGGAGGTAGGGGAGGAACGTCACGCCCTCGGCGCCGGGCGGCACACCGGCGGCCTCCTCGATCAGATGCGCCTCGGGCTGATCGCTATGGGCGAGATCGCGGGCGACCTGATCGCGATACCAGGCGAAGGCGCCTCCCGCCGAGAGCACCACGCCCATCACGTACCAGACGCCGGGCGCCACGTGACAAAAGGTGTGGGCCCGCAGCCCGGGATCGACGCGCGGCTCGGCTGTCGGGGCGAGCACGGTGCCCGACGTGCCCCAGCTCGACACGGCTTCCCCCGGCGAGATGGCACCGACGCCCGCAGCACCGCAGGCGTTGTCGGCTCCACCGCCCACCACCGGCGTGCCCGGTGCGAGGCCCGTGAGCGCCCCCCCCTGCTCGGTGACACGACCGAGGACGGCCGCCGATTCCCCGACCTCGGGTAACAACGACAATGGCAGCTCGACCGCATCGAGCATGTCGCGACTCCACCGCCGGCGGGCCGGGTCGAACATGAGAGTGCCCGAGGCATCGGACGGCTCCGTCGCGACCGTGCCCGTGAGACGAAGCCGGATGAAATCCTTGGCGAGCAGGACCGTCGCGAGCCGGGCGAACGCGGCGGGCTCGTGATTGCGCAGCCACAGCACTTTTGGGAGCGTGAAGCCTTCGAGGGCGGCATTGCACACCCACTCGCGCAGCTGGGCCTCGCCGCCGGCCCGTTCCACGATCTCCCGACATTCGGCGGTGGTTCTCCCGTCGCACCACAGCAGCGCCGGGCGGATCACCGCCCCCGTGCGGTCGAGAAAAACGGAGGAGTGCATCTGACCCGAGATCCCGACGGCGGCGACACGCGCGGCCGGGCCTTGCTCCAGCACGCGCCGGATGGCCGCGGTGCTCGCGTCCCACCACGCCTCGGGATCCTGCTCCGCCCAGCCGGGGCACGGCGTGTCGAGCGAGAGCGGAACGGTCGCGGCCGCGGCGACGGCTCCCGCAGGACTCACGAGAATGGCCTTCACCCCGCTCGTCCCGACGTCCAGGCCGAGGAACAGCGAGTCGTCCTTTTTACCGGGCACCGAGCAGCAGCTCCATCGTGAGCTGGTCGAGCCGTTCGTAAGCGTAACCGCGAGTACGCAGCGCGGTCAGGTCGAACGTCTCCGCTTTGAGCGCGCGCGCCCGGTCGGAGGTGAACTGCACACGCGCCGCCGCGCGGCCCTCCCCACCGCGGTCGCGCAACTCCGCCAGCAGCTGCTGAATCTCGGCGTCGTGGTTGAAGCGCTCGACTTTCTCTTTCAGGATCAGGTAGGTGCGCATGCTGCCGGCGGCGAAGGCCCAGACCCCGTCCTCGTCCTCCGTGCGGTAGGCGTGGCTGTCGAAGTGCCGCATCCCGGGCCAGCGTGCGTCCTCGAGCAGCTTGACGAGAAAGAACGCCGCTTTGGGATCGTCGCTCCCGAACCGCAGATCCTGGTCGAAGCGTCCTGGCTGTTGCCCGTTGAGATCGATGTGGAAGAGCTTGCCCGCATCCAGCGCCTGGGCGACGCCATGGGAGAAGTCGAGCCCGGCCATGCGCTCGTGCGCCACCTCAGGGTTCACACCCACCATATCGGGATGATCGAGTGTATAGATGAAAGCCAGCATGTGGCCGGTGGTCGGCAGGAAGATATCGCCGCGCGGCTCGTTGGGCTTCGCCTCGAGAGCGAATCGCAGGTCGTAGCGCTGCGACCGCACGTACTCGCACAGGAAGTTGACGGCGTCGCGGTACCAGCCGAGCGCCGCGCGGGGATCCTTGGCGGCGTTGGTTTCCACTCCTTCTCTCCCACCCCAGCAGACGTACGTGGTGGCCCCCAGCTCCACCGCGAGGTCGATGGCCGCCATGGTTTTCTGCAGGGCGTACGCCCGGACCCGCGGGTCGTTGCTCGTGAACGCGCCGTCGCGGAACGCCGGATCGGAGAAGAGGTTCGTGGTGGCCATGGGCACCCGCATCCCCGTGTCGGCGAGCGCCTGCTTGAACTCGCGCACGATGCGATCGCGCTCCGCGGGGCTCGCGTCCCGCGGCACGAGGTCGTTGTCGTGCAGATTGACGCCGTACGCGCCGAGCTGCGCCAGTTGGCGAACGATGTGCACGGGAGCGAGGGGCGGCCGTACGGGATCTCCGAACGGATCCCGTCCCGGGTTGCCCACCGTCCAGAGCCCGAACGTGAAACGGTGCTCCGGCCGGGGGGTGTAGGCGTCCTGCGTGGCCTTCGGACTCATGTGGTGGGTTCCCCGAATCGCCGGTTAGATTGCCGCTCTAACGGGCATGGTCTGGGAACAGCGTTGGCATCCGCTGCGGCGCGAGTGGGTCGTCGTGTCCTCCCACCGCAACGAGCGACCCTGGCAGGGCGAGCGCGTGGGACGGGGCGACGCCCCGCGCGCGCTGCCGCCCTACATCCAGGATTGCTACCTCTGTCCCGGCAACGTGCGCAGCTCGGGGCAGCGGAACGACCACTACAGCGGCGTCTTCGTGTTCGACAACGACCACCCGTGTGTCGGCCCCGGGGCGCCCATGGAGCTCGCCGCGCCACCGGGAATCTATCGGAACCGGCCCGCCAGCGGATGTGCCCGGGTCGTATGCTTCACGCCGCGCCACGATCTCACCCTCGCCCAGCTGCCGGCGGCGGAGCTGATGCGTCTCCTCGAGGTGCTGCAGGCGCAATATCGGGACCTCGGCTCGCGCGATGACGTGCGGCACGTGCTCGTGTTCGAGAACAAGGGCGACGTCGTCGGCGTGAGCAACCCCCATCCGCACTGCCAGATCTACGCCACGAATTTCGTGTTCAAGACCATTGAGCTCGAGGCCGAAGCGCAGGCGGCGCACCTGGCGGAGCACGGCCGGCCGCTGTTCCAGGAGATCCTGGCCGCCGAGCAAGCGGATGGCCGGCGGCTCGTGGTCCGGCGCGACCAGGCGCTCTCCTTCATCCCGTATTTCGCCCGCTACCCCTATGAGACGTTCGTGGCGCCGCGTGCGACGCGCCCCAGCCTGGCGCACCTTTCGGCCTCCGAGCTCGCGGACTTCGCGGCGGTGCTGCGGGAGACGCTGATTCGGCTCGACAACCTGTGGCATCTGTCGTTCCCGTACGTGATGGTGCTGCACCAGGCACCCACGGACGGGTCGCCCCACCCCGGGTTCCACTTCCACATTCAGATCCATCCACCGCTGCGCAAGCCGGGTCTGCTCAAGTACCTCGCCGGCCCGGAGATCGGCGGCGGCAACTTCTTGAACGACGCGGCCCCGGAGGAAACGGCGGCCGAGCTGCAGGCCGTCGCGAGCGTGCACTACACCGAGGGCGGCTGAGGTGGCTGACGCTGCGCACCTGCTCGAGCCCATCCTGGCGCTACACGAGCGCATCCGGGACGCGGTGGTCGACGCGTGCACCGAGCAAGCCTCGGAGCAGCTCGCCGCCGTGGCTTCGGACGGCGGAGGGGGGGGCGGCGACACGATTTACGCCATCGACCGCGTGGGTGAGGAAACGCTCGTCCAGGGCCTCACCGACCTCGCTCGCACGGAGCCGCTCTGCCTAATCGCCGAGGGCCTCCCCGGCCACGGCCTCGTACTGCCCCGCGGCGCGCGGGAGCAGGACTGCCGCTGGCGCCTGCTGGTGGATCCGATCGACGGCACGCGCGGCCTCATGTATCAGAAGCGCAGCGCCTGGATTCTCACCGGCATCGCGCCGAACCGCGGCAGCGACACGCGCCTGCGCGACGTCGTCCTCGCCGTGCAGACGGAGATTCCGCTCGTCAAACAGCATCTTTCGGACCAGCTCTGGGTGCAGCGCGGGCGGGGGATGGAGGCCCGGCGATTCAATCGCCTGTCCGGCGCGCAGGAGCGTCTCACGCTCCAAGCGTCGCGGGCGGACACCATCGCGCACGGTTTCGCGACGGTCGTGCGATTCTTCCCGGGAGCCCGGGACACGCTGGGCGGCATCGACGACGAAGTGTTGGGGAGGGTGGCGTGCTTCGAAGACCAGTACGCGTCGACCGGCGGCGAGTTGTACGAGCTCATGGCCGGTCACGATCGTCTGGTCGCCGATCTTCGCCCCCTGGTTCAGTCCGTCCGCGCCGCCCGGGGGCTACCCCCGGGCATGTGCTGCCACCCGTACGATCTCTGCACGGCGCTCATCGCCGAGGAGTCGGGCGTGGTGCTGCGCGATCCCGGCGGAGCGCCGGTCGACGCCCCATTCGACCTGGCCGCGGACGTGGCATGGGTCGGGTACGCGAACGAGCGCCTGCGCGCCGTGGTCGAGCCCGTGCTGCAAGCGGCGTTGCGGCGGCGTGGGCTGCTGCCCTCCCCCTCCGGTCAGTGAGAGGCTTGTTCAAACAGGTCCTTCGCTCGCGCGCGTTCCGCGCGGCACGACAGAAAAACCCCCCTGGCACGTGTGGGACAGCAGGTCCTTCGCTCGCGCGCGTGCCCCGCGCTCGCTCAGGATGACAGCTGCGCGCGGCCTTTTGGGGAAAGAAATGAGGAGGGGGGTCATCTCCATCTTTCTAATCCGCGGAGCGAGGGAGCGTGTCATCCTGAGCGCCGCAGGCGCGAAGGACCTGCTTTCCCGGGGAAGCCCCCGGTGATTCCAGTGCGCCGCCTTTCCGACGTCCGTGCTGCCGGCGATCTGATCTGGTTCCAGCCCGCCCTCGACCGCCTGCGAGGCTTGCGACGCGAGGCAGACCCCCGCTTGCGCGATTTCTTCTCGAGTAGCTCTCCTCTCTACATCGCCCGGGCGCCGGGCCGACTGGACGTCATGGGCGGGATCGCGGACTACAGTGGCGCGCGCGTGCTGGAGCTGCCGCTCGAATGCTCGACGGCGGTGCTCCTGCAAGCACAGGACACGGCGCGCTGCGACATCGCGACGCGCCGCGGCGGACGGTGGCACTGCTTCAGTATCGAGCTGCCGCTCGGCACCCCAGCGGAGCTTGCGGCTCGGTTCGCAAGACGGGACGCCGAGCGGTGGGCGGCGTACGTGCTGGGCGTCGTGCAGGCCGTCCTGACGCGGAGCCCCCGAGCCGGGGGACTCAGAATCCTCATCGACTCCACAGTCCCCGAAGGCCGGGGCGTCGCATCGTCCGCGGCGCTCGAAGTCGCCGCCGGTGCCGCGGTCGCCGCCGGCTGCGGCAGCCCGATGACCGCAACCGAGCTGGCGGCGGCTTGCCAGACGGTGGAAAACCACGTGGTCGGCGCTCCGTGCGGCATCATGGATCAGATGACCAGTGCCTGCGGGCAGCGCGATCGGCTGCTCCGGCTACGCTGCCAGCCGGGCACGATCGAGGGGTACGTCGCCATTCCCGAAGGATTCCGGTTCTACGGCATCGATTCCGGCATCAGCCACGCGGTCGCCGGAGCGGACTACGGGACGGTGCGTACCGCGGCGTTCATGGGTTACCGCATGATCGCCGCCGCGGCGGAGTTGCCGGCGGTGCGCGACGGGACGCGCGTGCGCATCGACGATCCGCGCTGGGGCGGGTATCTCGCGAATCTCACGAGTGCGGAGTTCGCGCGCCTAAGCGGCGCGTTACCAGAGGAGATGTCCGGGGCGGAGTTCCTCGCGCGTTACCACGGGTTGACCGACACGGCCACCCAGGTTCGCCCAGACCGCCGCTACCCCGTTCGACAGGCCACGGAGCACCCGATCCGCGAACACGAGCGAGTGCAGCGCTTCGCCGAGCTGCTCGGCGTGCTGGCGGAGCAACCAGGGACGGCCCTCGAACTCGGGCGCCTCATGTACCAGTCCCACAAGAGCTACGGCGCCTGTGGGCTCGGCAGCGACGGCACCGATCGCCTGGTCGACCTGGTCGCCGCCGAGGGGCCGGAGCACGGACTGTTCGGCGCGAAAATCACGGGTGGGGGCAGCGGCGGCACGGTGGCGATCTTGGGCACGAGCGGAGCGGAGGGGCTGGTGCGCGACGTGGCGGGCCGCTACCGAGCGGAGACCGGCCGGGAGGCGGCCGTCTTCACGACCTCCGGACCAGGAGCGGCCGAGACGGGCGTCCTCTGTCTAACGCAGCTCGATGCGAGCTGACGCGGGCGCGACTCCGCCCTCGGCGGTGGCCGTGAGGGTCACCGTCCCGGGCGCTCGGCCGCCCCGGATGATCACCAGGGCCTTGCCCTCGAACAGTCGCACGTGATCGGCTTGGAACGG
>QHUT01000052.1 GCA_003222055.1 Gemmatimonadota bacterium
CTTCTGGGACTACGATCCCACCTGGTCGCCCGACGGCTCGCAGATCGCGTTCACGACCCGGCGCGACGGCAACGATGAGATCTACGCCATGAGCGCATCGGACGGCAGCGGGATCCTCCGCCTCACCACTGACCCCGCCTTTGATGGCGAGGCGAGCTGGGCCCGGCGTCGCTTCTAGGACGTTCGGCTCGCGACCGTCGACAGTCGTTCAGCAGCGCCGCGCTCCGCGCGGCGCTGCTTGCTGCTAGGTGGCCACTCGCACGCGCAGCTCTGCCCGGGCCCGGCGACCGGCATCGTCGCCGGGCTGCAGCGCGCGCTCAGCCGCGACGAGGGCCCGGCGTGCCACACTCCGCAAACGCCTTTCTCCCCAACGGTTGACTCCGGACTTCTCCAGGTTGCTCGGCCATTGACCGCGTCTCCCTAGCTTGGGTCGCGTGAGATGAGCGCACCACCAACGCAAGCCAGGGTAGGTGACGGAGAAAGGCGGAGCAATGACGTTGACCATCACAGCGGCTCTCTTCGGCCTGATGTTCGGGCCCCCTGAGGCCGTATTGCCCCGCCTCGAACTCGCGCCGGCTGCCCGCGCGCTCCTCGCGGCGTTCGCGGCCAGCCCTACAGAGCGCCTCGGCTGCCTGCTCGGCTCCGTGGACGGCGCGACAGTTCGCGTGACGTCTGTGTTGGCGACTGACGACAGCGCCGCGACGGCCACGCGCGTAGTCGCCCGCGCCGCATGCCCGCCTGAAGCGGTGGGGCGGGTCCACTCCCACCCGGCCGCCGAGCGGTGCTGGTACTGGTTCCCGGGCACCCAAGTCGAGACGTCGGACGCCGTCTCGTTCCGCCTCGGCGGCTACCCAGTCGACGCCATCGTGTGCGGTGCCACGCTGGTATATGTCACCCGCGCCGGCGGCCCCGAGGCCCAGAGCCTCGCGTTAGTGGACCGCACCGCGCCGGTCCTGCTGGTGGATGCCGCGGTCGCGTTCGCGACCGCCCACCACTCCACCAGGGGCAGGCCGTTCGGAGGCCAAATGGTGGCGTCCGATGACCGCGCGACCGACGGGAGCTTCATCAAGCGCTGGGCGCGCGCGATTCGCTCGGCCGCTTTGAAACCAAGGATCTCCCAGTCCGGACGACTCACTTTGAAGTATCGGCGTCCAATGGGCGCGCAGCTCGGGATTATTCTGGACTTCTAGGCCGCACCGCCGGTGTCCCTGCCCCAACTCTTCCGCATCGCGCCATTGACTTCGGACGGCTCCGCGTTGCTCGGCCATTGCTCGGGTCTTCCTAGCTTGGGTCGCGTTCACATGAACGCCACGCCGACGGGTTGCAGGAGTGGCGGCGGTAGACTGGAAGCGACCCACACCAGGAGGCATGTATGTTTGGATTGATCGCAACACTCACTTGGCGGGGCCGCGTTCTTCGCGCCCTGGTGGCCGCAGGCATCGTCGGCGCTGCGGCGTGTCAGGATGCCGGCAGAGCCGTCGGGCCCACGACACAGGTCCGGGGGCCTAGCGCCCTTGCCTTGAACAACCCCGATCCCCTCGATCCGACGGCGCAGCCCGATCTGATGGTGGCGAGTATCACCTATGCACCAGCGAACCCCTTGGTGGGGCTTCCGATCCGGTTTAGCGCGGTCGTCAAGAACATCGGCAGCGAAGCGTCCAACGCCTCTACCCTGAATTTTCAAATCCCCGCGGAGCTGCAGGACGCACAGACGTGGGTCAACGTGCCGGGGCTTCAACCGGGTCAGGAGTACACAGTCGAGCGCTCCGCCACTCATCTGAGCGCAGGGTCCTATGTCGCCAGGGCGACGGTGGCCGACCCCGGGTCCAAGCACTTTAACGATAGTAAGAGCGTCTCATACACGGTCGTCCAGGGCGCAGCCCAAGCCGATCTGATCGTGAAGAGCGTTACCCCGCAAGTCGATCCAATGTATGGCGTGGTGTGGGGACCAGACGTCCAGCTTACAGCAGTCGTCAGCAACCTCGGCCTCACACCGGCGGGCAGCTCGATCCTGAGTTTTAGCGGCTGGGCTCCGGTGTCGTTGATCCATACGGGGCCGTTGTCATTCCTCTCACCCTGCGCGCTGCCGCTGGGGGACGGACAGGTTTGGGTGCCGGCGCTCGGACCCGGTGAGGAGTACCTGGTGCACTGGACTGCCCATCTGCAAGAGGGGCAGTACCGGATCACTGCGACGGCCAATTCGCGACAGTGCACTCCAGAGGCGAACTTCTCGAACAATTCGGCGCTCGTCGACTTCTGGGTAACCATCATCAATTGACGGCCCCGGTGAGGCACCGGTGCCGCTTGCGTAGCTCTGAGGCAGCGCCGCGCTCCCGCGCGGCGCTGCTTGCGGCTAGGTGGCCACTCGCACGCGCAGCTCGGCAAGGGCGCGGCGGCCGGTCTCGTCGTCTGGTTGCAGCGTGCGCTCCGCCACGCCGAGTGCCCGGCGCGCGGCGCGCGGCGCGGACTCGGCGAGCGCCGCTTGTGCGGCGGCCACCGCTGCCGCGAAGGCGGCCGCGGCCGGCCCCGTTCGCGCCATCAGTTCCGCCCGCAACAGACGCGATTCCAGGTCGGGGCGCGAGGCCAGGGCCGCCGCGGCACGCGCCCGCAGCGCGCGCCGCTCGCCGGGCAACAGCCGCTCCCCGCGCACGACTTCGGCGATGAGCGGCGCGGCGAAGCGATAGCGCTCTCCGTCGAAGCCGAGCAGGCCGTGCTGCTCGAGCACGGCGAGCAGCTGCTCGATGCGCTCGGGCGCGAGACCGGTGAGCGCGGCGATGAGCTCCGGGTCCAGCGCGAGCGCACCGATGCTCGCCGCGCGCAGCACCTGGAGGCTCGCCGCGTCCAGCTCCGCGACTCGGGCCAGCACCGCCTGGCGCGCCAGGCTCGGGACCGACATCGGGAGCGGCTGCTCGATGGTGACGCCCGGACGGGGCCAGGTGAGCGCTTCCGCACGCAGGATCGCGGCCTTCTCGAGCCCCTGCAACATGGTGACGATCAGAAACGGGTTCCCGCTCGTCTCGAAGAAGACGCGACGGGCCAGGCGATCGAGATCCGCCGGGTTCACACACCAGGCGCTGCCGCGCCGGACGAGCTCCCGCGTCTCGGCCGCGGAGAGGGGCTCGAGCTGCACCACCTGGCCCGGCAGTCTTCCCGCGCGTCCCACGTCGCTCCGCAGGCGAACCAGCGCGCGCGAGGGCTCCTGGAACGTTGTGCGCGCGCTCAGCACGAGCAGCAACGGCCGCCCGGCGACCTGCGACATCGCGCCACCCAGCGCCTCGATGCTGGCGCCGTCCGCGCAGTGCGCCTCGTCCACGGCCAGCGCTACGGGTTGCTCCTCGGCGAGCGCCCGCAGCAGCGACGCCAGGGCAGCCGCCACCTCGGCGTGGTCGGCGGGTGCGCGCGACGCGACGCCCGGGAACGCTTCGGGCGCCAGGGTCGCGAGCACGGCGAGCGCGCCGGGCTCGGCCGCGGCGCTGCCTGGCGCACGCGGCAGGCCAGCGCGCAGCAGCGTCCGGAGCGTGCTCCAGGGCGCGTCGCGGTCGCTCTCGAGCGGCGTGGCGACCGCCGCCACCGCGCCCCGGAGCGCGAAGCGGTCCACGCACTCGGTCAGCAGCCGGGTCTTGCCCGTCCCCGGGTCACCGGTGATCACAAGGGTCTGCGGGCCCCGCTGTAACGCCTCGGCGACCAGCGTGAACGCCTCCCCATGCGCCCGCTCCTGGCCCACGAGCGGCGCCCCCGTTTCGTTGAGCGGCCGCGCATGCCGGCGCCAGCGCTGCCCCCGGATGCGGTCGGCGAGCGCCGCCAGCTCGCGGCCCGGTTGCTCGCCCAGTGCCGCCAGACGGGCGACGAATTCGTGGAAGGCGGCGAGCGCCCCGGCGCTGTCCCCGCTCAGCGCGCAACTGCGCATCAAGAGCTGCACGCCCGGCTCGGCGTACGGCTGCAGGGCCAGCGCGCGACGGGCCGACGCGCTCGCATCGGACTCGCGCGCTGCGGCCAGCGCCTCCTCACCGGCGGCGACCAGCGCGGCGGCCGCCCGCGCGCGATACCGGTCCCGCTCCTGTGCGACCCACTCCTCAAACGCGGGCGCATCCTCGAGGGCGAAACCTTCGAGAAAATCGCCCTCCACGAGTCGGGCAGCAGCGGCAGGGCTGCGCTCCAACAGCGCGTCGAAGCGCAGCGCATCCACCTCGAGTGCGTCGGCGCGCAGCAAGATCGAATCGCCATCGGACGCGAGGCGCGCCTCGCCGACGTGCGCCCGCAGCCGCCGAACCGCTTCGTTGAGCGAGTGGCGCGCCCGCGCATCGCCGGTCTCGGGCCAGAGCACTCCCACCAGGTGCGCCCGGGTCCGTCTGCGATTAGGAGAAAGGGCGAGGTAGACGAGCAGCGCGAGGTGCTTGCGACGCAACACCTCGGGCGGCGCCGGGCCGCCGGCGAGACGCGCGGTCGGCACCCCGAAGCACTGAAGGTTCAGGGAGGGTAGTTCGGACATTGGGAGAGAAACTACCCCTAGACGCCCCTCGGCGTCTGGGCGTCTCGGCGTCTAGCAGTTCAGGGTGGCTGACGGGAATCGAACCCGCAACCTCCGGAGCCACAGTCCGGCGCTCTAACCGATTGAGCTACAGCCACCACGGGCGGTGGCAAATCTAATGGATCGCGCTGGTGGCCAGAAGCGGTCCGCCGATCGCGCCGGGGGATCGCCCCGCGCACGGCTCCGCCTGCTGAGCGTAACAGCGCCGGAACAGGGCGGCAAAGTCCGCCGCGTAGGGCTCGCGCAGCATCGTATCGTTGTCGCAGCCGGGGGGCCCGACGAACTCGTCGGTACACCGCGCCAGCGACGCCCACAGCGACGTCGCCGATGGCAGCCACTCCTCGGACGGCAGAAACAGGCCCAGCCGGCCCGCGAACGGCGCGGGCCGGTAGCCCCGTATCGCCGCAATCGTGGCGCGCTCGACCGCGGCGCGCCGCACCAGCACGGGATCGAGCGCGGCCGCGCGCGCGGCGTCCCGGCGCTCCTTGCGCTGCCGCATGCGCTCGGCGACGTAGCGGCCGAGCTCCCGCGGCGGCGACCAGAGCGCGCGAGCGTGCGCACCGACCCGGGTCAGCTGTTGGCGCAGCCGCCATCCGAGCTGCGACGGCAGGCGGTACCACGTCGGGTCGGGGCTGCCGAACAGCGCCACGAAGCGCACGTTCGCGCCGCCCTGCAGCAGCTGTCGCCCCAGCTCGAATGCCACGGTGCCCCCCGCGCAGAAGCCGGCGACGATATACGGACCGCTCGGCTGGAACGCCCGCATCTGGTCGGCGAAGTACGCTGCGAGGTCCTCCACCCGCGTGAGCGGCTTGCTTCGACCGTCGAGCCCAGGGGGCTCGAGGCCGAAGAACGGCTGGTCGTCGCCCAGCTGTTGCGCCAGGGCGCGGTAGCAGAACACGTCGCCGTTGTGCCCGGCTACGGCGAACACGGGAGTGCGCGTGCCGCGCCGCTCGAGCGGCACGATCGCGCGCTGCTGTCGCGCTAGCGCCTCCCCCGAGCGCAGCAGCTCCAGGATCTCGCCCTTGTGGTGTTGCAGCCGATCGCGCAGCTGGGGCGTCAGCACACCCGGCGGCGCCGTGCAGCGCAGGCGATCGCCCTCGGCGTAGAGGTGTACGCCGCGGTCACGCAGCTCGGCGAGGAAACTCTGCAACCTCATAGCTCGATCTCCTCGCGCTGCCGCGCAACCTCGATCGGCGTCTTGCGCCGGCTCGACCACATCACGGCGTCGATGGCGTCCGCCAGCTGCGCGACAGTGGGGCATTCGAACAGACTGCGGAGCGGCAGGTCGACGCCCGACGTGGCCCGTAGCTGCGACATCAGGCGCGCTGCCATGAGCGAATGGCCGCCCAGATCGAAGAAGCTGTCGCCGACCCCGAAATCCGCCCGCTCCAGAACGCCCGAGAACATGCCCATCACCATCTCCTCCGTCGGCGTGCGAGGCGCCACCGCGGCCACGCGCGCCGCCGCCCCCGTTGCCAGGGCGGGTGCCGGCAACGCCTTGCGGTCGAGCTTGCCGTTCGCGGTACGCGGCAGAACGTCCAAGCGGACGAACTGGGCGGGCACCATGTACTCAGGGCAGGCGCCGCGGATCAGGGCGCGCAGCTGGTCGACCAGATCGGCCGGCGGACGCTCGGCGACGAAGTACGCCACAAGCTGCTTCTCCCCCCCCGCCTCTTCGCGCGCAATGACCACGACCTCGCCGACCGCCGGGTGCCGCTTGATGATCGCCTCGATTTCCCCGGGCTCGATCCGGAAGCCCCGGACCTTCACCTGGTGGTCGATCCGCCCCAGCCACTCCAGATGCCCCTCGGGGAGCCAGCGCGCCAGGTCGCCCGTGCGATAGAGGCGAGCGTCCGGCGCGAACGGACTCGGGACGAAACGCTCCCGGGTCAGCTCGTCGCGACGCAGGTACCCGCGCGCCAGGCCGTCGCCGCCGATGTACAGCTCGCCCGCCACGCCGGGAGGCGTGGGCTGGCGATTGGCGTCGAGCACGAAGACCTGCGTATTGGCGATCGGCCGGCCGATGGACACTCGGGCGTCGGCGGACGCCACCCGGTGGAGGGTCGACCAGACGGTGGTTTCCGTCGGGCCATACATGTTCCACAGCTCCGCACACCGTGGCCGCAGCGCTTGGGCCAGGTCCGGGGGGAGCGCTTCGCCGCCACACAAGATCTTCAGGGTCGCCGAGCCACCCCATCCGGCGGCAACCAGCGCGCGCCACAGCGCGGGCGTCGCCTGCATTACCGTGCACGCGGAGTCCCGCATCAGGTCCATCAGGCGTCGGGGGTCGAGGGTGTCGTCGCGGCTGGCGATCACGACCCGCCCGCCGCTGATCAGGGGCAGGAACAGCTCGAGGCCGGCGATGTCGAACGACAGGGTGGTCACGGCGAGAATCGTATCCGCCGCCGTGAAGCCCGGCGTCCGCTGCATCGACAGCAAGAAATTCACGAGCGCCGAATGGGGGATTTCGACGCCCTTGGGCTTGCCGGTCGAACCGGAGGTGTAGAGCACGTAGGCGAGGTTGTGCGGCTCGGGATTCGACGCGCCCGCGTGAGCGCTGTCCGGAGTCGCCCCGGCCAGTCCGCCACCCTCGAGCCGGACGACGCGAGGAGCACGCAGCGACAGCGCCTGGTCCAGCCCCCGGTGCGTGACCAGCACGCTCATCCCGCTGTCCTCGACGATGCCGGCGAGGCGCTCGGCGGGGAACGCGGGGTCGAGCGGCACGTACGCCCCGCCCGCTTTGAGAATGCCCAGCAGCGCCACCACCATGTCGAGCGACCGCTCGACCAGCAGCCCGACGAGCACGTCGGGCCCGACCCCCTGCCCTCGCAGCTCGGCGGCGAGCCGGCCGGCGCGGCGGTCGAGCTCGCCGTAGGTCAGGTGCTCCTGTCCCCACACCACCCCGACCTGGTTTGAGCGGTGACGCACCTGTCGCTCGATCAGCTGGTGCAGACACAGGTCCGTCGCAGGGTCCGCCACCGTCGTGTCGTTCCACGCGACCAGCACCTGCCTGCGCTCGACGTCGTTGAGCAGCGGCAGCATGGAGACACGCTGATCGGGATTGCCGGCCATCGCTTCGAGCAGTGTTGCGTAGTGCCCGCACAGGCGCCGGATCGTGGCCGCCTCGAACAGATCGGTGTTGTACTCGATCATCCCCTCGAGACTGTGTTGCGTCTCGGAGAGGAGCAGCGTCAAGTCGAACTTTGCGGTTCCGGTCTCGAGCTGCCGGTTGCCCGACACCTTCGATACCTGAGAGACCCCTTCGGGGTTGTGGAGCACGAACATCACCTGAAACAGCGGCGTGCGACTCGCGTCCCGGTCCGGCGCCAGGGCCGCGACGAGGCGCTCGAAGGGGAGGTCCGGGTGCGCGTAGGCACCCAGGGCCCGCTCGCGCACCTGTCGCACCAGGGCACGGCAGGTCAACCCGTCGGTGAACCGCGAACGCAGCACGACGCTATTGAGGAAGCACCCGACCAGTCGTTCCGTCTCGCTCCGCGTGCGGCCGGAGATGGGGGTCCCGACGAGGAGATCGTCCTGGCCAGTGTAGCGGTGCAGCAAGGCCGCAAACCCGGCTTCGAGTGTCATGAACAGCGTGGCCTGCTCCTGCCGTCCCAGGGCTTTCAACCGGTCCAACAGCCGTCGCGGCAGCGCGAAGCCCTCGGTCGCGCCCCGGAAGCTCTGCACCGCCGGACGCGGCTTGTCCGTGGGCAGGTCGAGGACGAGTTCGGCTCCCGCCAGCTCCTCCCCCCAGTACGTGAGCTCCCGCGCGAGCGCGGGTCCCTGGAGCCAGGCGCGCTGCCAGCAGGCGAAGTCGGCGTATTGAATCGGCAGCTCGGGCAGCGGAGCGCGCCGCCCATGGGCAAACGCTTCATAGTGCTGGCGGATCTCCTGGTGAATCAGTTCCATCGACCACTCGTCGGCGACGATGTGGTGAATGGTGAACAGCAGCCGGTGTTCCCCGTCCGAGAAATGGACCACGGTCGCGCGAAACAGCGGGGCGCGGGACAAGTCGAACGGCTTGCGCCCGTCCTCGCGCACCACGCGCATCCATGCCCGCTCCCGCTCCGGGGCCGGCAGCGCGCGGACGTCGACCTCCGCGAGCGGCACGTCGATCGTCGGCGCGACGACCTGCATCGGGTGCCCGTCGCGCTGGGGGAAGCCGGTGCGCAGGACGTCATGACGGCGCGCCAGCTCGTTCATCGCCCGCCGCATCGCGTCCGCATGGTACGTCCCACTCAGGCCGATCACGTCGACGATGTTGTAGACGGGACTGCCCGGCGCCAGCTGATCCAGGAACCAGAGCTGCTCCTGGGCGAACGAGAGCGCGCACGGTCCGTCCTCGGTACGCCGCACGATACGCGGCGCGTTGCCCGGCGAGCCCTTGGCGTCGGCCAGGACGGCCGTCAGGTCCCCGATGGTCGGGTTCTCGAACAAGGTCCGCGTCTGCAGGTCCACGCCGAACACGTCACGGATCCGGGCCACGGCACGGATCGCGAGCAGCGAGTCCCCGCCCAGATCGAAGAAGTCGTCCTTGCGATCGATGTGCTCCACCTTCAAGAGCTCGGCCCAAATGGCGGCGACGGCCTGCTCGGTCTCGGTGAGCGGCGGTGCCACGTCGCGGGCCGGCTGCGTGCGCTCGAACGAGACCGCCGGAAGCGCCTGGCGGTCCACCTTCCCATTCGCCGTCAGGGGGAGGTTGTCCATCAGCACGAAGGCCGAGGGGATCATGTACTGCGGCAACCGGGCTTGCAGGTACTTGCGCAGCGACGCGGGTGTCAGGATTTCTCCGTCGGTGGGCAGCTCCGCGCGCGCATACGCGTCGGGGGGTTGGTGCCGGATCAGTCGGCCCCGCTCGGGCGTTGGCCGGACGGCGTACACGTAACACAGCTCGGTGTGGTGCAGCAGCGGGTCCTGCTCGACCAGCACCTCGAAACCGTGGCGCTCGAGCAGGAGCGTGATCGGGTCCACGTGGTCGCGCTGATCCACCTCGATGACCGCCTGCCGGATCTTGGGCCAATCTTCGGGATCGAGCCCTCGTAGCACGTCCAGCTCGCTCTTTTCGACGTTGACCTTGAGCAGGTCGATGCGCTCGATGCCCTCCTCCGCGACGATGCTCGAGAGGGTTCGCAGCCGGGCCGAGACCGTCCTGGCCCGGAGACGGTCATCGATGACCTCGCCCACGTCCGCGACGAAGCGCTCGTTGTCGGGAGCCGCCACCTGCTGATTGAGCACGTAGCGCTTGACCATCTCGCGCTCCGTCGCCGCGTCGGCGTAGAACCCCGAAAGGAGCGACAAGCCCTCGAACCACGTGAGGTCGGCCGACCCGCTTTCGCGGGACAACCCGAGCGGCAGGCACCGCACACCCGCGCCCCAGGCGGCCGCGTTCGCCTCGAGACACGCGAAGGCGGCGGGGTTCGGCTCGCAGGCGACGATTCGGAGGTTTCGGGCCAGCCGGCTCGCGAACACGGTGAACAGCCCGATGTTGGCGCCCACGTCCACGATACAGTCGCCGTCACGGATCGTGATGCCGTGCCGCAGGTACGCCTGCTGCACGAAGATCTCGTTGTAGATGTATTCGGTCTCGTTCCTGTTCAGGTGCGCCACGGGCGAGCCGTCGGGCAACACGTACGGCGCCTGCCATTCCCACAGGGCCTGGTTCGGCCGGTGGGGCACGACGTACGCGACCACGTGCTTGCCGCCGGCCGCATCGTCGTACGCCCGCACGACGGCGTCGCGCACGCCGCGCTGGGCGCGCAGCGTGCCTTCGATCTCCCCGAGCTCGACCCGATAGCCGTGCAGCTTGATCTGGTCGTCGACCCGACCGCAGAACTCGAGGCTGCCGTCCGGCAGGGCCCGCGCCAGGTCGCCGGTACGATAGAGGCGCTCCCCAGAACCCGAAGAGCCCGAGCCGAACGGATCCGGGATGAACCTCTCGGCGGTGAGATCCGGGCGGCCGAGATAGCCGCGCGCCACCCCACTGCCGCCGATATGGAGCTCGCCCTGCTCGCCCATCGGCGTGGGCCGCCCACTCGCATCGAGGATATGCACTCGGATGTTGGGCAGGGGGCTGCCGAGCGGGAGCGTGCCGGACGGCGTGACCGGCAACTCGGAGCCGACCTTGTACGTCAACACTCCGACGGTGGTCTCGGTTGGACCATAGTGATTGTAGATCTCGCAGCTCGGGGCCAAGGCCCGCAGTCGGGCGATCCAGTCCAACCGCGACGCCTCGCCGCCCAGGATGAGGCGCGCCCGGGGCATGACGGATTCCGGACGAGGGCCGGTCTGCAAGGCGGCGAGATGCGAGGGCACGATCTTCAGGACGTCGATACGCTCACGCTGGAAGTATTCCGCGAGCAGCGCCTGGTTCTCGGCCCGCTGTTGCGAGACGACATGCAGACAGCCGCCGGTGACGAGCGCCGGGAAAACCACCGTGTTGCCGAGATCGGCCGCGATGGTCGACACGGTCGCGTGATTCATGCCCGGCTCGAGTCGCAGACGCTCCGCGACGCCCAGGACGTAGTTGACGATGTTGCGATGCGCGATGCAGACGCCCTTGGGGCGGCCCGTGGAGCCGCTGGTATAGATCACATACGCGAGGTGGCCCGGCCGAACCGGGGCCGCCACGGGCGTCGGTGCTTCGTCGTCGGCCCAGTCGAAGGCATCTCCATCCAGGCACACGGCTCGCGCGCTCTCGATCGGGAGACGTGCCAGCAGGCCGGTGTGCGTGAGCGTCACCGCGACGCCGGCATCGGCCAGCATGAAGGCGATCCGCTCCTGCGGGTATCCCGTGTCGATGGGCAAGTACCCGGCCCCGGCCTTGAGGATGCCCAGAATGCCCACAACCATCTCCACCGAGCGCTCGACGAACAGGCCGACGAGCGCGTCGGGGCCGACGCCCCGACCTCGCAGGTGGTGCGCGAGCCGTTCGGCGCGCCGGTTCAACTCGCCGTAGGTCATCCGCTCCTGCTCGAACACCACCGCCACCTGATCCGGCGTGCGACGCGCCTGCGCCTCGATCAACTCATGCAAACAGAGACCCGTCAGAGGGAGCACGCGATCAGCTCCTTCATGATTTCATTGGCGCCCGCGTAAATGCGCTGGACGCGGCTGTCGGCCCACATGCGGGCGATCGGATACTCGGTCATGTATCCGTAGCCGCCGTGCAGCTGCACGCACTCGTCCACGATGCGGCACTGGCAGTCGGTGAGCCAATACTTGGCCATGGCGGCCGTGGTGTCGTCGAGCTGGCCGGTGATGAACCGCTCGATGCAGTGGTCGACGAACACCCGGCCGACATGCGCGGCGGTCTTGCATTCGGCCAGCTTGAAGCGGGTGTTCTGCAGCTCGATGAGGGGTTTGCCGAAGGCCGTGCGCTGCTTCACGTACTCGGTCGTGATGGCCACCGCCTGCTCCGCCGTCGCGACCGCGACCACGGCCACGCCCAGCCGCTCGTAGGGCAGGCGCTCCATCATCTGATAGAACCCCTTGCCTTCGGCGTCCCCGAGCAGATTCGCCGCCGGCACTCGGGCATCGTCGAAGAACAGCTCGCACGTGTCCTGGCCGTGCATCCCGATTTTGTCGAGCGAGCCGCCGACCCGGTATCCGCGCAGGCCCTTCGTCTCCACCATGATGAGGGAGATGCCCTTCACGCCGGAGGCGCGTGGGTCCGTCTTCAGCGCCAGGCACACGATGCCGGCGAGTGCGCCGTTGGTGATGAACGTCTTGGAGCCGTTGATGACGTAATGGTCGCCGTCGCGCCGGGCCGCGGTCTGGATGCTCCGCAGGTCGGAGCCGGCGCCGGGCTCGCTCATGGCGATGGCCGCCACCAAGTCGCCCCGCGCCATGAGGGGGAGCCAACGGCATTTCTGCTCCTCGCTGCCGTAGGCCAGGATGTAGTGTGCCACGATGCTCTGGATGCCGGAGCCGAAATGCACGCCGGCGTGCGCGAGCTCCTCCAACACGACGGCGGCGTGGGCGAAGGTGCCGCCGCCACCGCCGTACGCCTCGGGCAAGTCGGGGAGCAGCATGCCGGTCCCGCCGGCCTTGGTCCACGCTTCCGCGTCCGGACGCTGCTGCTCGCGCCAGCGCGCCTGGTGCGGCACGAACTCCTTCTGGATGAACTGACGGACCGTGGCGCGGAACATCCGCAACTCGTCGTTCATCCACGGCGACTCGTTTGCGACCGTGGCCATTAGCGGTCGTCCTCGATCAGTCGCTCCGTGACCACGGCCGCGACAAACCCCGGCACGGGGGAGAACCCCTCCAGGCGCCAGCGGCACCGATCTCCGGGCACGTCCTCGACCCGGAGGATCCTGGCGGGCTCCCCAGGGGCGAGCGATACGTCGAAGCGATCGAGCGGATGGTACAGGCCGGCACCCAGCGCCTTGACGAAGGCTTCCTTGCGGGTCCAACACTGGAAGAATCCCAGCGCCCGGTCGCCCGGCTCGAGCGCCCGGTACGTCGCGTACTCACGGCGAGAGAAGCAGCGGGCGGCGAGGTCGTCGGCGTCGGGGAGCGCGCGAACCGCCTCCACGTCGACGCCGACTTCCCGCCCGGCGGAGAATGCGTACACGGCGACATCTTCACAGTGCGACACGTTGAAGCGCAGGTCGGACGCGGCAAACCGACCGGCCAGGGCGGGTTTGCCGCGCGCCCCCGAGGCCAGCGCGACCGATTCGGGCCGCACGCCGAGCCGCGCCGCGAGCAACTGCCGCAGCAGCGCCCGCGCGACGATGAATCGACGGCGGTCAGGATCGAAAACGAAGCGACGCGCGCGTTCCCGCTCTCGGTCCGAGAGCAGCGTCGCCGAGGCAGACACCGCATCGGACCCGACGTCCGGGCGCGCCACGACCACTTCGACGTCGTCGCCGCTGAACGACGCCGCCCGCTGTCGGGCCGCTGGTGCCATCGTGACCATCCGCTCTGCACCTCGCCTGTCGATCAATCCTCCCCCGCACGCCCTCGAGCCCGACCAGCTACAGCCGAAAGCCCATCGCACTTCCCGGGCCAGAGACGTCGTGCTGCGTCGAGGCCGCCGCCGTGCGTCTCGTATCTGATTGCCGTACAATTGCATGGAGTGGCGACCAGGGTTGTGGCGTGTGGCGCCGTGCTGCATGCGCGCGGCGACTTCGCCCCACAGTGGTGCGTTGTCGCTTCGGGAAGTGTTCGGTTCCGTGCGGGCCGGCGCGCCGTCGAGCGACGTGATCGGCACTACGCGCCGCACCGCGGCTTCGGCCCGCGCTGGTTTGGCCAGGCCGAGTTCGTTCAGAGAATGCTCCAGGTGGCGCGGCTGAAACGGGATGCGTCCGTCCCGCACGCGCATGGTCTGGATGAAACCGTAGCCCGGTTGGTCCATGCGCTAGGCCCCAAGCCGCAAGATTGCCTATCGGCAGGCGGTTTCACATGTTGCGTCCCGGCCGCTGACCCCAAAGGATGACCATGCGACTGCTTTCTCCGATGATGGGTGACGTTTCTTTGCTACGTCACTGCGTGACGTCTTTCTGTGCTACGATTCTGGTGTTTGGCTGTTCCCACGCCCCCCCACCCGACTTCGCCCCCGACCCCGGGCTGGTCGCGCAAGTCAAGGACATCCGGATCGTCACGAGCTACGCCCGCGCCTGCCCGGGCAGCGTGATCGCGGCGAGCTACGAGGCGGTCCTCGTGAGCGGCGAGCGGGTGCCGTTCGCGCGGTCGTACGACAAGAAGCATCCGCCGCGCCTGCACGTGGTGTTCCTCGATCGCGAGAGTCCCGATGCGGTGTCACAGCAAGACGGCGACTGGGTGACGGAGCGCGATCCGCTCGCCACCGTGTCGACCGGTTTCCGGCTTACGGCGACGTTGCGGGCCAATTCCAATGTCACGAGCACCGTGGTGGTCCCGCCCTACTACGGCTGCATGCCCCACGTGTTCACGTTCTCGGGCGACGAGGGGCGGCCGGGCGAAGCGGGCGACAACGGGCCGGATGTCACCGTGCGACTCGCGCAGCTGCGCTCCCCGTTCTACGACAAGCTGTACGTCGCGGGCATCCAGGTGGGTGTCGCGCCACCTTTCTACATCCTGGGCGATGCGACGAGCGTCGCTCCGGCGGACTGGCTGGTCGTCGAGTCGCGGGGTGGTCGGGGCGGCGCCGGCATCGCGGGCGTCAACGGGACGGACGGCGCGGCCGGCGATGCGGGATGCCCGGCGCAGCCGGGCGCGCCGGGGGGCAACGGCGGCAACGGAGGACCGGGCGGCTCCGGCGGCCGGGGCGGCCGGGTCACCGTCATCGTGCCCGTCGACCAACCGCTCCTCGCCGGACTGGTGGAGGGTCGCAGCCGGGGTGGCGCGGGTGGGCCAGGAGGCGCCGGCGGGACTGGCGGTCGGGGCGGCAAGGGCGGCAAGGGGCAGACGGACCAGAGCAATCGCCGCTGTCCCGACGCGGCCGACGGCCCTCCAGGGCGGTCCGGCAGCGCGGGGCCGGCGGCCAACGACGGCGTGCCTGGACCGCGTTCGATCGTCCTGACCGCGCCCTCGAGGGATTTGTTCGGCGTGCAGGTGCCGCCGGGGCTGGGCGCGCTGCTCGAGCGGCTACAGCGAAGACCCTGAGCAATAATGTCTTATCTCACCACCAGGTGCGAGTACTGCAGGAAGCTTTCGACGACCAGCTCGAATTCATCGCCCGGCATAACGGCCGGGAGCGACGTGGTCCACGGCCGTCGCCCCGCGACGGGATCCGCCACCAGCGTCACGCTCCCCGAGGAGGTGACGAACTCCACCGGCACGGTGAACTCGACCGTGCTGTTGGTGGTGACCAGGCCCAACCGCACCCACGTCGCGCCGCGGGTGAGGTAGATTCTCACGTCCGACCAGTTGCTGTTGGTCACGCGGAGTGTGACGGGCTCGCGGGCGGCGCTCGAGTCCGCGGCAGGCGTGGTCGCGACCGGCCGCTGACGCGCGCACCCCGCCGTCGTGAGGGGAGAAACGACACACCAGGCAGCCGCGAGCAGCGGCACCACCCTCTGGGTCATGGCGTCATAGCCCCGCCTGCAACATAGTGCACCGCACTGGACCCAAACAGGGATCGAAGGGATCGCCATGACCGCGTACGACATCATCATCGTCGGAGCCGGTCACAACGGACTCGTCACCGCGGCCTATCTCGCACGCGCCGGCCGGCGCGTGCTGGTGCTCGAGCGGCGCGACGTGGTGGGGGGCGCGTGCGTGACCGAGGAGCTGTGGCCCGGCTTCAAGGTGTCCACCGCCGCCTATGTGAACAGCCTGCTGCGTCCCGAGATCATCCGGGACCTGGAGCTCGGGCGCCACGGATTCGAGCTGTTGCCGCGCAGCCCCTCGTCGTTCACCCCGTTCCCGGACGGCCGGTTCCTGCTGATGGGGCCCGACAAGGAGCTGACCCGCCAGCAGGTCGCCAAGTTCTCCACGCGCGACGCCGAGGCCTTGCCGCGCTACGAGGCGATGCTCGAGCGCGTGGCCGATTTCATCGAGCCCACCCTGCTCGAGACGCCCCCGAACCCGTGGTCGTTCGGTCCCAAGAACCTCGCCCATCTCGCCCGCCTCGGCTGGCGCTTCCTCAAGCTGGGCCGCGACGGCCCGGGCGCGATCGAGATCCTGACGGGCGCGGCGCGGCCGATTCTGGACCGCTGGTTCGAATCGGAAGAGCTCAAGATCGCCCTCGCGACCGACGCCATCATCGGCGCCATGGCTTCACCCTCCATGGCGGGGACGGCGTACGTGCTGTTCCACCATGTGATGGGCGAGTGCAACGGCGTGCGGGGGATGTGGGGCTACGTCCGCGGCGGAATGGGCGGCATCACGCACGCGCTCGCGTCCGCGGCGCGGGCGCACGGAGCGGAGATCCGCGTCAACAGCCCCGTCGCGAAGATCCTCACCCGCCGGGGCCGGGTGAAGGGGGTGGCGCTCGCGGACGGGACCGAGTTCCAGGCCAAGAAGGTCGCGTCCAACGCCGACGCGCACGTGACCTTCCTCCAGCTGCTCGAGGCACGGGAGCTGCCCAACGAGTTCGTCGCCGCCGTGCGCGGCATCGACTACGCCAGCGCCTCGCTCAAGATCAACGTCGCCCTGTCGGAGCTGCCCGACTTCACGGCCGTGAAGGCGAGCGGGCTGCCCCCGAACGGTCACCTGCGCGGCACGATTCATCTCGCGCCCAGCCTCGACTACATGGAGCGGGCCTACGACGACGCCAAGTACGGCCGCCCCTCTGCCGACCCGATCCTCGAGTGCACTATCCCGTCGGTCGTGGACACGACCGTGGCGCCCGCCGGCAAGCACGTCATGTCGTTCTTCGTGCAGTACGCGCCGTACCAGCTCAGGAACGGCGGCTGGGACGGGGTCAAGGACCGGTTCGCCGACCGCTGCTTCGACATCCTCAACGAGTACGCGCCCAACTTCAAGCGCGCCGTGATCGATCGGCAGGTGTTGTCACCGCTCGACCTGGAGCGTCGTTTCGGGCTGACGGGCGGCAACATCTTTCAGGGCGCCATGACGTTGCCGCAGCTGTTCTTCCTGCGGCCGCTGCCCGGGTACGCCGACTACCGCGCGCCCATCAAAGGGCTGTACCTGTGCGGCTCGGCGACGCACCCGGGCGGCGGTGTGATGGGGGCGTGCGGATACAATGCGGCGCGGGAGATCCTCCGCGACCGCTAGTCGGCCTTTTTCGCCGTCGGCGGCAGCAGCCCGTTCAACCGCAGGTAGATCGCCATCTGGCTGTAGTGGTCCGCCCAATCGGCGACGGTGATCAGCGCCGCGAATCCCTTGGTCTGCTTGCGGCCGCCGAAGAAGTCGATGCTGTCCCCGAGCTGCGCGTCCTGGATCCCGGCCAGCGCGGTCTCGCAGAACTTGAACGAGGCCTTCAGGCCCGCCACGAGCTTGTCCTTGGCGTCCGTCCCCGCGAACTTGTCCACGTCGGGCTGCTTCATGCCGGACGCCGCGCTGCAGAGATAGTTGTTCCCTTCCTTGATCAGGTGCGCGACCACGTCCCCAAAGCTCATCTGGGCGGGGGTGGGCTTGTAGCCGTACTTGTCGGCCGGCATCTCCTCCGCGGCGTCCACGATGTTCTTCGTCTGGCGCTGCGCCACGGCCCGGACCCCGTTGGTGACCGGGTTTTGGGCCTGCGCGACGGCGACGACCGTGAGGGGGAGGGTACAGACGGCAAGCAGGGTGGTGCCGAGTGTGGATCTCATCCTCGAATCTCCTGTGAAGGGCGTAGTGGCGGCCGCAGAATTCTGCATCGGAAAGGGCCCCGCGTCCAGGCTACATTAGGCGGATGCGCCTGTCACTCGTCTGCACGATGCTCTGCGGCCTTGCCGTGCCCGCGGTCGCCCAGTCCAATGCCGAGCTGGTCACGAACGACGCCTACACCCGGTCGCACGACTATGACCTCGTGCACCAGCGCATCGAGGTCCGGAACTTCGACTGGGATTCCACGTC
>QHUT01000166.1 GCA_003222055.1 Gemmatimonadota bacterium
CGCATTCGGCGCGCTCGTGCTCGGTGTCCTGCGTGCGGGTTGGGGATTCAACGAGATGGCCGCGCTGTTCTTCGTCATGGGCGTGATGGCGGGCCTCGTGGGAGGGCTGGGGGTAGGGGGGACCGCGGAGGCATTCGTCATAGGCTTTCGGTCCATGGCCTACGCCGCTCTGCTCATCGGTTTTGCGCGCGCGATCTACGTCACGCTCGACCAGGGGCGGATCGTGGATACGATCGTGCACGGGCTGTTCACCCCGGTGGCGCACCTGCCGCTCGCGCTGGCAGCGCTCGGCATGATGCTCGTGCACGCACTCGTCCACGTGCCGGTGCCGAGCCCGACCGGTCACGCCGTGCTGACGCTCCCGATCCTCGTTCCCATCGCCGACCTGCTCGGCCTGTCGCGCCAGGTGACCGTGCTCGCTTATCAATACGGCGGCGGGCTGTGCGAGCTGTTCACGCCCACCAACGGCGCTCTCATGGCGATTCTCGCGGCTGCGCAGGTCCGCTACGAAGACTGGCTGCGGTTCGCGCTGCCCCTGCTGCTTGGGCTCCTGGCACTGGGCGCGAGTGCCATCGGGGTCGGGGTGGCGATCGGGCTCCAGTAAGTCCGGCTGCTCGCGACCAGTGTCATTCCAACCCCCCACGACGTCACCAAGGCCACCGCGATCGGCTGGGCATCGTGGTGTGTCTCCAGTAGGTTAGTGTCCCACCACCCTCGCGACACGACCCGGAGGCGCCATGCGTGCACACCGCCTAACCCTTTGCCTCGTGACCGCTCTCGTCGCACCGTCCGGGCTCGCCGCCCAGGCACCGGCGCGGCACGTGCCCGTCCCAACCATGGCTCCCCGTGCCGAGGACGTGGCCAATCTGGCCGGGGTGATTAAGGCTTACTATTTCGTGGACGCGTCCGATTCCGAGATGGTCCACAACGGCTTCTTCGAGCGGGAGATCCACCGCGTGACGCAGACCTACGGCAACATCGCGCAAGTATTCAGTACCTACGAAGAGCATCGCACGGCGGACGGCCCCGTCGAGGGGCGTGGCATCAACGCCGTGCAGCTCTACTGGGACGGGACGCGCTGGTGGGTCGCCTCGGCCATCTGGTTCGACGAAGATCCGGCGCACCCGATCCCGCCGGAGTTCCTGCCGTAGCGCGGGAGGGCGCGATGTATCGCCGCCTGGACGGCCGCCACATCGTCGAGACGCTGCGACGCCTGGAGCTGCGGATCGGCGAGCGGTTCCCGGGCTCGGGGTTGTCGCAGGTGTGCGCCGATCTGCTGGCGGCGGCGACCGAATCGATGGCGCGCGTGGCGCTGTTCCAGCGCCCCAACGTGCCGCTCCGCGTCGGCAGCTGGGCGTTGATCGTCACCATCGCCTTCACGGTGCTCGAGGCGCTGGTCCACCTGCCGGTCGCGCCGCGGTGGGAAGAGTTCGCGGTCTTCTTGCAGTCGTCTCAGGCGATCCAGAACGTGGTGTTCCTGGGGATCGCCGTGCTGTTTCTCGCGAATGTCGAGACCCACATCCGGCGGCGCCGGACCCTGTCCGCCATCCACGAGCTGCGCAGTATCGCGCACATCGTGGACATGCACCAGCTCACCAAGGATCCAGATCAGGTTCTCGCCGAGGGCGCCGCCACGGCGTCGTCACCGCACCGCCCCATGACACGGTTTGAGCTGTCACGCTACCTGGACTACTGCGCGGAGCTGCTCTCGCTCACGAGCAAGGTCGCCGCGCTGTACGTTCAGGACTTCCAGGATCCGGTCGTACTCGAGGCGGTGAACGACGTGGAGACGCTGACGACGGGCCTGTCGAGCAAGATCTGGCAGAAGATCATGATCCTGGACCGCCCTACCTAGTCGCCCCGCAGCCGCTCGATCTCGCGCCGCTCCTTCTTGGTCGGCCGCCCCTTTCCTTCATAGCGCAGCGACGGCGCGATCCGGAGCTGCTCGGCCTGCCGCTCCCGCCGCCGCCGCCCCTCGGCGTCCTCCTCGTACAGCTCGGCGGCGACGGCGGGCGACCCGCGGTGCTCCGCGACGGCTCGTACCACGACCAGGTACTCGAACGGGCCGCGCCGGATCCGCAGGCGGTCGCCGACGGCGAGCGGTTTCGCCCGCTTGGCGTGCTCGCCGTTGACCTCGACCTGCCCGCCGCCGACGGCGGCCGCCGCGAGCGCCCGCGTCTTGAAAAAGCGCGCGGCCCACAGCCAGCGATCGAGCCGGACCCGAGTCGGTTGCGTCACACGCCATCCTCCTGCAAGCTCCACACGGGGGGCCGGTCGTGCGTATACTCCGTACCCACGGTCGTCCCCGACACCCGTTCCCCAGAGCCGAATGCCCGCTCGGATGCCGACTCGCCAGCCAGACGTCCCGCCGAACCGCGGCAGGTCGCGGGCGTTCCGCCTGGAAACGCTCGCAGCCGTGAGCGCCGGCCTGCTCGCGGCGTGCGGTACGCCCGGCGTGCGCGGGGTCGCGGGCACCGCGCCGGCGCCGAACGTGTTCTGGACGCCCCCCCCCTCCCCAGCGCCCGAGCGCCGGGCCGCGGAGCCCGCCGCCGCGCTGCTCCCGCCCGACGTGGCCGAGCGGGTCGCGCAGCTCAATCTCGCCGATGTGATCGACATCGCGCTGCGGAACAACGCGGCGACCGGCGCGGCGTGGGCCGACGCGCGGGCCGCGGCGGCGAGCTACGGCGCGGCGCTGGGGCAATACTACCCCTCGCTCACGCTCGACGGAACGGTGACCGCCATCAAGACCGTGCCCTCCGCCGGCCGGCTGGCGACGAAGCAGCAGTTTCTCAATCCCACGCTCAACCTGTCGTGGCTGCTGTTCGATTTCGGCGGACGGTCGGGCTCGGTCGGCGTGGCGCGCGAGGCTCTGCTCGCCGCCGACTGGACCCACAACGCGACGCTCCAGAGCGTGGTGCTGGACGTGGAGCAGGCATACTTCGACTACCTCGGCACCAAGTCGCTGCTCGGCGCCCAGCAGACCACGCTCAAGGAGGCCCAGAGCAACCTCGAGGCGGCGGAGCAGCGCCACAACGTCGGGCTCGCGACCATCGCCGACGTGCTCCAAGCGCGCACCGCGCTGTCGCAGACGCGCCTGGCGCTCCAGACGACCGAGGGGCGGCTCCAAACGACGCGCGGCGCCCTCGCCCTGTCGATGGGGCTGCCGGCCAACGTCCCCTACGACCTCGCCGTCCCGTCCGACACCACGGTCCCGCCGGGGATCAGCGACAGCGTGGACGCGCTGATCGAGCGGGCGGTGCGCGAGCGCCCCGACCTCGCCGCGGCGCGTGCGCTGGTCGCCGCCGCGCGGGCGCGGGTGAGCGTCGCGCGCTCGCAAGCCTTGCCGTCGCTCAGCGTCGGCGGCACCACCGCGGAGACCGATTTCTTGAGCGGCAGGCCCATTTTCCGCAACAGCTACACGGCGACGCTGACGTTGTCGTTCCCGCTGTTTTCCGGGGGCGCGCAGATCTACGACGTCAAGGCCGCGGCGGCCGCCGCCGACGCGGCCGCGCGGCGCGCCCACGGCTTCGAGCAGCAGGTGATCTACGAGGTGTTCAATGCCTTCTACGCGCTGCGCACCGCCACGCAGCAGGTGCGCACCAGCGCTGATCTGCTCACGAGCGCCACGCAGTCGGAGCAGGTGGCGCTGGGCCGCTACCGCGCGGGCGCCGGCAGCCTGCTCGACCTGCTGACCGCGCAGGCGGCGCTGGCGGGTGCGCGGGCGGACGCGATCGCGGCGCGGTTCTCATGGTACCTCGCGCTGGCCCAGCTGGCGCACGACACCGGCGTCCTCGGCCTCGACGGCGGGACCCCGCTCCACGTCCGGACCGACTCGACGGGAACGCCCAAATAGATGAAGCTCTCCCTGATGCCGATCGCGGCCCTCGTCGTGTCCACCCTGGTCGGCTGTTCGCGCAAAGGCGCGGGCGGTGTGGCTCGGGTCCCGGTCACCGTGGCCCACGCCGAGCAGCGCGCCGTGCCGTTCGAGATCCCCGCAACCGGCACCGCGGAGCCGGTGCAGACGGTGTCGGTCCAAGCCCAGGTCTCGGGCGTGCTCACCCACGTGACGTTT
>QHUT01000074.1 GCA_003222055.1 Gemmatimonadota bacterium
TTGCGCTACGCCGCCAAGCTGCTGCGCCATCACGCGATCGTCGTGGTGCTGTCGGATTTCCGGGCCGACGGGTGGGAGGACGCGCTGGCGCAGCTGGCCGCCGCCAACGACGTGGTCGCGATCACGATCGACGACCCGCGCGAGCTCAACCTGCCCGATACGGGCTGGGTGGACATGGAGGATGCCGAAACCGGTCAGCGGGTCCTGATCGACACGAGCCACGCCCCCACCCGCACGCGGGTCCGGGTCGCCGGGGAGCGCCAGCTGCAGGAGCGCGGCCGCAAGCTGCTCCAGGCCGGCGTGGACCGCGTCGCCCTGCAGACGAGCGTTCCCTACGCGGTGCCCCTGCGCCGCGCGTTCGCCGAGCGCGCCAAACGCCTGAAACGATGAAGTCACGTTGCACGACGCTACGACGCCACGTTGCACGGGGGACCGCCCTGGTTGCCGTGCTCGCGATCCTTGGCGTCGTGGCGTCGTGGCGTCGTGGAGCGGCTCAGAGCGCGACCTGGACCGCTAGTCCCGCAACGCGCACCGTCGGCGACACGATCTGGCTCGAGCGGGAGATCCCGGTACCCGCTGGCTGGCAGGTGCGGGCCGGCAAGCTCGAGGCGCGGGAGGACGTAGAGCCGCTGGGCGACCCGGCCGTGCTGCGGAGCCGCGCGGGCTGGGTGGTGCGCTATGGCGTCGCCGTGTGGACGCCGGGAAGCCACACGCTCACCCTGCCGCCGCTCTGGCGCATCGGCCCGGATGGGCGCACCGACTCGACCGCCGGAGGTGCGGCGAGCTTTGCCGTGGCGAGCGTGATCCCGGACACGTTGAAGACGCCCGACCCGCGCGGGCCGCTCGGACCGTTGCGGCTGGGGCGGCGCAATGCGGGGCCGCCGCTCGTCGCGGCGCTCGTCGCGCTCGGACTGCTCGCGGCGGGCGTCGCCGCGCGGCGCCGGCCGCCGCGCGAGGTCCCGCCCGCGCCTCCCGCTCCACTGGAACGTGAGGTGCCGGATGCGCGCTGGCTCGCCGCCGGCGAGCCGCGGGCCGTCGCCACGCGGGCGACGTGGCGGCTGCGCGCCGCGCTGGCGCGCGTGGTGCCGGGAGCCCATCTCGCGCTGGCCACTCCCGAGTGTCTCGCGGTGGTCGAGCGGGCGCGGCCGGCGGCCCCGATTGGCCAGCTGCGCGACGTGCTGGAACGGCTCGATCGTGTCGCCTTCGCCACCGCCGCGGGCTCGGACGTCGCGGCGCTCGCCGCGCAGGCGCGCCGCCTGGCCCAGGAGCTCGCGCCCTGAGCTTCGCCCGGCCCCTCGTCCTGCTCGCCCTGGGCGTGCTGCCCCTGTGGTGGTGGCTGCGGATGAAGCGGCTGGCCCGGTTGTCGGGGACGCGCATGAGCGATGTGCGCCCGGCGGCGGGGGCGACCGAGCGTCTCTGGATCGCGCGCCTCCCCGTCACCCTGCGGAGCGTGTGCCTGGCCGCGTGGATCGTCGCGGCGGCGGGTCCCCGGATCGGGTCGGCCCGCTCGGAGACGCACACCGAAGGCATCTCGATCGTGCTCGGCATCGACATGTCGAGCAGCATGCTCGCCGAGGATTTCGCTCCCGCCAACCGCATCGATGTCGCCAAACAGACCGCGATCGAATTCGTGCGGGCGCGGACGTCGGACCGCATCGGCCTCGTGGCCTTCGCCGCCCAGGCGCTCACCCAGGTCCCGATCACGACCGACTACGCGGTGCTGGAGCAGGCGCTCAAGGGACTCCGCATCGGGATGCTGGAGGACGGCACGGCAATCGGCACGGGCATCGCGACGGCCGCGAACCGGCTGCGGCGCGCGCCCGGCAAGAGCAAGGTGATCGTGCTGCTCACCGACGGGGTGAACAACCGCGGGACCGTGGATCCGCGCACGGCGGCGCAGGCGGCGGCGGCGCTGGGGATCAAGATCTACGTGATCGGCGTAGGGAAGCGCGGCGAAGCCCCCGTCCCGACGGGACAGGGACTCGAGGGCCTGCGCTATCAGATGATGCCGGTCGAGATCGACGAGCCCCTGATGACCGAGATCGCGTCGATGACGGGCGGCCGTTACTTCCGCGCCACCGACGCCCAGTCGCTGCGCAACGTGTTCGCCGAGATCAACCGGCTCGAGAAGACGCCGGTGGAGCAGGTGGTGTATCGGCGGTTCGACGAGGCATATCGGACGCCGCTCGCCCTCGGGCTGGTGGCGTTGGCGCTGGAGATCGTGCTCGCGGGCACCTTCGCCGTCCGGGTGCCCTGATGGCGTTCGACGCTCCGGTCGTGCTCGCCGTCGCGCCGCTGGTCGGCGGCGCCGTGTGGTTCGCGGCCGCGTGGGCGCGCCGGGTGCGCATCCGCCGGGCGGCGCTGTGGTCCGAGGAAACCGTGCGGCGTGCCCTGGGCGCCGGGCGGCTGGGCCCCACCGCGCTCGCCGTGGCGGCGTTCCTCGGCGTCGTGGCGCTGGCGGGCCCGCGCTGGGGCGAAGCGACGATCGTGGCGGAGACCCGCGCCCTGTCGGTCGTGATCGCGATGGACATTTCCCGCTCGATGCTCGCGGAGGACGCGAGCCCCAGCCGGCTGGGCCGGGCCCTGCGTGAAGCGCGCCGGCTCGTGCAGGACCTCGACGGCGATCGGGTCGGCCTGCTGGCATTCGCCGGCTCGAGCTACATCCTCTCCCCGCTGTCGATCGACGGCTCCGCGCTCACGCTCTACCTCGATGCGCTCGATCCCGAAGTCGCGTCGCAGGGAGGGACGGGACTGGCGGGCGCGCTGCGCCAGGGAGGCGAGCTGCTCCGGGCCAGCTCCGACCTCGCCGACCGCGTCCTGGTGGTCTTCACCGACGGCGAAGCGCACGATACGCTTGGCGCGGTGACCGAGCAGGCGCAGCAGCTCCGCGCCGCGGGAATCAAGCTGATCCTCGTCGCCGAGGGCGGACGCACGCCCAGCCGCATCCCGGTGCGTGACGAGCATGGAACGCTCCTCACCTACCAACGGGACGAGGAGGGGAGCGTCATCCAGACGGCCCGGCGAGACGAGGTGCTCGGCGCAGTCGCGGACGCGGCGCAGGGCACGCTCGTGGCGGCGGACATCCCCGATCAGGCCGGGGCCGTGCGCGACCTCGTCGCCTCCTACCGGCGCGCCCGCGCGAGCGAGGCGCGCACCGAGCAGGGGAGGCTGCGCGCCTGGCTACCGCTGCTCGTCGCCGTGGCGCTGCTCGTCACGCAGGCGGCCACGCGCCGCACTGCGGCACTCATCGGGATCGCGCTGTGGTGTCTCCTCCCACCGCCCACCCCGGCCCAGCAGCCCGCCCGGCCCCGCAGCTCCGCGGAGAAGGCCTGGGACCGCCACGACCTCGCGGGTGCCCGCGCCGCGTATCTGGCCGAGCTGGCCGCGCGCCGCACGGACGACACGGCGTGGTATAACGCCGGCACCGCGGCGCTCGCGGACTCGGACGCGGAGACCGCGCGGGGGAGCCTCACCCACGCCGCGGCGTCGCTCGACCCCGACGTGCGGTTCCGCGCGCTCTTCAATCTCGGCTTGCTCGCGTTGCGCCAGGCGATGACGGACAGCGCGGCGCGCGAGTCCCGTCTCGCCGACGCCGAGCGGGCATACCGTGAAGCCCTGCTGCTCCGGCCGCACGACCTCGGCGCCAAGTGGAACCTCGAGCTGGCCGTTCGCCGCCAGCACGGCGGCACCAGCCGGAGCAACCCGCCCTCCGGGGGCAGTGGCGGCGGCGGGCCTCAGAGCGCCGGCGGCGGGGGATCCGGCCGGGGACGCTCCCAGGGCGGCGCCGGCGTGCAGGGCGGCATGAGCCCGGCGCAGGCGGACGAAGTGCTGCGCTCGATCGGCCAGCAGGAGCTCAAGACCCGACGGGACCGCACCGGGCAGACCCGCCGCGCCGTCGAGCCCGGCGTGAAGGATTGGTGATGCTCGCGCTCTGGGTGCTCGCCGCGCTGCAGACCGGGCCGGCACCCGACGTCACGGCGCGGGTGGACCGCTCGCACGTCACCGCGGGTGACGACCTGCTGCTCACGATTCGCGCCCGGACGCGATCCGCCGCCCCGGTGACCCTGGCCCTCCCGGCGCTCACGGGATTCACGGTCGTCGGGTCGCGCGAAGTCACGGAGGTGACGCTCGAGGCGCTCGGCGGCCCGGTGCGCACGACCACCCGCGAGCTCGAGCTGCGGGCGCAGCGCCCGGGCGCGTTGGTGATCGGACCGGTGCGGGTCGAGCAGGGTGGCCGGCGGGTCACGACCGCCGCGCTGACCGTCACCGTGGACAGCGCGAGGGCGGGGCTCGCCACCGCCGTGTCGCCGATCGCGCGACGGCTGATCGAGGCGGCCACGCCGCCCACCCACGATGAGAAGGGGGACCAGGTCGGACTCAGCGTGCTCCTCCCCGGCGACTCCGTGCTGGTGGGCCAGCAGCTCGACGTGCTCGCGGTGGCGTGGTTTCCCCGCGAGCTACGCGCGCGCCTGCGGCGCGCGCCGATTCTCACGTTGCAGACGCCGGAAGGTGTCTGGTCGTATCCTGGTGCCGCGCCGAGCGAGGTCGTCGCCTCGCGCCTCGTGCGGGGACGCTGGCTCGATCTGTTCGTCGCGCACGAGGCCGTGTTTCCCCTCGCTCCCGGCCGCATCTTCATTCCGCCCGCCACCGTCGAGTACGCGGTGCCGGCCACCTTCTCGTTCTTCAGTCGCGAGGAGCAGTATTCCCTGCGGAGCGATACAGTGCCCGTGCACGTGCTGCCGCTGCCGGGAGCGCCGGCGGCGGCGGGCGATCCGCCGGCAGTCGCACAGGGGCTCACGCTCGACCTGCGGCTCGATCCGCCCAATGGCCGCGTGGGCGAGCCGATGGCCGTGACGGTCACGCTGACGGGAGTCGGGAACGTGGCGCTGTGGCCCGAGCCCGCGATCGCCTGGCCGCCGGGGTTTCGCTCCTATCCCGGGGAGACGGGCACGCGCATCGAGGCGCGCGATGGGCGCATCGCGGGAGCGAAGACGTTCCGTTATCTCGTGATGCCGGACTCCGCGGGGTCGTTCCAGCTGCCGGCGGTCCGCTATCCCTACTTTGACGTCGCGTCGGGCGACCCGGCCACCGCCGCCCTCGCTCCGCGCGTGCTGATGGTGGCGGCCGGACTCGAGTCCCGGGCGCCCCGGGCGCTCCCGCCGCTCGCGCGCGGGCGTGGTCCGGTCTGGACGGACGAGCTGGCCCACGACCTCGTCCCGTGGGGATGGCTCGTGCTGTTCGTGGGCCCGCCGCTCCTCGCCTGGCTGTGGCGCCGCCGCCGGCCGGCGGCGGCGCTGCGCGTCGTCGTCGCCGCGCCCGCTCCGCTGAGCCGGATCGGCCGGGCGGAACGGGAGTTCCACGCGCTGCTCGCGAGCCACGTCCCGGACGCCGAGGCACGCGATGGCGACGGACTGGGCCGCGCGCTGCGCGCCGCGGGCGTCGAGAGCCCCGTCGCCGATCACGTCATGCGGTTGCGGGATCGGCTGCGCGCGGCCAGGTACGGTCCGCGCGCGCCCGGCGACGCGGCGCAGCTTGCATCGGAGCTGGAGCAGGTGCTGCGGGTCCTGGGAGGCGATCCGGCCCGGACGGGACGGCGTGGCCGGGAGGGCCGGGTCGTGGCCGCCGCGGTCCTGACGGCCGCGGCGTGCGCGGCGCTGGGAGCCGTGGCGCGGCCGGTCGCCGCTCAGGCGCTCGGCGCCGAGGCGTTGTACGAGGCGGGGGCGCTGCGCGCCGCGGCCGATTCCTTTGCCGCGCGCGCCGCGGCTCAACCACGCGTGCCCGCGCATTGGTACAACCTGGGCGCGACGCTGTATCGGGCCGGGGCGGACGGCAAGGCGAGTGCGGCCTGGGCCATCGCGGCCCGGCTCGCGCCGCGGGACGAAACCGTGCGACGTGCCCGCGAGCTGCTTCCACCCCCCGACGCCCCCAGCGAGCCGCTGTTCGTCGTCGGGTTCGCGACCCCCGGTGAATGGGCCCTCGTGGCCGCCGTGTTGTGGGGCGCCATGTGGATGGTCGCCGCCGGCGGGCGCCGACGAGTGGTTCTCGCCACCGTCGCGCTGGCCACGGCTGCGACGGCGGGGCTGGCCGTGCGGGAGGCACTGCGGCGGGGCCAGCCCGTCGCGATCGTGGTGCATCCCGCGACGTCGGTGCGCGTGGCGCCGTACGGCAGCGCCAGCGCCGCGGCGACGGTCGAAGCCGGCGCCGCGCTGCTGGTCGATCGGGCGTTCGGCGGGTGGCTCGAGGTGCATCGCCAGGACGGAGTACGCGGCTGGGTGCTCGCGGCCGAAGTGACCCGGCTGTGACGGTGCAGAGCGCCGTGCGGATCGCCGTACTGGCTCCCCAGGTGGCCGATCAGATCGCGGCCGGCGAAGTCGTGGAGCGGCCCGCCTCGGTCGTGAAGGAGCTCGTCGAGAACGCGCTCGACGCGGGTGCGCGGGCGATCCGCGTGGAGATCGAGGACGGCGGAAAGAGCCTGATCCGGGTGAGCGACGACGGCGAGGGGATGGGCCGCGCCGACGCGGAGCTGGCGCTGTCGCGCCACGCCACGAGCAAGATCCGCGAGGCCGCCGACCTGATCGGGGTCGGCACGTTCGGATTCCGGGGCGAGGCGCTGCCCGCGATCGCCTCGGTTTCCCGGTTCGAGCTCGAGACCTCGCCCGACGGCGTCACCGGCACGAGGCTGCGGCTCGTCGGGGGCAAGCGCGAAGCGGTCGACGACGTCGTGCGCCAGCGGGGGACGACGGTGACGGTGCGTGCCCTGTTCTTCAATACGCCCGCGCGCCGCAAGTTCCTGCGGGCTCAGGCGACGGAGACCCGCGCGGTCGCGGAAGCCGTCACGCTGCTGGCGCTGACCCGTCCCGAAACCGCGTTCACGCTGTCGAGCGACGAGCGCACGCTGATCGACGTGCGCCCCGCGGCCGGTGCCATCGAGCGCGTCGCCGCGCTGTGGGGCGGGGCACTCGCCGACACGCTGCTCCCGATTGCCCATCGCGAGGGCCCGCTCGAGGTGCGCGGATTCGCCCAGCGTCCCGCGCAGGCGAAGCCTACCGGCCGGAAAGGCTACGTGTTCGTGCGCGGCCGGCCGGTCCGCGACCCGTTCATCGTGCGCGCGGCCGAGGCCGGCTACCGCTCGACGCTCGCGCCGGACGACCGTCCCTCGGTGATCCTGTTCCTGGATCTGCCGGGGGACGCGGTGGACGTGAACGTCCACCCGTCGAAGCTGGAGGTGCGGTTCCGCGACAAGTTTTTCGTGGAGAAGGTGGTGCAGGAGGCGGTGCGGGGGGCGCTGGGGCCCCTCACTGCGGCGGCTCCACTAGGGGTTGGGGGTCAGGGCGTGGGGGTTGGGGGCTCATGGGCTGGCGTCGGCTTGCCCCCAAGCGCACCCCAGGAGCTGTTCGGCTCGGAATCCCTAGCCCCTAGCCCCCAACCCCTAGCCCCTCTCCTTCAAGTCTTCGACACCTACATCCTGTTCCAGTCCGACTCCGGAGTTGCGATCGTGGACCAGCACTCGGCGCACGAGCGTGTGTTGTACGAGCGGGTGATGCGCCAGCTCACCGGCGACGGCGCACCGGCGCAGCGGCTGCTGCTGCCGCTCACGCTCGACTTTTCGGGCCCCGAGCTCGTCGCCGATCTCGCGGGTGGACGGTTCGGCGCGCTCGCCAACCGGCTGGAGCGCTTCGCAGCGACGTTCGCCTGTCGCGCGGCCATCAAGGCGGGCCAGCGGCTCGACGGAGAGGAGATGCGCGAGCTCGTGGTCCGCTTGCTCGGCGCGACGCTGCCGGCTCACGACGTGCACGGGCGACCCACGATCGTACAGCTGCCCAAGGGCGAGCTGGAGCGGAGATTTGGGCGATCCTGAGACCCCGCCCCTCACTCCCGTGCTCGTCGGTCCGACCGGCGTCGGCAAGACGGCGGTGGTCGCGGCGTGGGGGGCGCTCGAGCCCATCACGGTCGTCTCCGCGGACGCGCGCCAGGCGTACCGCGGCCTGGACATCGGGACCGCGAAGCCGCCGGGCGCGCTCCTGGCCCGCGTGCCGCACGTGGGCCTCGACGTGGTCGAGCCCGGCGAGCGCTACAGCGCGGGGCGATTCGCAAGCGACGCGGCGGCGTGGCTGGCCGGGATCCGCCGGGCCGGCCGCCAGCCGGTCGTGGTGGGCGGAACCGGGTTCTACGTGCGGGCGTTGGCGGAGGGACTGTTCCACGAGCCGCCGCTCGAACCCGCTCGTCGCGAGCGGCTGCGCGCCTGGACGGCGCGATTGCCGGCCGCGCGGCTGGCGCATTGGGCGGCGCGCCTCGACCGCCGGTTCGCGGGGGGCGGGCGGCAGCGGGCGGCGCGTGCGATCGAGGTGGGGCTGCTCACGGGGCGCGGGCTGAGCTGGTGGCAGGAGCACGCGCGCGCGGTCGGCGCGATGCGTCCGTGGTACATTCATCTGACGCTGCCGCGCGATGCCCTCGAGCGGCGGATCGCCGAGCGGGTGGACGCGATGCTCGCGGCGGGGTTCGTCGACGAGGTCCGCCGCACCCTCGACCGGCCCGTCGGCCCGGACTCCCCGGGGCTGGACGGCGTGGGGTACCGCGAGGTGGTGGCCATGCTTGCGGGCCGGCTGCCGGAGCGGGGGCTGCGGGACGCGATCGTGGTGGCGACGCGCCGGTACGCGAAAAGACAAGAGACGTGGTTCCGAAATCAGCTGCGGGACGAGGGACGGGGGACGCGGGAGGGGTCGGTCTGGACACTCGATGCGGTGGAGGTGCCCGACGTGCTCGCTGCACGAATCGTAGATCGCTGGCACGCCGTTACCCGTCCCTCGTCCCCCATCCCCCGCCCCGTCTGACATGAGAATCGGCATCACCTGCTACCCGACCTACGGCGGCTCCGGAGCCGTGGCCACGGAGCTGGGGCTCGAGCTCGCGCGCCGGGGGCACGAGATCCATTTCGTCTCCTACGCGAGTCCCTTCCGCCTGCGGGGCTACGCCGAGCGCGTGACGTTTCACGAAGTCACGCAGCCCGAGTACCCGCTGTTCGAGCAATCCTCCCCCTATGCCCTCGCGCTCGCGGTGAAGCAGCACGAGGTGGCGATGCGGGAGAACCTCGACATCATGCACGTCCATTACGCCATCCCCCACGCGGCCACGGCGTGGCTCGCCAAGCAGATGCTGAAGGGACAGCAGGACCTGAAGATCGTCACGACCCTGCACGGTACCGATATCACGCTGGTGGGCCAGGATCCTTCCTACTACACGCTCACCAAGTTCTCCATTGAGCAGTCGGACCGGGTGACGGCGGTGTCGGCGTTCCTGCGGGACGAAACCTATCGTGCCTTCGGGTGTGCGGGGTGTGACGTGGTGGTGATTCCGAATTTCATCGCGGCGTCGGAGTATCACCCGGCCGCGGACGCAAGTCCCCGGCGCTCGCTCGCCCCCTCCGGCCACAAGGTGCTGGTGCACGTGTCGAACTTCCGGCCGGTCAAGCGGGTGCGCGACGTGGTGCGGGTGTTCGCCGGGATCCGTCGGGAGCTCCCGGCCACCCTCGTCCTGGTGGGCGACGGGCCGGACCGCGATGCCGCCGAGCAGGAAACCGACCGCCTCAAGCTGCGGCGCGACGTCCGCTTTTTCGGCAAAGTGGACAACGTGGCCGACATCCTGCGGGGCAGTGACCTGTTCCTGCTGCCCTCGGAGACGGAATCGTTCGGGCTCGCCGCGCTCGAAGCGATGGCGTGCGCCGTCCCTGTGCTCGCGAGCGCCGTGGGCGGTCTGGCCGAGGTGGTGGTGGACGGGGAGACGGGCTTTCTCACGCCTCCCCGGGATATCGACGCGATGATCGCCCACGGCGTGCGCGTATTGCGGGACGGGGCACTCCACGCCCGGCTCCGGGACGCGGCGAGCCGGCGGGCGCTCGACTTCACCGCGGACCGCGTCGTGCCGCAGTACGAGCAGCTGTACCGGGACGTGCTCGGTGCTTGACGTGCTGCGGCTCGTCCGCGTCCACAATCTGCTGCTCGCCGCGCTCGGCGTTCTCGCCGGCGGCTGGATCGCGCTCGGCGCTCTCGCCACGCCGCGCGTCCTGTGGTTCGCAAGCCTCGCGGCCATTGGCTTCGGAGCGGCAGGCAACGCGCTCAACGACATCTGGGACCGCGCGGGAGACCGCGTGAACCGGCCCCGCGGCGAGCGCCCGCTCGCCGCCGGTCGCCTCACGCGCGGGACGGCGGACCTGTGCGTCGTGGCCGGCGCGGTGGCGGGTCTGGCGGCGGCGGCGCTCGTCAACGGCGGCGCCGTCCTGGTGGGCGCCGCCGCGCTGGTGGTGATGATCGCCTACTCGCCGCTGCTCAAGCGCCGCGGCCTCCCCGGGAACCTCGCGGTGGCGCTCGTCGCGGGACTGCCGCTCCTGTACGGAGCCATCGCCGTGGATCGGCCCGCCGCGGGCCTCGTTCCCTGGACGCTCGCGGCGTGGTTGCACCTGGTGCGTGAGATCGTGAAGGACCTGGACGACCAGGCCGGGGATGCCGCGCTGGGCCGGCGCACGCTGCCGCTCGTGCTCGGGCCCCGGCGGGCGGGCGTCGTCGCGGCTGTCTTGGCGGCGGCATTCGTGCCGCTCTCCCTGGCGCTGCCGGCGCAGGCCCACTATGGCGGCGCATACTTCCTCATCGCGCTGTTCGCCCAGCTCGCGGTGCTCGCGGTCGCGAGCCGGCTGTTCGCCGGGCACGGCGCTCGGAACAGTCTGCTACTCAAAGGAGCGATGCTCGTGGGGATCGTGGCGCTCGTCGCGGGAAGGGTAACATGACTCTGTGGCAGGGGATCGTACTGGGACTGGTGCAGGGCCTCACGGAGTTCCTCCCGGTGTCGAGCTCCGGGCACCTGCGGGTGCTCGAGGTGGCGACCGGCGTGCACACGCCGGGCGTCTTCGTGGAAGTCGCCCTTCACGTCGCGACGCTCGGGTCGGTGCTCGTGGTGTACGGCGCGCGGCTGTGGGCGATCGGGCGCGGTGTCGTGGCGCGACGCCCGGACGACCTGCGCACCGCCGGGCTGCTCGTGCTCGCCACGCTGCCGGCTGGCGTCATCGGGGTCGCGTTCCACCGGCAGGTCGAGGCGGCGGCGTCGCTGCTGCTGGTGGGGACGGGCTTCCTGGTGACCGGGCTCATGAACTGGTCGACGCGGCGCCTCGCCGGCGGCCGCCCGGAGCCCACGGTCGGCGCGGCGGTGGGGATCGGCTTGGCACAGGCGCTGGCGGCCTTGTTTCGGGGTGTCTCGCGCTCGGGCTCTACCGTGTGCGCCGCGCTGTGGGGCGGTCTCGGCCCCGCGGCGGCGGCCGAATTCAGCTTCCTCCTCGCCGTTCCCGTGATCACGGGGGCGGCGCTGGTTGAGGGGCGTCACATGGTCGTGAGCGTCGCCGCCGTCGGGGCCGTGCCCCTCGCGGTGAGCTTTGCGCTCGCGTTCGCGAGCGGGATCTGGTCGATCCGGTTTCTCGTCGCGCTGCTCCAACGTGGCCGCTTTTATCGTTTTGCGCCTTACAACTGGACGGTCGGCGTGCTGACGATCGTCTACGCCCTGTGGCGCGGTTAGCGCTCGACGGCGTTCCCGCCGCCGATCTCGCCCTGCGCTGGGGCGTCCCGCAATGCGGCTTGTTCCGCCAGCTCGGCTCGACGCTCGACGCGCTCCACGACCTGGGCGCGCAGGGCGCGGCTGTGGGCACCGCCGTGATCGCGGAGGAGCAGACCGCGGGCCGGGGCCGCGACGGGAGAACCTGGCACTCGCCCGCCGGCGGCGTGTGGCTCGGCGTGCTGCTGCGTCCCGCGCGCGTCGAGCTGGGCGTGATGTCCGTGCGCGTCGGACTCGCGGTAGCGGACGCGGTCGATGCGCTGCTGGGACGTCCCGAGGTCCGTCTCAAATGGCCCAACGACGTGCTGCTCGCGGAGCGCAAGCTCGGCGGTATCCTGTGCGAGGGGCGCTGGCAAGGCGAGGCACTGCAATGGCTGGCGGTGGGGGTGGGCGTAAACGTGTGCAACCCAATCCCCGGCGCCGTGGCCCGCCACGCGGTGGCGCTCGCCGAATGGCTCCCCGCGGTGCGCCGCATCGACCTGCTGGATCGCCTGGTGCCGGCGCTCGCGCGGCTGACGGGAGCGACCGGTGTGGCCGCGCTCTCCGAGCGCGAGTGTGCGGCATTCGCGGCGCGCGATTGGCTGCTCGGCCGTCAGCTGCGCGCGCCCGCTGCGGGGCGGGCGCGCGGCCTCCGCCCCGACGGCGCGCTGCTCGTTGATCTCGGGGCGGCGACCATCGCGGTGCGGGAGGGACATGTGGAGCTAGCCTAGAAGGCCTTACCGCCCTCGGGCGCCTAGCGACCTATACAGTCGCCACGTCAGAAACCCCGCGCGTCTTCGCAGATCCTCCAACGTTTCCCACTGTCCGCTCGACAGCATCTTGAGTTCTCGTGCGACGCGAAACGCGTACCCGAGTTCCGCCAACGAACCGATGGAGATGTCGAGAAACCGCCGATACTCTAGCGCCCCGTGTTTAGCTGATCCCTCGACGATGTTCGCGGCAGCCGAAAACGCAGCCCGTCGCGTCTGGGATGTCAACCCGTAGAGCTCCTCTCTCGGGAACGACCTCGTCGCCCGGTAAGTCTCAAGCACGAGCTTGTGACACTCCTGCCATGCTTTGAGTCGCTCATAGGGTGGCATGCTTACCAACGTACCGTGAGTATTCCGGACGGTCGCATCATTTCATTGCAAGTGGTGCCCAAAAAACGCGGTCAGACGTGATCTGGCGCCCTCTACCGCCCTCTACCATCCTCTACCGCCCTCTAGCATCTTCTTGCCCCATGCTCCTCGCCATCAACATCAACAACACGGAAACCAAAGTTGGTCTGTTCCGGGGTGACAGCCTCGAGTCCCACTGGCGGCTGACCACCACCCCGCAGCGCACGCCGGACGAGTGGGCGTCGACCCTCACGTCGTACCTCGCCCAGGCGGGGCGTTCCACCCAGGAGGTCCGCGCGGCGATCGTCGCGTCCGTGGTGCCGCCCGTGACGCAGGGGTTGTGCGAAGCGGTGGAGCGCGCGACGACGGTGGCACCCGCGGTGGTGGACGGCCGCTCCAAGCTGCCCATCACCCTCGACGTCGAAGAGCCGCTGCAGGTCGGCGCGGACCGCATCCTCAACACCCTCGCCGCCGCGCAGCTGTTCCACCGCGACACCATCGTCGTCGACTTCGGCACGGCCACGACCTTCGATTGCATCACCGCGGACGGGCACTTTCTGGGCGGCGTGATCATGCCCGGGATCCGCACGGCCTCGGACGCGCTCATCCGGGGTACCGCCAAGCTACCCGCCACCGATCTCGCCCCGCCGACACGCACGATCGGGCGGCGCACCGACGAGGCGATCCGCGCGGGCGTGCTGCTCGGCACGGCCGACGCGGTCGACGGTCTGGTCCGCCGCATCAAGGCCGAGTGGCCGAACGGCAAGGCTCCCCACGTGATCGCCACCGGCGGTCTGGCGAGCCTGGTCGCGCCGCTGGCGCGGGAGATCGAGGCCGTGCATCCGGACCTGACCCTCACGGGACTGCGGATCGCAGCCGGGGCGCTCGGGCTGAAGTGGTAGCCGACGCCCGGGCGCTCACCTTCTGGCGCCGCTGGGGCTACCGGCTGCTGCCGGGGGACCTGTTCTCCTACGTGCTGCACCTGCGCCCCGCCGAGTGGCCCATCATGGCGGGGCATACCATGGTCGGCTACGTCCTTGCGGTGGGTTTCTCCGGCCTGGTGCGTGGTGCGCGGTTGTGGCAGGCGCTGGGCGGCCTCGCGATCTGGGTGGTCTTGCTCAACGGCGGCACGCTGGCCATCAACTCCGTCTTCGACAAGGACGAGGGCGACATCGGCTACCTGCACGCGCCACCGCCGATACCGCGGCACCTCCTCGCCTTCAGCGCGGTGCTGCTCGCCGGCGGTCAGCTGCTGAGCTTCGCGCTCCCGCCCGCCTTCCGGATCGATTACGCGATCTGTCTCGTGCTCTCGATTCTCTATTCCGTACCGCCGTTCCGGTTCAAGGCGGTGGCCGGTGTGGACTGGGTGATCAACATGTGGGGCTTCGGGACGCTCACGCCGTTCGCCGCGTGGGCCGCCACCGGCCGGCCGCTCGACATGGGGCACGCACTCGTCCTGCTCGGCTTCTGCCCGCTGTTTGCGGGGCTCTATCCGCTCACCCAGCTGTATCAGATGGACGAAGATCGCCGCCGCGGCGATCGCACCCTCGCGCTCATGCTCGGGATGCGCGCCAGCCTGGCCGTGGCGATCGCGTGCACCGTGCTGGCGTTCGCGCTGTTCGCTTGGGCCGCGGCGTTGTTGTGGGTGCGCGCGTGGCTGCTGGTCGTGCCGCTGATCATGTGGCTCGCGCTGCTCGGGCCTTGGTACGCACGCCGCGACGCGCTGTCGGCCGTGGCCCAGCAACGCGGCATGTACCGGGCGCTCGGCGTATGGGCCATCACCGATCTCGTGGTGCTGTTGGTGTTTGCCCGGTGAGAGACCAGGCGCTTAGATTTCCGCCAGGCCAGCTCCACCCCGCTGCTTGAAGGAGACGCGACGCATGTCGGCCACGGCGGCACCCGCTCCGGACCGTTCGGACTTCCGCACCGTCACGATGGGCGGTGTGTTGATAGGCGTCGTGACGGGCGTTGCCGTCGTGCTCGTCGTTGCCGCGTCGCGCACGCTCACGGCTGGCGTCGCGGTGGGTGGCGTGCAGGCCCTGGTGGTGCTCGCGGCGGGAGTCGTGGTTGCCTTTCTTCCGGCGCAGTGGACCGCGGCGCGAGGGACCGAGGGCATCGCCGGCGCCGCCGCGGTGGGCCTGGTGGGTACGGTCGTATTCAGCGCGATCGACATTGTGCTGCTCCGGCCCTTCAAGGCGTACCCCTGGACGTGGGATGCAATCGGCGGCGGCAGCACCTGGTGGTATCTCCCGGTGTGGTGGATGCTGGGCACCTTCCTCGCCTGGATGGGCGGCATCGTGACGGCGGGCCAGGCCGCCCGGGGAGCAGAGCAGGCGACACTCGGCCGCTGCGCCTTGCCCGCCGTCGCCGGCGCGCTCGTCGTGGCGGCGATCGCCCGGCTCGCCCTCGCCGTCTCGCTCCCCGCCGTCACGGGCGGCGCGTTCACCATCGTCGTCGCGGCGCTCGGCCTCGTCGCCCTCACCCGCAAGGGATAGCGGGTCGGACGGGCGACGTGCCCCGCTGGCTCGCCCATCTCCTGGTCGCCGTTGGGTGGCTGCTCACGCCGGTGCTGGCATGGGCCGCGTCCTACGTGGGGCTCTGGGCCGGCGCACTGCTCGCTACCCGGTTCACCAATCCCCTGACGATGCTCGGTGTGGCCGGTGCCGCCGCCGCGCTGTGCGGGTTCACGTCCCTGGCCATCTGGGTGCGCTTCATGCGCCGGGTGCCGCATCTGTTGTCGCATCACATGGCGCCGCGCGCGTCGGAGGAGCACCGCGCTGTTGCGGCCGCTGACTGAAGGCTCGTGGCTGGGGCTGCTGCTCTTGCCCGCGACGCTGGCGGGGCAGGGACGCGGCCTGGAGCTCCATCTGGGCCGCTGGTACAACGGCAATCGTGCCGACGTCTATGAATTCCGGACCAGCTCGCCCGTAGGGGGACGGTTCAGCCACGGGTTCGGCGCGTCGGTGCTCGTGAACGACTCGCTCGGCCGGCGACGCGCCTTCTACGGGCTCGGGTACGAGCTCCAGGCGTGGCGCGGCCGAGCCACGCTCGGACCCTATGCGCTCGCCGGCGTGGCGCTCGGTCTGTCCACCGACCCCGCGACCCAAGAGGTCGCCGCCCAGTGGAGCCTGGGTGGTGGAGTCGAGTGGCGGCCGCTCGGATGGCTGGCGCTGGGGACGGAGGTCCGCTACCGGCTCGAGGATCGGGGGCCCCGCGGATTTTGGAATCCACGCAGCGACGCGCGTAGGGGCGTGAGCGCGGTGTTCGGCGTTTCGGTGGGAGGGGGAAGGCGCGGCGGGGGACGCGGCCGGGGCGGGTACGGCGGTCCGCCCGAGCTCCCGCCCGCAGCGCCACCCACGACGATCGGCGGCAACGCCGGCGACGTGGTCCAGACCGCCATCGAATCGCTCGGGACCCCGTACATCTGGGGCGGGACGGCGGACAACGGGTTCGATTGCTCCGGACTGATTCAATACGCCTACGGTCAGCACGGGATCCGCTTGCCGCGCATGAGCCGCGATCAAGCCCGCGCCGGCGCCGAGGTCGCCCCCGTCGTGGACGCGCTCCGCCCCGGTGACGTGCTGCTGTTCTCCGCGCGTCCCGGAGCGGGCGTGACGCACGTCGGGATGTACGTCGGGGAGCTCAAGTTCATCCACAGCTCGAACCGAGGCGTGAAGCTGTCGCGCCTGGATCCTCAGGACCCCGAGGGGGCGTACTGGCTCGACCGCTGGGTGGGGGCGCGGCGGATCATCCCGTGACACGTTGTACGACGCCACGACGCCACGTTGCAAGAGGGCTCGCATGGACGCGTCTTGTCGTGGAACTTGGCGTCGTGGCGTCATGTAACGCTCTCGTCGTTAGCTGCGCCCCCGCCACTCGGTACGAGCCCCCGGATGCGCTGCGGGGCTATGAGATCCTCGTCACGAGCCAGGATTCGCTCGGTCGGGGGATCGCGCAGGGGCTCGCGCGGCGGGGCTTCCGGGTGCGGAGTCGCGTCCGGGGCGGCGGCCGCCCGACGGCGTACCTCGTCGCCTTCATATTCCGGGAAACCGAGCCCCCGGCGCTCACCTGGCTGCACGTGCGGCTCGCCGACACGCGCACTGGGGCGATCGTCGCGGCGGTGTCGGCCCCGCTCGACTCGCTGGGCCCGAGCGCGGAGCAGCGGGCCCGGGCGATCGTCGACTCGTTGGCGGCGAACCCGGCGCTGCGCCGAGCCCTCGCACCCACTTGACATGACCAGGCCGCGAGGAGAGATTTTGCGCGGTTGGTTTAGCACTCGTGGTGGTAGAGTGCTAACCCTATTGTCCCATATGTACTTACGACCACTGCATCGAGGTGGAGGGCTGGCACATGGCAACCGCAACGGCAGCGAAGGCGAAACTCAAGGTCTACCCGCTCGCGGATCGCGTGGCCATCCGGCCGATGGAGGAGACGGAGACGATGAAGGGCGGTCTCTACATCCCCGACACGGCCAAGGAGAAGCCGATCCAGGGTGAGGTCATCGCGGTGGGTCCCGGGCGCCGGGAAAAAGGGGACGTGGTGCCGATGGAGCTGAAGGTCGGGGACCGGGTGGTGTACGGCAAGTACAGCGGCACACAAGTCGAGCTCGAGGGTGAAGAGATCATCCTCATCAAAGAAGCCGACGTCATTGCCAAGTTGGGCTGAGGCTCTAGGAGGAAACGGACATGCCTGCAAAGCAACTGGAATTCAACACCGAGGCCCGCGCCCGGTTGAAGCGCGGCGTGGACCAGCTGGCCGAGGCGGTCAAGGTGACGCTCGGCCCCAAGGGTCGGAATGTCGTCATCGACAAGAAGTTCGGTAATCCGACGGTCACCAAGGACGGCGTGACGGTCGCGAAGGAGATCGAGCTGGAAGACCCGATCGAGAACATGGGCGCCCAAATGGTGAAGGAAGTGGCGACCAAGACGTCGGATCTCGCGGGGGACGGGACGACCACGGCGACGGTGCTGGCCCAGGCGATTTTCCGCGAGGGGCTCAAGTCGGTCACCGCCGGCTCGAACCCGATGTCGTTGAAGCGCGGGATCGACCGGGCAGTGGAGACGGTGGTCGAGGAGCTGAAGAAGATTTCGGTTCCCACGGCGGGGCGGAAGGAGATCGCCCAGGTCGGCGCGATCTCGGCGAACAACGACAAGGAGATCGGCAACCTGATCGCCGAGGCGATGGAGAAGGTCGGGAAGGACGGCGTCATCACGGTGGAAGAGGCGAAGGGCCTCGAGACGACGCTCGAGACCGTGGACGGGATGCAGTTCGACCGCGGCTACCTCTCGCCCTACTTCATCACCGATCCGGAAAAGATGGAAGCGGTCCTCGAGGACGCGTACATCCTTATCCACGACAAGAAGATCTCGTCGATGAAGGACTTGCTCCCGATTCTCGAGAAGGTGGCGCAGGCCGGCCGGCCGTTGCTCATCATCGCCGAGGACGTCGAGGGCGAGGCGCTGGCGACGCTGGTGGTCAACAAGCTCCGCGGCACGTTGAAGGTGTGCGCCGTGAAGGCGCCGGGCTTCGGCGACCGTCGCAAGGAGATGTTGATCGACATCTCGGTGCTGAGCGGCGCGCCGCAGGTGATCTCGGAGGAGATGGGGCTGAAGCTCGAGAACGCCACGCTCAACGATCTCGGGACGGCCAAGCGCATCGTGATCGACAAGGACAATACGACGATCGTGGGCGGCAAGGGCAAGCACGACGCGATCCAGGGCCGCATCAAGGAGATCAAGGCCGCGATCGAGAAGTCCACGTCCGACTACGACAAGGAGAAGCTGCAGGAGCGGCTCGCCAAGCTCGCGGGCGGCGTGGCGGTGATCAACGTGGGCGCGGCCACCGAGACCGAGATGAAGGAGAAGAAGGCGCGCGTGGAAGATGCGCTGCACGCGACGCGCGCCGCGGTCGAGGAAGGGATCGTGCCGGGCGGCGGCGTGGCGCTGCTGTACTGCCAGCGCGCGCTCGATAAGGTCAAGGGCAGCGATGAAGACGAGAAGATCGGCGTCGACATCGTGCGCCGGGCGCTGGAAGACCCCATGCGGATGATCGCCCAGAACGCGGGCGCCGAGGCGTCGATCGTGGTCGGCAAGGTGAAGGAGTCGAAGGACAAGAACTTCGGCTACAACGCCCAGACCGATGCGTTCGAGGATCTGGTCGCGGCGGGCGTGATCGACCCGACCAAGGTCACCCGCACGGCGCTGCAGAATGCGGCCTCCATCGCCGCGCTGCTGCTCACGACCGAGTGCGTCGTGGTGGAGAAGAAGGAGAAGGAGAAGGCTCCGCCGATGCCCGGTGGCGGCGGGGGCATGGGAGGGATGTACTAAGGACCCGCAGAAGCAGCAAAACGCGAAGAATCGGCAGCACGCGCCCCGGGGTGATCCCCCGGGGCGTTCTTGTGTGGTCACGCTCACGTTACTCGCTATACCAAGGACACATCTTATAGCAACCAAGGATCTTATAGTGTCGGGAGCACGACTGCCACCAGGTAGGGACGAATGGGGATGAGACGACAAGGGACGCGCGCACTCGCCGGATTCACGTTCATCGAAATGTTGATCGTGTTCGTCGTGCTGGGCGTGATGACGACGATGATGGTCAGGTCCGTCAGGGGCTTGTGGCTGGGGAGCGCGCGCCGCTCCGCCACCCGTGACATCACCGCGTACCTGTTCCGGGGACGCGCGATCGCCGTCCAACAGAGCCGCGCGGCGTGGGTGGTCCGCAGCGGCGACATCTTGAAGGTCATGGTCGATTCGTCGGGGACGCCTGTGCAACTCGGCACTCAGATCAACTTCTTCCAGCGCTACGGCGCGCACCTGTTCGCGTCCCCGAAGGACACGGTCGCGTTCGATCCCCGCGGGTTCGCGCCGAACGTGACGTTGGCGCCCAAGTTCATCATCAACCTCGGGGGCCGCACCGATACGGTCTGCGTGACCGGCCTCGGCAAGATCACTACTCGGAGCTGTCCATGACGCCACACTCGGAACGCGGCTTCACGATCGCTGAGCTGATGGTCGCGGTCGTGATCTTCAGTGTAGGCCTGCTCGCCATGGCGGGAACGGCCGCCGTGATCATGACGACGCTGACGAGCACGCAGTCCCGGACCATCGCGGCGGGCGTGGCGGAGTCGCGCTTCGAGCGCCTCCGCACGACCGGGTGCGCCAGCCGCGCGAGCGGCTCGGCCAAAACGCGGGGCATCGCCGAAGTGTGGACGCTCAACCACCTGGCGCGTGCGGACGACGTGACGGTCGCCGTCACGTTCCTCAGCAGCCATCAGCCCCGCACCGAGACCTTCCGGAGTTTCATGCCATGCTGACCGGGAGAGCCGTGCGGGCGCGCCGGGCCGGGTTCACGCTGATCGAGCTGCTCATCAGCATGGTGCTCATGGGCCTGGTGTCGGGAGCCATCGTCAAGCTGCTGCTGCGGCAGCAGCGGTTCTACAACAGCACGACCGACCTGATCCAGACGCGGCAGCAGATCCGCCAGGCGGCGGCGATGCTCCCGTCGGACTTGCGGGGGATCTCGAGCGTCGCCGGCGACATCTACGCAATGTCGGACTCGGCGATCGAGTTCCGCTCGGTGTTCGGCACCTCCGTGGTGTGCGCCAACATCGGTGGAATGCTCTCGACCGTCCCGCGCGTCCTGGCCCGGAACTCGACGATGACCAGCTGGGCCAGGCCGCCGGCGCTCGGGGACTCACTCGCCGTTTACAACAACGGACCGACCGCGGCGCTGGCCGACGACGGCTGGACACGCTTCCAGATCACCGCCATCCCGACCCCGGTAACGACCAACGTCGCCAACGGCTGCCCGGTGACGACCGGGCTCACACAGGCGGGGGACGTCTCCGCGATCAATCCGAGCTACCAGCTCACGCTCTCGCCCGCGGCCCCCGCGAGCATCGCCGTGGGCGCGGGGATTCGGTTCTTCCGCCGCGTGCGCTACCGGATCTACAGAGAGACCGACAACCAGTGGTACATCGGGTTCTTCGAGTGCCTCGCCGGTCGGACACCGGCCTGCGACCTCACGAAGCCGATCGCCGGCCCGTTCCAGCCGTACGCGCCGACCGGGACCAGCGGGATGCAGTTCGCCTATTACGACTCCACCGGTGCGGTAACGGCGGATCCCCTCCAGGTCGCGCGCATCAGCCTCGTCGTGCGGGGGCAGGCGGCGGCGCTGATGAACCTGAGTGGGGCAGGTGGCACGCTGTTCCGCGACTCGCTGCGCATCGAAGTCGGGCTGCGCAACCGCAGGTAACCGTGCAGACGCTTGGGAAGGAACGAGGCACGTATGCGTAGGACACTGCAATCGCAGCAGGGCGTGGCGATGATCATGGCCCTTGGGGCCATCGTGATCATCGGGGTGCTCATGGGGAGCGTGCTGTTCGTGGCGACGCAGGACTACCGCGTCGGCGGCAACACGGTGCGCATGACGCGCGCCGCCGCGGCCGCCGAGCTGGGCTTGAGCCGCGTGCCGCTCGACTGGAATCTCGCCGATAACACGGGACTCACGGTCGGTAACACGCGCACCAAAGCCTATACCGCGCCCCGCGGCGCCACGGCCAACGTCGTCATCACGCGCCTCCCCGGGCCGTTCTTCTGGGCGGTCTCCGAAGGCTCCGCCGGGGGCCAGGGCAGCCAGGCCTCGGCGCGCCGTCGCTACGGCACGTTGTTCCGGCTCGACCTTCCACAGATGAACTTCCTGGGCGCGGTCACGACCCAGGGTAATACCACCGTTTCCGGGAACGTCACGGTGCGCGGAAACGATACCCTCCCCCCCGGGTGGGCCGCTTGCGGCAGCAGCCAAAACGTGGCCGGGGCGGCGATATCTCCTACAACCACCGTCAACACGAACGGCGCGAACGTGTCCGTCAGGGGGAGTCCGGACGTGCTCACGACTCCCGCGGCCGCCGACTCGAACACGTACTTCACTTACGGGAGCTCGAGCTACCAGTCGCTCGCGGCGACAGCCAACCTGACGTATGCGGGCGGCACGTTGCTCAACGGCGTGGGGCCAATCGCAGTCGGCAGCGTGTGCCAGACCAGCGTGACGCCGGCCAACTGGGGAGAGCCCAATCATACGACCCCGGCGGGCGCGTGCGATACGTACTTCCCCGTCATCCACGTGCTGGGCGACCTGAAGGTCACCACCGGGCGCGGTCAAGGCATCCTGCTGGTCGACGGTAACTTTACCGTGGCCGGCAACTTCACGTTCACTGGCGCCGTCATCGCGCGCGGGGGCCTGAAAATGTCCGGGACCGGCAACAAGATCATGGGCGCCGTGATGGCGGCGAGCGTTTCGGTAGACGACGATGTCTCGCTCTCCGGGAACACATCACTGCTGTACTCTTCCTGCGCCCTCTCGGCTGCCCTGTCGGCATCGGCCTACCCCACGCGGGCCATTCGACGGGCCTGGGTGGATCTCTACTAGACGTACAGACGCGCAGACGCAACAGGGGTGAACAGGCTGGAGGGAGCAGGGGTTCCGTGCTCCCTCCTTGCCGTTCTCCCCTGTGCGTCTGTGCGTCTGTGCGTCTAGTCTTTTGTGCGTCTGTGCGTCTAGTCTCTTGTGCGTCTGTGCGTCTAGTGTTGGCCGGTCCTTGTATCTTTGGCCTCATGCCTGCACCCTCGGGTGAGCGCGCGACCCTGTCGCGCGACCTCGCGGACTTCCTGATCGAGCTCTCCATCGCGCTGCACAAGCACGCCATGTATCCGGAGGGCCACCCGTCGCTCGCGCCCGCGGCGGCGGGCGTCACCCGGCGCGCCGGACTGCTGCTCGAAGACCGCGCCACCCTGTCGCTCGGCGTCGCACGTCAACAACTGGTGATCGAGGGCGTGGCCACCGATCCGAAACATCCGGTATTGGCGGAGCTCGCCGCCCGGCTGCACCGTCACCACCTCGGCGCCGTCACGTTCCGACGCGGGGTCGAGGTGGGCGAGATGGCGAGCGTCCTGAAGACGCTGGCCGTGGACGCGGAGCGCAGCGGGCAGCCGCTCGGCCTGGGCGCGCCGGAGCGGTTGCGCGCCTGGACCTGCGTGCAGCTGCACCCGCTCACCTACGAGCGCCTCGAGCTGGTGGACGACGGGGCGCCCACGTCCGAGCGCGGGGCGCGAGCCGCGCAGCTGTGGGTGGGCCTCGCCCGCGCCGCGCTCACGGCTCAAGCGGGGGACGACCGGCCGACCCCGACCGAACCGGCGGTCATCGCCCGCGCCATCGATGAGCACCCTCGGACCGATGCCGCCGCGTACGACCAGGTGATCGTGGGCTACCTGCTGCAGATCGCGGACGAGCTGAAGACCGCGGGCAGCGCAGAAGGGGTGGCGTTGCGGCGCCGTACGTCCCGGCTGATCCGGGCCCTCAAGCCGGAGACGCTGCGGCGGCTGGTCGAGATGGGCGGCGACTTCGTGCAGCGGCGCAACTTCGTGTACGACTCGACCGATGGCATGGCGGTCGACGCCGTGCTCGACATCGTCCAGGCCGCCGCCGACTCGTCGCACCAGACGATTTCGCACTCGCTGGTCCGGATGCTGTCCAAGCTGGCCGCGCAGGCCGAGGCAGGTGTCGCGGACGTGCGGCCCCAAGCGGACGCCGCCTTGCGCGACCAGGTACGCCGGCTGCTCCAGGGCTGGACCCTGACGGACCCGAACCCGGGCGCGTACGGCGCGGCGCTGCAGCGCATGGCGCGGGCCGCGCCCGAGCGCGCGGCGACGGCCGACGGGGAGCACCCGACCGAGCCGGATCGCATCGTTGCCATGGCGCTCGAGATCGACGCCGTTAACCCACACGTGCTCGCCGCCGCGGATCGCGTGGTGCAGGAGGGGCGGCTCGGCCAGCTGCTCGACGCGCTGGCCGAAGTGCCCGAGTCGCAGGGCGCAGCACCCGAGGTGTGGGCACGCCTCGCGACGGCGGACGTCGTGCGGCAGCTCGCCACGCGTGATCCGGTGGATTTCAAGACGCTCGAGCGGCTGGTGCCCCGGGTGGGGCTTCCGGCGGCGGGGCCGCTGCTGGACGCGCTCGCCGCAGCCGAAGCGCGGGGCGTGCGCCGTGGCCTGCTGGCCCAGCTGGCCAAGATGGGGTCGGAGATCGCTCCGGTGGTCATCCCGCGGCTCGAGGACCCGCGCTGGTACGTCACCCGCAACATGCTCGTGTTGCTGGAGGACCTGTCGCCGCTCCCGCCGGGGTTCTCCGCCGCCGCCTATGTGCGCCACGTGGACCCCCGCGTCCGCTGGCAAGCCGTGAAGGTCCAGGTCAAGCTTCCCGCCGAACGTGACGCGGCACTCGCGCTGGGCCTGCAGGATCCGGATCCGCGCACGCTGCGGCTGGCGCTGGGGCTGGCCGTGGCGCTCCAGAGCTGCCCCGACGGGGCGGTTCCCGCGCTGACGGGGCGCGCCATGGATCGCGCACTGCCACCCGACGTGCGGACCCTGGCCGTTCGCGCCCTCGGCTATGCCCGGGCGCCGGCGGCGCTCGAGGTCCTGCTGCGGCTGGCCTCGGCGGGTCGAACCCTGTTCGGACGGGAGAAGCTGCCGCCCAAGTCCGCGGAGCTCCTTGCGGCGTTGGCGGGTCTCGCGACCGCGTGGCAAGCGGATCCGCGGGCGCGGGCGGTGCTCCGCCGGGCTGCGGCGTCGGACGACCCCGACATCCGGGCCGCGGCGGACGCGGGCGGCCGGGGGAGCGGACTCTGAGCGGCCCCGCCGGTTTCCTGTCGGCGTTCGCCCATGCGCTCGCGGCGATGACGCTTTACGCCGCGGGACATCCCGCGCGCGAGCGCGCGATCGACGACGCCTTCCAACAGCTGCACGACCTCCAGGCCACGGCGCCGAACGCCCTGTTCACCTTTCTGGGCGACGAGATCGTGTTCGGGAACCTGCCGGTCCGGGAGCTGAAGGCGTGGGATTGGTCGCGACGCCTCGCCCAGGCCGGCATCCAACGGCTCGAGTTCGCCGACCGCGTGAGCCGCGACGAATTCGAGGGATTCCTGGACGAGGTGCTCGCTCGCTTGACGCTTTCGGCGATCGACACGACGGAGGCGCATCAGCTGCGCCGTTCCAGCATCCGCTACGGGTCGGTCGGCGTGAAGGGCGACGCGGGGCACGCCGAGGCGCCCGTGGCGACGGCCACGATCGGCTACTCGCTGGGCGAAGAGGCGGAAACGGTGCGGTGGTTCCAAGACGCCGTCCGGTCCCAGGGTGTGGTACCGGTCACCGAGGCGGAGGCGGTGGTGCGGTCGCTGTCGATCGCGATGCACAGCGACCGCCAGCTCGTGATCCCGTTGCTGCAGCTCAAGGAGTTCGACCAGTACACGACCACGCATTCCATGAACGTGGCGGTGCTGACCATGGCGCTCGCCGAGCATCTCGGGTTGGGCGCGCGTGACGTGCGGAACTTCGGCATCGCCGGCCTGCTGCACGACATCGGCAAGGTCACGATCCCGCTCGACGTGCTCACCAAGCCGGGCCGCTTCACGGATGAGGAACGCGCGCTCATGAACCAGCATCCCGCGGAAGGTGCGCGCATCATCCTCAAGTCGGAGGAGCAGCTCGAGCTGCCCGCGGTGGTGGCGTACGAGCATCACATCATGTTGAATGGAGGGGGCTATCCGACCCTGCGCTTCCGGCGCGACTGCCACCGGGCCAGCAAGCTCGTCCATGTCTGCGACGTGTACGATGCCCTCCGCACCAACCGCCCGTATCGGGAGGCATGGCCGCAGGAGCGGACGCTCGCCTACCTGCGCGATCGGGCGGGAGTCGAGTTCGATCCCGAGCTGGCGGGCGCCTTCGTGCGGATGATGCAGCAGTGGGAGCCACAGCTGGCGATCCTGACCGACGAGCGTGCGCCGCTCGGCGCCCCGGGGACCTGAGCCAGGCCCTTCCGGGGGGCGTATCTTTCACCGGTCATGCCGCGCTGCTCCGCTGCCCTCGTCCTGCTCGTCGGGCTCGGTTCCGGGCTAGCCGCCCAAACCGCCGCCGCTCCCCCCGGTTCCCCCGCCTCCCCGGCCCGCCGTTCCCACCTCGAGGGGAAATGGCAGGCCAAGACCGAAGACGAGATCCGCAACATCATGGTCCGAGGCGACAGCTCCGCCCAGTTCGGCGAGCAGGTCGCCCGGTGGCGGATCGTCGGGGACAGCCTGTGGCTCGCACTCGGGGACGGGGTGTGGCAGGTCTACGGGATGAAGCTCGACGGGGACAAGCTCACGCTGTCGGGCGGGGACTTGGCGAAGCCGGCGACGCTGCACCGCGTGGGTCCCGCCACGGCGCGGGCCGACTCGGTGGCGATCCCGCCGCCGCCGCCGCCCACCGAGCGCGCCTGGGACTGACGCGGCAGGCGGTGCTCAGGGTGCGTCGCGGATATTCGCGATGCGCCAGCCGTCCGGCGTGTTGAGGAAGCGGATCGCCTGGCGCAGGCGGGTTTCGCGCTGCGCCCCGCCGCCCGCCGGCACGAACGTGTACGCGGTCCGCACCGCGGCGTAGGCCGTGTCGCCGCGGGCGTTCAGGCGCTCGACGGTGTAGCGCGCCGTGAGCCGGGTGTAGCTCCGGAAGAACGTCTCCCACCCCGTCACGTCTTTCGCCGCCATGCCGGGCATGAGGACCTGGAGGTTGCCCACCCGCTCGCTCGCCATGGCGCGCTCGAGATCCTGGAGCAGCACGCCGATTGCCGCGCGGATCTCCGGCGGCTGCGGGGACGGCGGGGCGACGCCGGCGGCCACGCCCACCTGCTCGGCGTCGAGGGCCGCGAGTCGGGCGACGACCCAATCCCCGGCCGCGTAGAGCGATTCGGCGCGCCCCAGCGACGCCCCGGCGCGTCCCGCTTCGGGCCGGGTCGAGCCGAGCGCGTTCACCACCGGGGTGGCGCGCGCCAGCGCCTGCTGGGCGACGCGCCGCAGCGCTTCGGCTTCTGCTTGCGCCTTGCGGTACTGCGGGATCGCGCTGACGTACCCGCTGGCGGCGCGGGCCAGGTCGCCCGACCGCAGGGCCCGCTCCGCCGTGAGCAGCACCGCCTCCGCCAGGATGAGCGAGGGCACGTTGTTCTTCATGGCGCCGGCGCGGCGGGCGCGCTCTCGGGCCGCGAGGGTCGAGTCCCGCTGCGCCGCGAGCGCCGGATTCAGGAGCGCCCGCGGTTGATCGGCGAGGACCTGATCGAGGCTGGCCGGCGCGTAGCCGGCGTCGGACAGTGGCGCCGCCACCGGCGATGGCGAGCGCGACACGTACAGCAGCACCAGCGCGGTGACCATCAGCGTGGTCAGAACCGCCGCCCGCCACTTGAGCGGGGCGTGGGTCACCAGGCGTAGCACGGCGGACGGGATCGGGGACCACCGGAGACTCAGCCGCTCCGTCGTATCGAACGCGCCCGACAGGGCGGCACGGATGGCGAACAGGGCGGACTGCATCTGGCGCGCCGTCTCGTAGCGCTCCTCCGGCACCTTGATCAGCGCCTTCGACACCACGCGCTCCAGCGCCGCCGGGATGGACGGCGTGGTGGCGCGGAGCGGCTTGGGGTCGGTCGTGAGCACCTGGTACAGCACGCCGTGCACCGTTTCTCCCTCGAACGGCTTCCGATAGGTGAGGAGCTCGTACAGCAGGCAGCCGACCGCGAACACGTCGGTGGCGGGCGTGATCGCCCCGTTGGTGATCTGCTCGGGGGCCATGTAGGTCGGCGTCCCGACGATCGCGCCCGAGCCGGTGACATCGGCCGATTGGAGCGCGATCCCGAAGTCCATGATCTTGACCGAGCCGTCGGACGCGATGCGGACGTTGGACGGCTTGATGTCGCGGTGAATCACACCGCGCTCGTGCGCGTAGGAGAGTCCCTGCAGCACCTCTATCACGAGGTCCAGTTTGCGCTCGAGCGGGATGGGCTCGCGCAGCGCGATCAAGGTGCTGAGGTCGCGGCCGTCGACCAGCTCCATGGCGATGAACAACTGCCCGTCCGCTTCGCCCAGGTCGTAGATGGTGACCATGTTGGGATGCTGCAGGGCGCCCGCGGCGCGGGCCTCGCGCAGCAGCCGCTCGCGCGCGTCCGCCGACCGGCCCGCCCGCGAGAGCAGCTTGAGCGCGACATAGCGGCGGATGACGGAGTCGTACGCCCGCCACACCTCGCCCATCGCCCCTTCGCCGATGAGCTCGTGCAGCTCGAACTTTCCGACCCGTCGGTATTGCTCGGTCTGCGCCATGCCGCTCGCGTGAGTGAAACCGTGCAATTTGCGTAGGGGAGGGGCCGCCCGCAACGCGCGTCCGTCACCCCGTGGCCCAATCGTACATCCGACCCAGCAGAGCCCGCAGCGCGGCGTCCACCTCGACGTCGCGCCGTGGCATCACCCGCTCGGCGATGCTGAGAAAGCCGTCGCGGCTCATCCGCGTCCCGCCCGTCGCCCCCCACGCGAACGGGGGGACGTACTTGGGCGGTCGCACGGCGTCGAACACGCTGGCCCCCGTGCCGACGACCGAGCCCGTTCCGAGCAGCGTCCCGATCGCCGTCTTGGCGTGGTCGCCGATGAGACTGCCCAGGAACTGGAGATCCGTCTCGAGCGACGTACCCGCCACGTCGAGCCGGACGCGGCCGTACGTGTTTTTCAGGTTCGACGTGATCGTGCCGGCGCCGAGGTTTGCCCAGCGGCCGATCACCGAGTGGCCCACGAAGCCGTCGTGAGCCTTGTTGGCATACCCCAGAAACACGCAGTTCGACACTTCGCCCCGCACGTTGCAACGCGGACCGATCGCCGTCACCCGCACGGAGCCGCCCAGCACGTGCGTGTTGGCTCCCACCCATAGCGGTCCCTCCAGCCGCGTCCCCGCGCGGACCTCGGCCCCGCTCTCGAGGACCACGGGACCGCCCCGTACGTCGAACACTACCCCCGGCTCGACCACCGCGTCGTGCAGCGCGATCGCGGCGGGGTCGCCGAGCACGGTGCTCCCCGCGGGAATCGGGTCGGCGTCGCCGAGCAGGGCGCGCAAGTCGGCGTGGAGCAGCCGCTCGAGCGTGGCGACCAGGTCGTACACGCCGTGCAGCACCGCGCCCGCCACCTCGATCGTCCGCGCGTGCGGCTGGGGCCGGTCCCACGTCGCTCCCGGCCCCACGCCCCAGCCCACCGTGATACCGCCGCAGGTGAGCCGGAACGCGCCGTCGGGGAGCGCGGGCGCGAGCCCGCGAGGGGCGAAGGTCGAGGAGCCGATGACCGCGGGCCCCGTGACCGGGCGCCGGGGCGTCACGGCCGGCACCCCCGGCTCGGCGAAACCGGCGAGGTGGGGCAGGGCAAAGATCCCGGTGGCCTCCACGCCCACGAACGCCTCCCACCGCTCGCGGATGAGATGGGCGCCGGCGCGCAGCTCACACAGCGGACGCGCGCCCAAGAACGGAGCCCACGCGGCACCCGGCTCGGGATCGAGCAGATAGAGCGCGTGTGTCACAGACGCTGCACGAGTTGCTTCAGCCGCTCGGCGCGCCCCGTCGGCATGACGAGGGTGTGGCCGTTGGCCCGCACCACTACCATGTCCTCCAGGCCGATCACGGCGAGGTGCTCGCTGTCGGACCAGACGACCGAGCGGCGGACGTCGTCCGCCACGGTGACGTTCCCGACCACGACGTTGCCGCGCGCGTCGGGCGTGCGAATGCGCAGCAGCGCGTCCCACGACCCGATGTCGTCCCAGCGAAACGTGCCCGCGACCACGGCGAGGCGCTTGGTCCGCTCCAACACTGCGACGTCCACCGCCACGGGGCGCACGGCGCCGAAGAAGCCCGCGATGTCGCCCGCCGCCAGCGCCGGCCAGCCCGGCTTGAGCTCGCGCGCGTAGGCGCCCGCTTCGCCGAGAAAGCGGGCCACCCCCCACGCAAACAGGCCCGTGTTCCAGAGCGCCCCGCGCTGCCGCAGCAGCGCGGCGCGGGCCGGCGAAGGCTTCTCGACGAAGCGCCGCACTCCCCGCGCGCCGCCGAGCGGCTTGCCGGGGACGATGTAGCCGTACGCCGTCTCGTTGCGTGTCGGCTTGACGCCCACGGTCACCAGTACATCGTACTCGTCGGCCACCGCGAGCGCCTGCCGTGCGGCGGCGCGGAACGCGCGATCGTCTTCGACCGCCCAGTCGGCGTGCAGCGAGAGGAGTTGAGCGCCGGAGTCGCGCTCGGAGATCCAGTGCGCCGCCCACACCAGCGCGGGTGCGGTGGACGCCGCCCTCGGCTCCGCCAACACCTGCCCCTGCGGGATCTGCGGCACCGTGCGGGCCACCTGGTCCACGAGGAACGGTCCGGTGAGGATGAGGATCCGCTCCGGCGGCACCAGCCCGTCGAGCCGCTCCACCGCCTGCTGCAGCAAGGGGCGGTCGCCGGCCAGCGGCAGGAGCTGCTTGGGACGCTCGGGCGTCGACAGCGGCCAGAACCGTGTCCCGGACCCGCCCGCGAGAATCGCCGCCCAGACACTCACCGCGCGTCCTCGGGTGCGGGCCCATGTTCCAGCATGGCGGCGATGCGCGCGGTGAGCTTGCTGGGGCTGAACGGCTTGGTCAACAGGGCGGCGCCCAGCTCTTCCGCCTCGCCGAGGACCCGCTCGTCGCCTTCGGCGGTCAGCACGATGACGGGGAGACGACGCGTGGCGGCGGCGGCGCGCAGCTCCCGCAGCAGGTCGAGCCCCGAGCCGTCGGGGAGATGGAGATCGAGCAGGAGCGCGTCGAGCGGTGCGTGGCGGTCCTGCAGCGCCGCGCGCGCGTTGGCGAGCGTGCGCGCGAGGCTCACCCGGTAGCCGAGCCGCTCGAGATGGGGCCGCAGCAGCAGTCCGATGTGCGGCTCGTCGTCGACGACGAGGAGGTGCCGCCGGTGGGGCGACAACGCGGGCGCCTCCCGCTCAGAGGAGGCCGGCGATCGCGGAGCGGTGGCGGCGCAGGTCGTAAAGCATCGCGCCCACGTTGGTGGACGGTTGCACCAGCACCACCAGCAGCGCGTCGACGTTGAGGACCGAGACCAGCGCGAGGCCGGCGCCGAACTCGAGCACGCCGGTGCCGAAGTCCCCGCGTCCACCCGCCTGCCCGAGCTGCATCATGCTGTTGATGACCGACGGGAGGAGCGCGGCGACGGTTTCCGCATCGACGCCGTTGGCGGTGCGGGAGTCGATCGGCAGCCCGTCGCGCCCGACGACGACCACCGCGTCCACCCCGGAGCGGCGGCTCAGCGCCTCAACCACTTCGCGGATCGTCGCCATACGGCGGCCAAGCTAGGAATGGAGTCTGGCGAAGTCAAGCAGCGATCGCGGGTTGACCCACTTGGACGCCGCTCGGTATCTTCTCCGGCACCGCATGACTCCGCGCCGCCGACTCGTCGCCGTGACCGCCGCCGTCACCGGTCTCGCGCTGCTCGCTGCTGCGTGCAGCAACACGACGGGCCTCCCGGCCGCGGTGTTCACGAACGTCGTGGACACGGTCTCGCTGTACGCGCTGCGTGGTACCGCCATCGCCTTGCCGTCCGCCTACTCCATCCAGGATCGGGCAACGGTGCGAACCGACACCACCGTCAACCTCGATTTCGCGTTCGACTTCGACTCGGCCGGCAAGCCCGCCCTGCTGCCCACCGCGGCCCTCCGTCTCGGCACGGCGTCCGGTCTGCAGCCGACCAGCACGGCGTTCCCCGCCATCACGTTGGCGCCGACCGGCGGCTACATCCAGGACACGGCCGTCACGCTCGACACCGGCAAGGTCTTGTACGCGGTGTCCCGTCCGGTGACCTGCCTGATCGGCGGCATCCCGTTGTATGCCAAGCTCCATGTCCTGAGCGTGGACTCGACGGCACGGCGTGTGGACTTCGAGATTCTCGTCGATCAGAATTGCGGCTACCGCGGCCTCGCCCCGGGATTGCCCAAACAGTAGGCGCGGTGATCGACCTCAAGCTGCTTCGCGCCTCGCCTCAGCAGGTGCGCGCTGCGCTCGCCCGGCGCGGCGACCCGAGCCTCACGCGACTGCTCGACGAGGTGGAAGCGCTCGACATGCGCCGCCGGGCGCTCACTGGCCAGCTCGATCAGCTCAAGGGAGAGCGCAACGAGGCCGCGAAGGAGGATGCGCGCTTGATGAAAGAGAAGGGTGAGCTCCCGGCGGCCGTGCGTGAAGGTCGCCGCACGCTGGGGCAGCGCATCGACACCCTGGAAGCCGAGCTGCGCGGCGTCGAAGCCGCCATCGAAGAGAAGTTGCTCTACGTTCCCAATCTCCCGCTCCCGGACGTGCCGGACGGAGACGAGTCGCACAACAAGGTAGTCCGCACGTGGGGCGAGCCGGCCCCCCGCGGCGGCAAGCCGCACTGGGAGCTCGGCGAGCTGCTCGGGATCCTGGACCTCGCGCGGGGCGCGAAGCTGTCGGGATCGGGGTTCCCGCTGTTCGTGGGGGCGGGGTCGAAGCTGGTGCGCGGCTTGATCAACTTCATGCTCGATCTGCACACGCGCGAGCATGGGTACGTCGAGGTCGAGCCGCCGTTCGTCGTGCGCCGGGAGAGCATGGTCGGCACGGGGCAGCTGCCGAAGTTCGAAGACGACGCGTACAAGACGGCGCCCGATGACCTGTTTCTGGTGCCGACGGCCGAGGTCCCGGTCACGAACCTCCACCGCGACGAGATCCTCGACGGGGCGAAGCTGCCGCTCGCCTACACGGCGTACACGCCGTGCTTTCGGCGCGAGGCGGGCGCCGCCGGCAAGGACACCCGCGGGCTGCTGCGCGTGCACCAGTTCGACAAAGTCGAGCTGGTGCGCTTCTGCCGGCCGGCCGACTCGCCCGCCGAGCACGAACGATTGACCACGCACGCGGAGGCCGTGCTGCAGCGGCTCGAATTGCCGTACCGCGTGGTGCTGATGGCCGTCGCGGACCTGGGCTTCGCGGCGGCCAAGAAGTACGACCTCGAGGTCTGGGCTCCCGGAGTGGGACAATGGCTCGAGGTCTCGAGCTCGAGCAGCTTCACGGATTTTCAGGCGCGGCGCGCCAACATCCGCCATCGGTCCGGGGCGGGGGCGAAGCCGGAGTTCGTTCACACGCTCAACGCCTCGGGTGTGGCACTGCCGCGCACCATCGCCGCCCTGCTCGAGACTCACCAGCAGGCCGACGGGTCCGTGACCGTTCCGCGGGCGCTCGTCCCCTATCTCGGAACGGAGCGCTTCGTGGCATCCGGTGGCGCGTAACGGCGCGCTGCGCCGCGCGGGTCCTCCCGTCGTCGTCGGACTGGCGCTCGTGCTCGGGGGGATCACCGTCGGGTACGGGTGGATCGTGGCGCGACACCTGCGCGACGACGCGCGTCAGACGAGCGCGCTGCTGGGGCGCGTGTTCGCCGGACTGAACGATCCCGGCCCGGATGCGGCCACGGATGCGCTGCTCGATCTCGCCCGGCAGGTGCGTTCGCTCGGTATCCCCATCGTCGTGACCGACGCGGCGGGACGCATCACGGCCCTGGACAACGCCCCGCCGAGCGTGCGCGCCGACACGGCGCGGCTGCGGGCCTGGATCACCCAGCTCGACGCCGAGAATGCGCCGGTGGTGCAGCCCGGAGTCGGCACGATCCACTACGGGGCGGGCCCGACGGCACGCACGCTGACGGGCCTCGCAGCCCTGGAAGGCGCCGTGCTCGTGTGCCTCGCGCTGCTCGCGGCGTGGGCCTACCGCTCGCAGGTCGCGGGGGCGCGGGACCGGCTGTGGGTCGCCATGGCGCGCGAATCGGCGCACCAGCTCGGGACGCCCCTGATGAGCCTCACGGGATGGATTGCCTACCTGCGGGAAAATCCGGATACCACCGGGGCCGAGCTGGCCGATCATCTTCAGGCGGATGCGGAGCGACTCGAGCGGGTGGCCAAGCGGTTCGAACGCATCGGCCGCCCGGCCCGGCGCGAGCCGGTGGGCCTCGGGGCCGTGGCGGAGCGCGTCGTGAGCTACTTCCGGCCCCGGCTGCCGACGCTCGCGAGCCCGGTGGCCCTGGCGCTGCGCGCCACTGGGCCCGGTCCCACCGCGTTGGGGGATCCCGTGCTCGTGGAATGGGCGCTCGAAGCCGTGATCAAGAACGCCATCGATGCGCTGTCGGGGCGCGGTGGCAGCATCGACGTCACCGTCGACGCGGTCCCGCGGACGGCCCGCATCTCGGTGCGCGACGACGGCCCCGGCGTCGCCCCCGAGGTCCGCGCGAACCTGTTCGAGCCGGGGGTCTCCACCAAGCCGGGCGGGTGGGGCATCGGCCTGGCGCTGGCGCGCCGCATCGTCGAGCAGCAGCACGGGGGGCGGCTGCTGTACCGTCCGGCGCCGGGCGGAGAGGGGACCGAGTTCGTGCTGGAGTTTCCGCTGGTACAAGAGCGGGACGGGGGACGGGGGAGGGGGGACGGGTGACGCTCCCGCTCAATCCCGCTCAAGAGGCTGCAGTCCGCCACCCTGGTGGACCGCTGCTGGTGCTCGCCGGGGCCGGCTCGGGCAAGACGCGCGTGTTGACCGCCCGCATCGCCCACCTGATCCAGGAGCGCGGCGTGGCCCCCTCGCGGATCTTCGCGGTCACCTTCACCAACAAGGCGGCGGGAGAGATGCGAGCCCGGGTCGGGGCGTTGCTCAGTGCCGATCCGCGCGGCCTGTGGATCGGGACGTTCCACTCGCTTTCGGCGCGGCTGCTGCGGCGTGAAGCAGCCCACCTCGGCTTCGGGCCCAACTTCACGATCTACGACCAGGACGATTCCGAGGCGCTGGTCAAACGGTTGCTCGAGCAGCGTGGCCATTCGCCCAAGGCCAATCCGCCCCGTGCGATCCACGCCATCATTTCCGGGGCGAAGAACCGCATGCTCCTCCCCGAAGAGCTGGGCGCGAGCGCCGAAAGCCCACTGGAGCGAGTGGCGGCGGAGATCTATGCAGTGCTCGGCCCCACCCTGAAGCAGGCCAACGCGATGGATTTCGACGACCTGCTCCTCTTGCCCCTCACGCTCTTCGCCGAGCATGCCGAGCGGCTCGCGTACTGGCAGCGGCGTTTCGACCACGTGCTGGTGGACGAGTTCCAGGACACCAACGCGGCGCAGTACCGGCTGGTGCGCCAGCTGGCGGCGCAGCACACCAATCTCTGCGTGGTCGGCGACGACGATCAGGCGATTTACGGCTGGCGCGGGGCGGACGTGCGGCACATGCTCTCGTTTCAGCGCGACTTCCCCGGGACCACCCTGATCAAGCTCGAGCAAAACTACCGCTCCACCCAGGTGATCCTCGACGCCGCGAACGGGGTAATCGCGGAGAACGGGCGCCGGCTGGGCAAGACACTGTTCACCGCGAAGCAGGGGGGCGAGCCGGTCACTCTGCTCACCGCCGCCGATGAGCGCGACGAGGCGGAGTGGTTGGCCGCGGAGCTGGCGCGTCGCGCCGCCCAAGACGACGTTCCTTATGAAGGAATGGCCGTGCTGTACCGCACCAACGCGCAATCCCGCCCGCTTGAGGAGGCGTTCCGGTTCCGGGGGATCCCCTACCGCCTGGTGGGCGCCGTGAGCTTTTACGAGCGCCGCGAGGTCAAGGACGTACTCGCCTACCTGCGCCTCATCGCCAACCCTGCGGACGACCAGGCCTTCCTGCGCGTGGTGAACGTTCCGCGCCGGGGCATCGGCGACGCGTCACTCGCGCAGCTCGTCCGCGCGGCGACGCAGTGGAGACAGTCGCTGTTCGAGACCGCCAGGGCGGCGGGCCGGATCCCCGACCTGCGGCCCAACGTGCGGGACGCGTTCGCCGGCGTGGCCCGCCTGCTCGAAGACCTGCGGGGACGGTACGCCCACGCGGACCCCGCCACGGCGCTGGAGCAGACGATCGCGGCCGTGGGCTATCCGCAGTACCTCGCCGAGGAGGGCCCCGAGGGGATCGAGCGGCTGGAGAACGTGCAGGAGCTGATCGCGGGCGCCGCGCAGTGGGCGGAGACGGCGGAGGAAGACGATGGGACGGGGGACGGGGGAGAGGGGACGGGTGCATCGCTGATCGAGCGGTACCTCACGCAGGCGGCGCTCGTGACGTCTGCAGATCAGGGCAGCGGCGACCCGACTGGCGTGACGCTGATGACCGTCCACATGGCGAAGGGTCTCGAATGGCCGGTGGTGACGCTCGGGGGTCTCGAAGACGGACTGTTCCCGCTCGCCCGCGCCGCGGGTGAGCCGGGGGGGCTCGAGGAGGAGCGACGACTGTGCTACGTGGGGCTCACGCGCGCGCGCGAAAAATTGTATCTCTCATGGGCGCGCACGCGGTACCGGAACGGCCGGCTCGAGCTGTCGGAGCCGTCCCGCTTTCTCGAGGCGGTTCCCGCGGGCGTGCTGGAGGAGCGGAGCACGACGCCGCTATGGGACCGCGGGGCGCGGGCGGCGCGCCGCAATGCCGGGGACGCGCGGGCGCGCGGCGCCACGCCGGCGGACCTCGACTGGGAGGTCGAGGTCTCGCAGGATGTCTCGCGCTACACCGCGGGCGAGCGCGTGCGACATCGCAAGTTCGGGAGCGGGGTGGTGCGCGCCGTCTCGGGCGCCGGTCGGGAGCTGAAGGTCACGGTGGAGTTCGACGATCGGGAGATCGGCACCAAGCAATTGCTCGTCGCCTACGCCGGGCTCGAGCGCGAGTGGGAGAGCGCATGAGCGTCACACACGACGAAGTGCTGAAGATCGCGCGCCTCGCGGAGCTCGACGTGAGTGAGGAAGCGCTGCCGCTCCTCGCCGAGCAGATGTCGCGGATCCTCGAGTACGTGGCCCAGATCAACGCCGTGCCCGCGAGCGAAGGCGTGAAGCCGTTCGTGCCCGGGCCGGACGCGCTGCGCTTCCGGGCCGACGAGGTGAAGCCCATCCCCCTCGCGTTTGGTCCGGAGGCGCTGGCCCCCGCCTTCAAGGACGGCTTCTTCCTGGTGCCGAAGCTCGGCGCGTTCGAGGGCGCCGACTCGTGAGCGATCCGAGCGAAGCGCTCGCCAGTGCCAAGGCGACGGCCGACCGCCTCGTCAAGGCCAAACGCCTCAACGCCTGCCTGACGCCCGTGGGGGAGCTCCGCAAGGCGCTCGTCACACAGGCCCAGGCGGCCCACCCGTCCGGGGTTCTCTACGGCATGCCGGTGGCCGTGAAGGACAACATCTGCACCCTCGAGTTCACCACGACCTGCGGGTCGAAGATCCTCGAGTCCTATCGCTCGCCGTACGAGGCCACCGCCGTGGCGAAGCTGAAGGCGGCAGGAGCGCTCATCGCCGGCAAGACCAACTGCGACGAGTTCGCCATGGGCTCGTCCACCGAGCACTCCGCGTACGGGCGGACCCTGCACCCCTTCGACAAGACCCGAGTCCCGGGGGGCTCCTCGGGCGGCTCGGCCGCCCTGGTGGCGGCGGGTGCCGTGCCCGCGGCCCTCGGCTCCGAGACCGGCGGCTCGGTGCGCCAGCCGGCTTCGTTGTGCGGCGTCGTGGGGATCAAGCCTACCTACGGTCGCGTCTCGCGCTGGGGGCTCGTGGCGTTCGGCTCCTCGCTCGACCAGATCGGCGTGCTGGGCCGCAGTGTCCACGACGCGGCGCGCGTGCTGTCGGTGATCAGCGGTCGCGATCCGAAGGACTCGACGTGCGAGGAGCGCGATCCGTTGCGCCTGCCCAACGTGCCCGAATCGCTGCAGGGTTTCGTGATCGGCATCCCGAGGGAGTATTTCCCGGCCGACCTGGATCCCGCCGTGCGGCGGGCGTGCGACCGCGCCGTCCGGCTGTGCAAAGAGCTGGGGGCGGCGGTGCGGGAGGTGGCGTTGCCACACACGGCGTACGCGGTGCCCACGTACTACATCCTGGCGCCGGCCGAGGCGTCGTCCAACCTGGCGCGCTACGACGGCGCCCGCTACGGTCCCCGCTTCGACGGGTCGGCGGACGTGCGGGCCTTGTACCGCACGACGCGGGGGGAGGGGTTTGGTCCGGAAGTGCGGCGGCGGATCCTGCTCGGCACGTACGTGCTGTCGTCGGGTTATTACGACGCGTACTACCGCAAGGCCCAGCAGATGCGGGCGTTGATCGCCCAGGACTTCCGCAACGCGTTCGACCGCGGCGTCGACTTGCTGTTCACTCCGACGACTCCCAGCCCGGCCTTCAAGGCCGGCGAGAAGCTCGACGACCCCGTCGCTATGTACCTGTCGGACATCTTCACGGTGACGGCAAACCTCGCCGGCCTGCCGGCGATCTCGCTTCCCATCGGACGCGTCAAGGGACTGCCGCTCGGCGGGCAGTTCATCGGCCAGGCGTTCCTCGAAGACGAGATGCTCGAGGCGGCGTACGCACTGGAGCGGGTCGTGCCGGCCACCGAGGAAGCGTGATGGCCGCGCCCGCGAGTTGGGAAACGGTCATCGGGCTCGAGACGCACGTGCAGCTGCGGACGGCATCCAAGATGTTCTGCGGCTGCTCGGCGGCGTTCGGTGCGCCGCCCAACACGAACGTCTGCCCGGTGTGTCTGGGCCTGCCGGGGGCACTCCCCATGGCGAACGGGTTGGCGCTGCAGCTCGCGGTCCGCGCGGCCCTGGCATTGGGATGCACGGTGCACTCCCGCAGCGTGTTCGCGCGCAAGAACTATTTCTATCCCGACCTGCCCAAGGGCTACCAGATCTCGCAGTTCGAGCAGCCGCTCGCGACCGAGGGGTCGCTGTCGTACCTGTCGCCGGACCGCGGCATCGCCACGGCGACCATCCAGCGGCTGCACGTGGAAGAGGACGCCGGCAAGTCGCTGCACGACCGGTTTCCGAAGCACACGGCCATCGACTTGAACCGCTGCGGGGTGCCCCTCGTTGAGATCGTGACGGGACCCGACTTCCGCTCTCCCCAGGAGGCGCGCGCCTATCTCCTGACCCTGAAGCAGGTGCTCGAGTACGCCGCGGTCTCGGACTGCGACATGGAGAAAGGCAGCCTGCGCGTCGACGCGAACGTCTCGGTGCGCCGGGTGGGGCGGCCGGAGTTGGGAACGAAGACCGAAGTGAAGAACATCAACTCGTTCGCATACGTCGAGAAGGCGCTCACGGTGGAGCACGACCGCCAGATCGCGCTGCTCGAGGGCGGGGGCACGGTCGAGCAGCAGACGCTGTTGTACGACGCGAAGACCAACAGCGTGCGTCCCCAGCGTGCCAAGGAAGCGAGCCACGACTACCGCTATTTCCCGGATCCCGATCTCCCGCCCCTGGTGCTGCGCGAGGAGTTCATCGCCGAGCAGCAGGCGCTCCTGCCCGAGCTACCGGCGAAGAAGCGCGAGCGCTTCGTCGAGAAGTACGCCCTCAGCGTGACCGACGCGGCGGTGCTGACCGCCGATCGCAGCGTCGCCGACTACTACGAGGCCGTGGTCCACGCCGGTGCGGATGCCAAGGCCGCGGCGAACTGGGTCATGACGGAAGTGCTCGCCGATGCGAAGGACCACGCCGACGGCCTGCGCGTGCCGGCCGGGGCGCTCGCGAACCTGATCGGCCTCGTGCGGGGCGGTACCTTGAGCCATCAGGCGGCGAAGCGCGTGTTCGGCGAGGTGGCCGACCATGGGGGCGAGCCGCGGAACGTCGCGGAAGCGCTGGGCCTCATCCAGGTGGCCGATACTGGCGTGGTCACCGGCTGGGTGAGCGAGGTCCTCGTGTCCCATCCCACGGAAGTCGCGCGCTACAGGAGCGGCGAGACGAAGCTCTTGCAGTTCTTCCTGGGCCAGGTAATGAAGCTGTCGCGCGGCAAGGCGGACCCCAAGCTGGCGCAGCGCGTGCTCGAGGAGAAGCTGGTGGCCTAGTCGCTCCGCTCGCGGTCGCGCCACGGCCGCTGCGATTGCGACTGCTTCCAGTAGGCGAGCGCCGGTGTGGGCAGGCCGAAGTGGTGCTCCGCCGTCTCGAGCATGCGGTCGGGATCCTCCCGGCCACCCTCCTGCAGGGCCTGGCGCCGCATCTGTTTCGCGAGCCGCAGTGCCTGATCGCCGGCGGGATCGAGCCGCCGCGCCGCCGCGTCGTGCTCGCCCAGCAGCTGCATCACGTACTCGAACGCCACCGCCATGTGCCGCTCCACATCGTCGTCGGGCAAGTCCCAGCGCGTGTTCTCGAGGATCATCTGGAACGCCCAGCGCCAGCTCTCACTCTCGGTGAGATGCACCATGCCGCGGAACAGGCGGCGGTTGGTGCCCACGCTGAAGAGCGTGGGCGAGATGATCGAGTCGAGGTGCGCGTCGCTGGGCGCGTGGTCCCGGAGGATGACCTCCTTTGCCTCCTTGGCATACGCGTCCCCCAGATGAGTCTCGAAACGGCTCTCCCAGTAGCTGTGGCCCAGCGCCGTGGAGCTGGAGGTGAGGAGCAGCTGGCGTGGGACGAAGAAATTGTGCGCCACCGAATCGGCCGCGAGGTGCGAGAGGTAACCGAGGCCGAACGCCCGCAGCGGGTCCGTGGGCGCCAGGTCGAAGATCTCCTGTCCCACGTGCCAGGCATGACAATGCCGGCCCACGGGGGCGTACTTCTTGCCGATCGACGTGTCCGCGGCGATGTTGCCGTACAGGAAGTCGTAGGGGAACGCGCGCAGCAGGTCGGCCACGAGCCCCGGCAGCTGGTGCAGGTTCGCGAGCACCGATTCGCCCAGGTAGACATGCGTGCCCGGCGTCCAGGCGTGCGCCACGGCGGGGAAGAGGGCCACGCCGGCCATGCCGGCCGCCGCCGCGGCGAGGAGGCGCCGCCCTCCCCCTCTCAGTGCTTCCTCCCGCGTTTCAGCGCCCGTCGGCCCCAGTCGACCAGGGAGAGGCCGCGGCGCACCATGCGCACGCTGGCGGCGGCGTCGAGGACGGTGCTTTCCACTTCCTCCTGCACGACCTCGAACAGCGCATCGAGGTCGGCGAGACGCGTTTGCGCCGCGTCCGCCGCCTTGACGATGCGCTCCCGCAGCTCCCGCGAAGTGCCGACCAGGCTTTCCGCCTCGGAGCGGATCGTCCCCACGAGTTGACGCACGTCCCCCACGGCGGGGCCGGCGAGGTCGCGCAGCACACGCAAGAATGCCCGCACCCCGAGGGCCGCCGCCACGGACGAGACCGCGATAGCGATGGCGGAGAGCGCGAGAATGGCGAGCGAAATCCCCGCCACCACCGCCACCCAGGTTGGGATCATCGGGGACTAAGCTCGGGCGTCTCGGGCGCGCGTGTCAACCGCGGGGGGTCCGCCCGGAGCGCGAGCGCGACGAGCGATGGCGCGGCCAGCTGCGCGACGGCCACGCCCACGACCACGGTGGTCAGCACCGCGGCGGCCTCCACTCCCGCGGTTCCCGGGCTGTCGTATTGGATGAAGAAGCCGAGGCCCAGCGCGAGCGCGGTCGCACCCTGCGGCACGGTAGCGAGTCCCGCAAGGGGCGGGATGTCGGGTCGCCGCGCGGCCTCACGCCCGAAGCGCACCCCCCCCCACTTCGCGGCCATGCGGACCAGCGCCAGCAGCGGCGCCGCGACCAGCAGCCACGCGGTCGGGAGCGTGAGCAATGCGCCCGTCACGATCAGGAATGCGGCGGTGAGGGGGTGCGCCCAATCGGCGAGCACCTGGCGGGCCAGATGCCGCCGGGGCGAGACGTTCACGATCAGCGCGGCCGCCAGGGCGCAGACGACGAGCGGTGACAGGTCGGCCGCGTAGCCGAGGCCCGCGCCGAACAGCAGCGTCGCGAGGAGCGCGAAGCCCAGATCCGCGGGCGCCGACCGCAGCCGGCTGACGGACAGGAATGCCATCCCGACCAATGCCCCGCTGCCCACGGCGAAGATGAGCGAGGCCAGCCACCCGAGCTCCGCGCCGGCCCTGGCATGGGGGTTGTGCAGCGCGAGCGGCACCGTGATGGCCAGCGCGCCGGCAGCGGTCTCGAGCACGGCCGCACGGGCGATGCGCCGGGCGACGAGCTCGCCCAGCCCCAGCGTCCGGGCGACGAGCGTGACGGCCCCGGGTCCCGACGCGGCCGCCACGGCCGCCAGCGTGACGATCACGGGTAGCCGCGGGGTCCAGACCATGCCCAACGCCGGGACGAGCCGGGCCAGGAGCGCGGCGGCGAGGGCGACCGCGGCGCTGGCGCTCGCGGCCGACATTGCGACCAGCAGCCAGATGTCTCGGGGAATGCGGCGCACGTAGCGCCACTCGAAGCGAGCGCCGAGCGTCGCGCCGATCCACCCCAGCGTGAGGGCCGTGACCGGCGCGAGCGCGCGCAACAGCGGGGGGCTCACGAAGCCGATGCCCGGTCCCAGCACCAGGCCCACGCAGACCAGCGGACCGCCCGCCGCGAGCACCAGGTCCAGGCTCGGCACGCGACGCCACGCCGGGCGCGGCAGCCGGGTTGCGAGCAGGCCGATCGCGGCGAGTCCCGCGAGCGCGAGCACGGGACTCACGTTCACGCGCGAACGTTCGCGCGCGCGTGACGCCGGCACAAGGCCAACCTGCGCACCCACGCTGTGATAAGCACAAACGGAAGCTGGCGGCGGAGTCAAAAACCGCACGCGGCGTTGTCATCCTGAGCGAGCGCGCGGGACGCGCGCGAGCGAAGGACCTGCTTGTGGACGCTCAGTCGCGCAGTAGCAGCGTCGTGAGGCCCCGAACCCCGGCCGCGCGCTGCGCCGGGAGAAAGCCCGCGAGGAGCGCCGCCAGCAGCAACACGACCGTGACCGCGGCGAGGGTCGCCGGGTCGGTCGGCTTCACCTCGAACAACCACCTGGTGAGGACTCTGGTCAGCATCAACGAGCCGGCGACGCCGAGCGCCGCGCCCGTGAGTGCCAGGGCGGCGGTGCGCCCGAGCACCATGCGCAGCACGGTGCCGGGCGTCGCGCCGAGCGCCATGCGCAGGCCGATCTCGCGGGTGCGCTCGGTGACGTCGTAGGCCAGGACGCCGTAGGTGCCGAGCGCGGCGAGGAACAGCGCGAGGCAGGCGAAGGTCGCGAGCAGCCGCATCTGAAACACCGGTTCCGCTATCGTGTCCATCATCGACTGATCCATGGTCTGCAGCGCCTGGGCGGGGACCGTGGGGTCGACCTCGCGCAACGCGGCCCGCATCGCCGGGGCGACGTTCCCCGAGCCTGGCGCCGGGCGCATGACATATGTCATGTGATTGATGAAGCCCGGCGAGGTGGTCTGGAGATACGGCAGATAGATCGTCGAATGCCGGGTCAACTGCTCGTCCTGAACGACGTCGTTGACGACGCCGATGACGGTGAGCCAGTCGTTTGGGCCCGGGTCGTCCTGCATCGAAATCCGCTTCCCGACGGCGTCCAGACCGGGCCACACGCGTCGGGCAACCGATTGGCTGACTACCACGACGCCGGGCTCACCCGCGCGGTCGGCGGGCGTGAAGTCGCGCCCTGCGAGGATACGGATCCCGAGCGCGCCGAAGTAGCCCGGGCTCACCGTCGGCTTGTCGACCGAGTACCCGTGCGGCAAGGGTCGGGCCCTCCACCGAAAAGTTGCCCATGATCCCCATGCCCGCCATCGGTCGGAACGACACGGCGCCGACCGCGTCAGCACCGGCGATCCGCGCCAGGCGCTCCAACAGCTGTGTGTGGAACGCCCGGATGCGCCTCGCGTCGGCATACGCGATGGGGGGGAGATCGACGGCCATCGTCACGACGCGTGAGGCGTCGTACCCGGTATCGAGTGAGCGCATCACCAGGAAGCTCTTGATCATC